>JBBKWS010000025.1:0-8268 GCA_037969075.1 Bdellovibrionales bacterium | reverse complement strand
ATTATACCTGTTTTACAAAACCTTGGTTATAAAAAGATCGAGCTTATTAACGAGACGGATCTATAAATAAAATAGACACCTGTGTGACAAAAATGGGTAGGGGACTTGTGATCCCCTATTTTATTTGATTTCAAGCGGCATATATCCTGCTCCTATTCTTGTTGGAGATATATATGATACTAACTTTTTTAATCGCAATTCAGGCTTTTACTATGACATCATTTGGTGCATCTCTCGACTATTTGGACCAGAATCTTGACGCCTACTACAAGCATGTCGAAGGCCAAGATGCTAAATACAGTCAGTGGATGCAATTAGAGCGAGAGCGCATTGTGCAGCCAGTATCGATCAATTATGACTCAATCATAAATAATACATATGGACAGCTTGAAAACCCCTCTTATATTGCGCCTGCACGACTAACTATGACTACGGCGTACGATCTGTATGCAGCCCCAGCATCCTTTTATACAAGTCCACAAGACCCTTTTGCCGATGAGTACCTTAAGTACTTTAAGCTGCAAATGGATCTAGTTAAGCAAAATGCTGGGATTAGGTAGAATCACTTATAAACTGCCCTACTTTACTGTTGTTTTTAAGAAGATCTTAAATAGATAACCCATTAAAACTGGCTCAGAATTTGTATTTCATCTCGGCTATATGATGAAATGCCCTTATTCTTGTAGTTTGGATCGACCTTCGGTCGGACAATGTATAAAATCCGGATTTTTTAAAAGAAAGTCTGATAGTAAATATATTCAGAGATACTTGTGCTTAGATTGTAAAAAAAGTTTCTCCTCTGCTACAACATCAGAACTCTACGGGCAAAATAAACGAAGGATCAACCAAAAGGTGTTTGAACTATTATGCTCAGGAGTATCTCAAAGAAGAGCGGCAAAGTTATTAAGAGTTCACAGAATTACAATTGTTAGAAAGTTTAAGTTTTTAGCAGAAAAGATAAGGCAAAATGACCAGTGCTTTAAGGGTGTGGATGAAATCCAGTTTGATCATATGGAAACCTTAGAGCATACAAAATTAAAACCGGTATCAATAATGATAGTTGTGGATAAGAGGACTAGAAGGATTTTAGCAGCTCGTGCTAGCTCGATGCCCTCTAAGGGGTTACTAGTGAAGAAATCATTAAAAAAGTACGGTAAAAGACACGACGGGAGAATAGCTATAATGAATGAAGTGTTCACCGGGATAGGAGAAAAATACCCCAGTATTAAAAAGATAGAAAGTGATGAAAGCCCTCTGTACCCAGCTTTAGTAAGAAAATACTTTAAAACGATTGAATATAAGCAGTTTAAAGGAAGAAGGGGCTGTGTCACAGGCCAGGGAGAACTAAAAGCTGGGGGCAGAGATCCTCTGTTTTCATTAAACCATACTTGTGCGATGTTTAGGGCTAATGTAAATAGATTATTTAGAAGAACTTGGTGTACAACAAAGTTAATTGAAGAGCTACAAAAGCATTTAGATTTGTATATGTATTATCATAATGCATATTTAATAGAACAAAATTAAAAAAATGAGTTATTCGGACAGAATTTGGTGATTAGCAATTTCTGAAAACAACACTAAAGTAGGCCAGTTTATATTAAGTAGCAGTAAAATTATACTTATCAATAATACTTGAGACAATTGGGTTATCGATCTCTCGTTGTTGGCTAATCAACCAATATTCTTCATATACCCCTTTTAAGGTGCCAATTTTATATAGATGTTTTGCCTTCACGAGTGCTTTTGCAGAAAAGTCGGGAAGTGGCAAAAGGCCTAATTCTTCAATCCCTAGAGATTTTTGCACGCTAGTGTCTTGTGTTTCAGCAACAATTTGAGGATGGATATTATTTAGATGTAAGTAATGATCGATATCGTGTCGCAATTTTGAATGAGATGTAGGTAAGATGATCGGCTGTGAGTTTAGACATTCAGGAAAGTTCTTTTTTAAGGGTAAAAACTTTTTAGATCCATAAAAGGACACTGAAGTTTTGCCCAGTGATTTTGAGAAAATATTTTTATTATCACTCATCCCAGAATAATTTGATAAGATCACATCAACTTGCATGCTAGACATTTCACGTAACAATTCGTCAACACTTCCCTCTAGTAATCTAATTTTAACTTTAGTTTGCTTACGAATAAAATTTACTAAGTTTAAGATTAAAGATTTGGGGATACTATCTAACGCTCCAATTTTTATCGTTGGACTAATACTGAAGCTTTGATCCTTTATAATTGTTTGTAGTTCTGCACCTAAATCAAAAATTTGATTGGCATATTTGAGAGTAACTTTACCGGCTTCAGTTAAAAAGAGGCCACGATTTCTTCTTTCGAATAAAGCACAGTTTAATTGGTCTTCTAGAGTCTTTAGTTGTGCGCTCAATGCAGGTTGACCAATCAAGAGCTTTTCTGAAGCTTTAGCTATACTTCCCGTTTGTGCGATCGTTTTAAAATACATTAGATGATGATAGTTTAACCAAGACATACCTACTCCTTACCAGAATATTAAACTTCGATTTAATCGAATCATCAATAAGTATTTATCGATTTAATTAAATCCAATATTTGTGCGACTATATAAACATGGAATCAATAGTGATTTCATTCTTGTTACCTAGGAGGGAAAATGGGCTTACAACATAGACATGTCCAGTACATGGACTTTGATCCATCTTTAGAGCAAAAAGAAATTGTAGATGAAACTATTGAAGATTTGAGTGAATACATGCCTGAAGACGCTACGGCACATTCGATTTTTAAATTCAAAGGCAGGCAACTTGAAGGTAATTTAAGATTTAATTCAAAGATGGGAGCCTTCGTAGCGCATGCTAGGGCTAACAATGTAATGCAGTTAATAAAAAAGTTAAGATCTAAAATACTAAGGCAATGGCGCCACAGGAAGACAATATTAAAGTCTCGGTAAAACTAAAGCAGGAGCTTGCCTCCTGCTTTTATTTAATTAATTACAAGTAAATCCAGCGTTGACTAAATTTCCTTTAACTCTATCTCTGATCGCTTCACAATGTTCTCTGCCACCGGTAGCAATGCTTTTTGCTTCACCAAACTTAGTGTAAACAACTTCAGAAGCACCATCAGCAGTCTTTACTTCAATAGATCTGATGTCTGTGCCTGATTTACACTCGGTAGCACCGACTCCGGCTTTTGTGGCCGTAGCTGTTGCGGCAGCTTTTGTTTCTTTAGCGGCAGCGTCTTTTTCCGTAGACTTTTTGCTAGTTTGCGCACAGCTAACAGCCAATGTTCCAATAAATAAAAGTCCTAATAGTTTTCTCATGAGTACTCCTTGATGTTTTTAATTGTAGTTAGGGTAGTCGTAAAGGCTAGCTGAGCCAAGGTTAAAAACGAAAAAACTATATGTTAGTTTGGTTTCTTCTTAAAAAGAGCTTCAGCTGCTGACTTAATTTTATCAGTTTGTGTGTTTTGACCGTTTATTCTGTCGGTAGCCTTAAAGAAGTCACAAAAATTAGCTCTTTCTTTTTCTTTTACAGGCTCTGCTGAAGTTTCTCTGCATTCGTTGTATGAGCTGGTGTCATAAAACTCGCAATTTTTGCATGCATGAACATCCGCCATACATTTAGTACATTCCTCTCTAAAGCCAACGTTATCGATATATGTGAGTGGAGTATTACAGCTAAAGCAATGGATGGAAATATTTGCCATGTCTACATCCAGGTTTTTTGGTGCAGATAGTGCGTAGCCTCGATAGTCCGGATTGTCTTAGTTGCTGATCTCATAACTATTGAGTGGGTCATTGCTTTACCTTCGGATAAAAAACGCACACCTTTTAAAAGAGGTCCCGTTGTAACTCCGGTGGCAATAAACATAACTGGCCCTTTAGCTAAATCCTCAAGCTTATAAACACGGTCCAAATCTTCAATACCCATCTTTTTGGCCCGCATCTTCTCTTCTTCGTGGCGCCATTTTAGGATTCCTTGAAAATCTCCATCCATACACTTCATGGCAGCGGCCGAGATCACTCCCTCAGGAGCTCCGCCGATTCCCATAAGAACATCAATCCCAGAGTCATCCCAGCCCGTAGAGATAGCTCCTGAGACGTCTCCGTCTGATATCAACTGAATCCTGGCGCCTGCTTTTCTAACTTCAAGAATTAGCTCTGAATGCCTTGGACGATCTAAAATACAAACAGTCAGTTCATTTACTGATTTTTTCAAAGCTTCTGAAATATTTTTTAGATTCTCGGTTGGACTTTTAGTGATGTCGATAGCACCTTTTGCTCTTGGCCCTACAGCAATTTTATTCATATAGGTGTCTGGCGCATGTAAAAAGCAATTGTTCTCAGCAACCGCGATAACAGAGGTGGCTCCGATATCGCCATTTGCGCATAAGTTAGTTCCTTCTAGGGGATCAAGAGCAATATCAATTTTGGGTGCGTTTCCGTTATTTCTACCAACTTTCTCTCCGATATAAAGCATAGGGGCTTCATCTCGTTCACCTTCTCCGATCACAACGGTTCCATCCATGTCTACGCGGTCAAAAGCTTTTCTCATGGCATCGACTGCTGCTTGATCTGCGATGTTGCCATCGCCTCTTCCCATATACCTTGCGGAAGCAATGGCAGCGGCTTCAGTGATACGAACGAACTCTAATGCTAAATTACGGTCCATGTAGTTCTCCTGATGAATGGGAACACTATGTTACAGCTTAAAAATGAAATCAAGTTTAGTCAGTAGAAGTATCATTTTTATAGCCATCTTCTATATAGTTACGCATCTTAGTGGCCATTTGCTTTCCAATCAGTTCAAGCCCAAACCTGAGTAAGATGTCGGGGATGGGTATGGATTTACCCGAAAAATTCGCAAGCATTGAAATTTCAGTGATATTCTTACGGTATTGCTCAATAGTTAAAACACCCTTCATTCCTTTAAAAGAACCTTTGTAACACTCCCATTCGAGTGTTTTTTTGGTGTCTGAGTGTTGAGGCTTGAGGTCTAGCCAAAGGTTTGCATAAAACCCTAAGGCTCCAACTTTTAAAAAAAGCTTTTGAGTTTTTTGATCGTATTGGATGTTTCTAAAGTGGTCGCTGATTTTATCGTACTGATTGAAATCTAAAATCTTTTTCCAGGTAAAATCTAGTGGGGTTTTAATGTGTCCTGCCGAAACAATATTTAGTTTTTTCTGCTCATCCTCACTACTAATTTTGGCTGAGACAATAATGGCTCTATCTTCTACGATGCGTTGATAAACCGCTGGTTTTTCTTTCCAAAAGGGTAAAGTCTCGGCATTTGCTGCTAGAATAAAAAAACAAAGCAAAAACTTCATTGACTGCACCGCCTAAGAGATTGAGACTCACCCATAGGGAAAATTCTAACGTTGGCTTGATCCATTAGGCAAGGTTTGTATGTCAGATAAATATCGTAAGCAGCTTCCAAACATCATTACACTTTCGCGTATCGCTTTTGTGCCGTTTATTGTTTATTTTATGATGGATACTGATTTTTTTAGTGGGTTTACAGCGGCGGTACTATTTATTATTGCCTCTGCTACAGATTACTATGACGGGTATTTTGCTAGAAAGTATAAATCTGAATCATTTTTAGGTAAATTTTTAGATCCAATCTCTGATAAATTATTGGTGTCTTCTATTTTGATTATGTTTGTGTATATGGGGCGTTTGCATCCTGTGGTAGTCATTTTACTTCTTTCTCGTGATACGCTTATCAATGGTCTCAGATCGGTCGCTGCGGCTGAAAATGTTGTGATAGCAGCAGGCTCATTGGGTAAGTGGAAGACGGGCGTACAGATGGTTACAATACCGACAATTATGATTTATGAAACTACGTACGGAATTCCATTTTATCATATAGGACTTGCTGGGATTTATGTCAGCTTGGCACTTAGCTTAATATCTGGCTGGCAATACATGCGGGATTTCTTTGCAGCTAGAAAGTCGTACCTGTAATTAAGCAATGCGTTATGGGTGGCTATCTTGACTTAGTAGGGCCCTAAATATAATTAAAAGAATCTCTTATTGCGAGAGTAGCTCAGTTGATAGAGCGTCGCCTTGCCAAGGCGAAGGTCGCGGGTTTGAATCCCGTCTCTCGCTCCAATTTCTGTTGTTCAAGATAAAAATAAGAAGTTATATTATAAGTATGATAATGCAATTACTAATGGTCGTTACTTTTTTTGCACATGCTAGCGGCGAGAAATGTTCTAATGAAATCAATAAACTTTTGCAAAAACACCAGTCGAAAGGTGAGTGGACACAGCTATCTAGTACCGACGGCGATATAGTAAAAAGGTCGCCTACATCAAACATAGGAGAGTGGGTACAAATTATTAATCGCAAGAGTGGTGATAAAGTATCGATCATCAAGCCAGATTCAATGACAGATTACACAGTTGATACTTCTTGCATGGTTAAAAAGGAAGTAAGCTCACATCACTTTTTAAATGCTAAATTTGAAAAAAACAAAAAAGATTTTTTTAGCGACCAAGATTTGAAATTAAAAATGAAAAAAAATAAATTAGGATTGATCTATGTATGGTCACCAAAATTTATATATTCTGTAAAAGAGTTTAGTGCCATTAAAAAAACCGCTGAGTCATTAGGATACAGCTTTCATGCAGTGATGGCTGCAGATGATAACCCTGAAAAACTAAACTCATCTAGTTTTTCTCACATTTCTAAGGATTTTCGCCGTAGAAATGCTTCATTAGAATTGCTTTTGCAAAAGTCGGATCTACATTCTCCAACAATGTTTATTTATAAAAATAATAAGTGGTCCGCAAAACCTTTGGTTGGTGTTTTTACCAAGAAAGCCTTGGAACAGGAATTGAAAAAATATTTATGATATTATTAAGTTTTGTTTTAAGTTTTATATTTGCTGCCTCTGAGAATAAGTGTATTCCTGAGCATATAAAAATTCCATTTCCGGATATGAATTTAGAATATGTAAGAGTAAGCCCAGATGGAAAGCATCTCATTGTTACCGACACCGAAAAAGACAAAGTCTATTTATATGAAGTGGTTAATGACGGTGGCAAATACTCTTTACGCAAATACGAAACGCCACTTCGCAATGAAGCTTATCCAGTAGAACCTGATTGGGAATTTATTTCTTCTCCCTACCATGATGGCGGCACGCAATATTTTCGGGTTTCAGATTTGATTCAATTACAAGACAAAGCTACTAGTGTCTATAAAGAAACAGCTCTCAATGAGTTTTACCACTCTATAGGTGGTGATAAAGATGGATTCACTGTGATGTCTTGGACAAGGCTCCAATCGCAAAAATATAAAGTAGTAGAAGATAAAATAAAAGCTGAAGGGGAGCTCGAAACGATTTGTCCTAACCTTATGGATTTACCAGAGAACTTAAGACATTTAAAAAGTTGGATGCTCTCGGATTACCAGAAGGTCGATGAAATTGTAAGCAATAGTGATTTTGGTGGTGCACTTGATATGGTAATGAAGGCTTGTTATGCAAAAGTTACTGTAATTGCCGAAGGTTGTGGAAAATTAATAAAAACAGGTAAAGGTACTATTGTTGAATGTAAAGAAAACATAAACAGGCGTAGTGATATTTGTCTGGAACAATATGTAACTTCTCTTAAAAAACTCATCAAAGCCGATACTGCTATGAGTAATGTTACAGAAGAAGATGTGGACAATTATATTAAACTAGGAAATTTTTTAACGTCAGATGAAGCTTCCATGCATATTTTGATTAACCCTATTCTGTCTAATGACAGAAAACATGTTGCTGGCGTCTATGGTGATAGCACAAAAGTCTATTCGATAGGAGCTGGTAGATATTGTACGCAAGAGAATGATTTAAAGTCTCGTACTTCAAAAGTGTCTTTTTCTTATCCTACTGTAGATGGCGATACAAAGTATGTGACCTATTCAGATTTAGAGTACAATGAGGAAACAAAGTCTGATGTAAAAGTTGTTAAAGTTTATGATTTAAAAAGTAATAAAACATATACGATTGCTACCGGAGATTCTTCTTATTCTAATTTTACTAAGGATGAAAGAATAATATATGTAGAGTCTGATACTTTAAATATCGTTGATGCACATAAAAAGATGTACGGTACATGCATCAAAGATACTCAGTCGTCTTCATCTGGTGCAGGTAGTCCTGCATCTCAGTAAAAAATCATTAGTCGCTATGCCGACTTCACATGGTTGGCATTGCTGTTAGGCAGGCTTAATACAAACTCGGTGCTTTCTGAATTTGGATTCATCTCTAGGGTTCCGTCGTAAGACTCAGCTATTTTTTTTGA
>JBBKWS010000024.1:0-33865 GCA_037969075.1 Bdellovibrionales bacterium | reverse complement strand
AATGGCTTTCTTTTGTAAAATGTTAATATCTTTGCTACCTTCGCTAAATGGATTCGATACGACTGTTTGGTGTAAAACAAAATAATCTTAAAAATATTGATGTTAAGATTCCTGTAGGAAAATTTACTGTTATTTGTGGCCCCAGTGGCTCAGGAAAAAGCTCCCTTGCTTTTGAAAGCTTATACGGAGAGGGACAACGCCGCTACATCGAAAGCCTTTCAAACTACGCCAGACAGTTTTTGCAAACAGCACCCAAGCCTGATGTAGATAGAGTTGAAAACATTCCGCCAGCTATCGCCTTACAACAAAAAAATCATGTCAAAAATTCAAGATCAACCGTTGGCACTACAACAGAAATTTTAGATTACCTGAGACTTCTGTATGCCAAAATTGGAAAAGCAAAATGCCCAACTCATAATGTACCTATCGAGTCAGACAGCCTTGGGACTGCAACTGAAAAAGTTTTTAAACAATTTCTTGAAAAGCGAGTTTATTTTTTATGCCCCGTTGGCAATAAACTAAAACCCAAAGAAGCCCTCGCCCAACTATTGCAAGACGGTTACGGACGCCTTTACAATACAGCCACTAAAGAAATCATTGAAATTAATCCTAAAACAAAAATCAATAAAATCGGTTTTTATATTCTCGTAGATCGATTAGCGATCAACGAAGAATCAAGAGGACGAGTTACTGACTCATTAAGAACTTGTTATGAGGCCTATCAAAAATATAACCACGAAATATTTGGCAAAGCTTATGTGATCTCAACTGATGGCGAAGATCTAAAGTTAGACGAACGATTTGCCTGTCCTATTTGTGGATTTAGCTTGCCGACAATTACGCCAGCACTTTTTAGTTTTGCCTCTCCTGTTGGAGCCTGCACGGATTGCAGCGGCTTTGGTAATACGCTTACGATCGACAAACATAAAGTTATTCCAAATGATAAATTAAGTATTGCAAAAGGGGCTGTAAGTATTTTTCATATGCCCTCAACCACTGCAGAAAAGGCCCAACTCAGAAAATTTGCCAAAAAAGAGGGAATAGATTTAAACACTCCATGGAACCTTTTAGATGACAAACAAAAAGAAGATATTTGGAATGGTAAAGGTACGTTTGATGGAATCATGGGGCATTTTAAATATTTAGAGACTAAAAAATATAAAATGCATGTCAGGATTTTTTTGGCTCGCTACAAAAGCCCTTTTTTATGTAAGACCTGTAATGGCACAAGACTTAAACCAGAAGTAAGTGCCGTAAGAATCATGGAAAAATCTATTGCAGAAATTTCTGATATTAATTTACAAGATCTATTTGATTTTATTAAATCCATTCGCCTTACGCCAGCAGAAAAAACTATTTCTGCTGAAGTCTTAAAACAACTGCATTCTCGCCTAAGTTTTTTACTTAGAGTCGGCGTCGAATACTTAACTCTAAGCCGCGCCACCCGCACATTGTCAGGCGGAGAATACCAAAGGATTCACTTGGCCACTCAACTTGGGATGGGCTTATCGCAAGTACTTTACGTGCTTGATGAGCCCACAATTGGCTTGCATCCACGAGATAACCAAAAACTAATCGAAATACTACACGAACTAAAAGAACAAGGAAACACCTTAGTCGTGGTTGAACATGACCACGATGTAATTCATTCAGCGGACTACATCATTGAGATGGGGCCAGGATCTGGTTCGCACGGCGGCACCATTGTGTTTGAGGGTGATAAATCTGTTTTTTTAAAAGATAAAAATTCATTAACGGCAAAATATATTTTAGATGACACAACAGTAAAAATAAAACCGCCAGATAGAGTGCTACCAACTAATGAAGATCGCTATGTTGAACTGTATGGTTGCACTGGTCACAATCTTAAAAATATAGATATTAAGATTCCTCTAAATCGACTTATTGTTGTCACCGGAGTTAGTGGCTCAGGAAAATCCTCACTCGTAACTCAAACCCTCTATCCTCTAATGGCACGAGCGCTAGGTGTAGAATTTAAAGAAAGCCTCCCTTGTAAAAGTATTTTTGGTGCAGACCATCTAAAGTCTGTGAACTTAATTGATCAAAGATCAGTAGGTAAAAATGCCCGAAGTAACCCCGTTACTTTTATGGGTGCATTTGATGACATAAGAAAAATGTATGCTGACACAAAGGAATCCAAACGGCGCGGCTACAAGCCCGGCACATTTAGTCTAAATGTTGACGGAGGAAGATGCCCCACCTGTCGAGGCGAGGGCTATGAAACCATCGAAATGCAATTTTTAGATGAGGTAAAGATTCTTTGCGATGAATGTAAAGGAAAGCGCTTTAAATCTGAAGTTCTTGAAATCACTATCGATGGTAAAAATATTCACGACATTCTTACCCTTACCGTTGAACAAGCTATTCATTTTTTTACTACCACTCCTAGCATTCGACGTCCCCTACAATATCTGCGTGAGGTCGGGTTAGAATACATTCAATTGGGCCAGTCATCTGCCAGTCTTAGCGGCGGAGAGACTCAGCGATTGAAACTTGCCAAAGAATTTTCGATAAGTAAGCATCAAGGATGTCTTTATATCCTTGATGAGCCGACCACCGGACTGCACTTTCGAGAGATTGAAATATTACTAAAAATTTTAAATCGACTGGTTGAAAGTGGCGCTACAGTTGTTGTCATTGAACACAATCTAGATGTCATAAAACACGCTGATTATATCATAGACCTAGGTCCTGAAGGCGGAGGAGCTGGAGGCGATCTTTTATACCAAGGAAACTTGCAAAATTTTATCGGCCTTAAGTCTAGTCACACAGCCAAGTTCTTAAAGGCATAATACCTTTGTCTAGTCCAAATCTCTGTAAAGTCTCTAACTAGTAATCAAGTTGTATAAACAATTGACGATAACTAGTTGTACACAAACAACCGATTTTGCTCAGCAATATATTGTCTAGCACGCGGCATTGAGTACTTTGAGGAGATAATCATGATTCGTTGGGATGACTTTGAACACATACATGTAATTAAAAAGCTAAAACAAATTCTTAGCTCTTGGTGGAACATAGATGTGGTATTTACAGAGGAGAATGGCTATCTAAGAGGCTTTAGCAAAGACGGGTATAACCATACAAACCCTGCTGTTAATTTTTTCTTATCAAAAGAAACTGGCAAAGAAATGCTCACCGAAGCCATCGGCAAAGCCATCAATGAATTAAGACAAACTGACAAAAAATATACTATCAGAAAATTTGAAATGGCTGGATTTGATATCGCCGTATTTCCTGTCGTTATTGATAATGACTTTCTAGGAACCGTTGTTGCCATGGGATTCTTTTTTGACAATGAAAATTTAGAAAAAAGACACGCCGAAGTAAGAGAGAGGCTGGCTGCTTTTGGCGCAACCGCTGAGGTAATTGATAGTGCAATTCCAAAAATTAGAGTTTTAAAATCAGAAGATCGCGAGCATTTTTGCGAACTAGTAGATTTAGTAGGACAAGAAGTTGTAACACTTCATTTAGAAATCTCAACTCGTGACGATCGTATCAACCAGTTAAATAAAGAGTTGGGTGGCAGATACAAATACGACAATATGATCGGTAAGTCTAAGCCCATGCAAGATATGTATTCGTTGTTAGACAAAATCAAGAGCACCGAAAGTACTGTGCTGGTGCAAGGCGAAAATGGTACAGGTAAAGAGTTGATTGCAAAAGCTATCCATTACAACTCTCCAAGAAAGAGCAAGCAATTAGTAGTGCAAAACTGTTCTGCCTTTAATGATAACTTATTAGAGTCTGAATTATTTGGTCATGTTAAGGGTTCGTTTACTGGGGCTGTAAAAGATAAAAAAGGTCTTTTTGAAATCGCTGACAAAGGAACTTTTTTCTTAGATGAGATTGGTGATACCTCACCCTCTATGCAAGTAAAACTCTTACGTGTTCTACAGGAAGGTACATTTACTCCTGTTGGTGCTACTGAGCCAAGACGAGTTGATGTCAGAATCATAGCCGCTACAAATAAAGACTTAAAAGCGATGATTGATGAAGGGACTTTTAGAGAGGATTTATATTACCGTTTAAATGTGATTAATATAAAGGTACCTCCTCTAAGAGAAAGAAAAGAAGATATTCCTGTGTTGATTGAGCATTTCTTAGAAGCCTCGGGGAAAAATCATGGTGGTGGCAAAAAAACCATGAGCAAAAAAGCCTTAGAGAAACTTTATGACCATTTTTGGCCAGGTAATATCAGAGAGTTACAAAATGAAATCGAGCGACTTGTAGTTCTAGCAGGCGACGAAACTAAACTTACGCCAGAAATGCTATCCCCTAGAATTTTAGAAGTTGGTGAAAAATCAAAGGTGCAAGGCGCAAGGATTCATGGAAAACTGAAAGACGCTCTTGAAGAATTAGAAAAAGATATGATTCTTGAAGGCTTAAGAAGAACCGGTTGGAATAAATCTAAACTTGCAAAAGAGTTAGGAATTAGTCGCGCTGGATTAATTATGAAAGTTGAAAAATACCAATTAGATAAGCGTAGAAACGCTAGATAATTAGTTTATAATGATAGCTCTTGGTACATCGTATCTAGGGCTATTATCACTAAACGCTCTTTGACTTACACTCTTTGCCATCCACGTAGTAATAGTCGCACTTAAAATCACGCCACTATTTAAAGACCTCACTTCGGCATCAAAAACAATTGGGCCCACGTGTGACCAAGATGTATCTACTGCCGTAAACCTAACTACCATTGAATCTTTAGAGTCACCCTCTTGAATCGATTGAAAATTAATAGATGTAAGATTTTTAAATTGATCATCCTGTAATAAGCTAGCTACCAGTGACTGCGTAAATGTCCTCAGAACACCGCTCTCTTTTAGCATTTGGGTCACAGGGGATTCCGAAGTCCAAGCTCTTAAAACAACACTATTTCGAGTTCCCGTCTCACCGGCGTACGCAAAGTCATTCATTAACATTTGTACAGCCAACAAAACCAATGAACCAATTAGAAATTTTAACATACTAGCTCCACTTACAGGGTTGACTAAAACTACATTAATTATTTGATTAATTAAATGGCTTTTACATATAAACACAAGCCTAGAGAACTTTTATACAGAGGCATGAATTTTTTTCTAGTGAGTTTTACGCCAGAAGAAATAGGCCTGTATATAGGCTTAGCAACCATGTAAGCCTTTCTCAAAACCTCGCACTAAATCGAACACATCGCATCCCCGCTCTCAGTTAGAAGATTTAATTATCTTCTAAAGTTGCCAATTTTTGGCACTAGTTTTGGATATAAATATATGATGAGAGGTAAACATGCTTGATGGATCAGAACTAAGATTACTAGAAATTCTAAGAAAGCGTTACAACTGTGACGTGGAAATACATACTCTCAACACTCTAGATGGAGAAGAAGATCCTGATTGGGACGAACGGTTTAAATCTGTATACCGCAACAGAATGGCTAAATTTATTGTTAACAGTGATTCTATTATTTTTCCTATTTACCGAGCCAGAGATACCATTGTTTCTGTTGAGATTATGAATTCACACAACCTACTGCCAAATGACATTTTGCAAATTAAGGACTGCATTGAGCTTGTATTTAATGATCTTTATCTTTTGAAAGAACAAAAAAATCTTATAAAACAAAGGCAAACATACCTAGAGGCACAACTAGGGCAGGCATCAAATATTTTACCTTTTAGACCACGCGAGCTACACTAAAATATCTGCTGATAATTTTTGTTGTTTTCATCCCCTATTTTCAATAGGCTTAAGGAATGAATGCAATAACTAAGAGCGAGCTTATACAGAGTGATTTAAATGATTTTTTAGCAGAGAGCCTAAAATCTGATACCTTTCAGGTTTTTGCCTTAGCAGGCGATGCATCAGACCGTAAGTACTATCGCATAGTTGATAAAGGCGCTTCCTATGTTCTGATGAGCTGGGAGCCTTTCATTGATAATAATGACTATCCATTTTTAAGTGTCCTTCATCATTTTCAAGAATCTAAAGTGCACGTGCCCGCAGTCATCGCAAAAGAGCCCACAAAGGGTTTAGTTTTATTAGAAGATCTAGGTGATCTAACATTAGAAAGAAAATTTTGGGAATCTACAAACCAGGATTCTGTACTACCTTTTTATCAATCAGCCATTGATGAAATCATTAAAATTCATTATGTGGCCACTGGCGACAAGCAAGACTGTACGGCATTTAACATAGCTTTTGATGTTGATAAATTTACTTGGGAATTAAACTATGCAAGAGAGCATTTTCTAGAAAGATTTTTACAGATAACTTTTTCTGAAAATGAATCTAAAAAATTACAAGAAACATTTTTAGAGATTTCTGCCGCTCTTCACAATGAGCCAAAGGTTATTTGCCACAGAGATTACCACTCGAGAAATTTAATGTTTAAAATGGGAAAAATGTATGTAATTGACTTTCAAGATGCAAGGCTTGGACCAATTCAATACGACTTAGTTTCACTATTAAAAGACTCTTACGTAAACTTAAACCCACGCATACAAGAGGAAATTTTAAAATATTACTTCTCTAAAGCCTCTGCATTTACAAAAAATAGCGTCGAGAGATCCCATTTTGATGAAATCTATTCGACGCAAATCGTTCAAAGATGCTTTAAAGCCTGTGGCAGCTTTGCGAGTTTTCATAATACTAGAGGTGACACTAGGTATTTAAAATATTTAAGAAAAACAACTGACACGGTTTTAAGTGAGCTTACTAAAAATAATAAGTATTCGTATTTAGCTGAGGTGCTTCAAGAAAAGGTTCTTAATCATCCAAAGTTTAAAGAGCTATGAAAGCACTGTTCTTAACTGCAGGTCTTGCGACGAGATTTAGGCCGCATACAAATAAAACTCCTAAGGCACTGCTCCCCTTCCTAGGGATCCCATTATATCTTTATGGCTATGAGCTACTAAAAAGTATGGGTGTTAAAAATTATATTTTTAATCTACACCACCTACCTGCAGAATTAAAATCTGGAATCATCAAACACGCTGAACCAGAATTTCCTATTCATTTTAGCGATGAGACCACAACAATTTTAGGAAGTGCGGGGGCTATCAAGGCGGCCTCTCAATTTTTAGATACAAATGAAAATTTTATTTTGCACAATGGCGATGAGGTTTACTTTCCGTTTGATAATACATTAGAAGAAGCTATCAAAAAACATAACGAAGAAGAGCGTTTAGCTACCCTTATTGTGATGAATCACAAAGAAGCCGGAAATAAATTTGGTGCGGTATGGGTTGACAAGGAGGACCGCGTAGTTGGGTTCGGAAAACAGCCTTTTGCTAATGCTAGCCCTAAGCATTATGTCGGTACAATGATCCTTAACTCTAGGGTCATGCAACAAGTCCCTTTAAAGGAAACAAATATTCTGTATGACACTCTAACCCCTCTTTTAAAGCAAGAACACGTGGCCGTTCAGACAATAAACTGTGAGTGGTATGAAACAGGAAACGAAGCTGATTATATTTTGGCACACCAAGAGGTCTTTAATAAAGTAGATGCACTATCTGAATCTGCACACTTTAAATCAATATTAAAAAAGTATTTACAAATAACTCCTGAAATACTTAAGCAGTCCCCTTTACTTTTTAAACAAGGAAGCGTTGATGTAGATGAATCCGCCGAATTTGATGGATTTGTGTGGCTGCAGCAGGGCGCAAAAGTTGGTGCCGGGTGCAGTATCACTAATTCAGTAGTTTCTGAAAACGTAGTTATTGAGCCTGGAACCACTATTCGTGATAAACTTATTTTATAAACTCTAGGTAATTTTTCCTAGAACCACTGGCCTTTTAGCTCCGCTACACTTCGGTATATTACCCGGCACGCGGTTGATACCAAGAAGGGCTAAATACGCAAACGCCGCCCCTTCAATGTGTTGCGGGTCCCAGCCTAAATCTTGAGTTGTGGTAACTTGTATTTCAGGAAGGTAATACGAAATCCTACTGAGTAAAAATTTATTTTTTGCTCCCCCGCCACAAAAATATATGACTTCTGGGAGAATTTTATTTTTCTTATATGCGTCCGCAACGGTAAGGGCAGTAAACTCAGTGAGAGTGGCCAAGACATCTTGCTTTTTCATCTTTTTAATAATTCCATCAAAGCGCTTTAAAAAGTTAGGGCCAAACTCTTCACGGCCACATGATTTTGGCGGCTTTTGCTGTAAATACGGATGACGAAGTAATTTTAGTAAAAGATCTACGCGTATCAATCCTTTTTTTGCCAGCCCCCCATTTTCATCAAAGGAGATTCCTAAATATTTTTGACAAAAAGAGTCCATCAATAAATTCCCTGGGCCTGTATCAAAACTGGCTTCCACACGCTTATTCTTAATGAAGGTTAGATTAGATATGCCACCAATATTATGAAGGGCAACAGCTCTGTTTGTATCCACAACCTTTTGATGAAATATCCCTGCTATTGGTGCGCCTCTTCCTCCAGCAGCAATGTCTGCTTGCCTAAAATCTGAAACCACTCTGCAATTTAAAGTTTGTGCTAAATAACTTGCCTCTCCTATTTGAAGACTCGCTTTACCTGATTTATGAAATATTGTTTGTCCATGAAGCCCAACTAAATCAACTTTCCATTTTTTACGTTTTACTATTTTCTTTATGGACTCAGCGTAATAACGTCCCAATTCATGGTTTAATAGACTAGCTTCACCTGACGTTAATGTATTTTGCGTAGCACTTAATAATTTTTTTCTCAGTAGGGGTGGAAACTTAATGCCCGCATGGGACATATAGGAAATATTTTTATTGCCAGTCTTTTTACATAAAACCAAGTCAATTCCATCCAACGAAGTGCCGTTCATAATACCTAAAATATTCTTTATCGTTTTCATTTATAAGTTCCTATGCTTTTATTTTATTGGCTAAAAAATTAAAAATCTGCTGGAGCATTAAAAATGGGCCCCTTTATATTTGGGTCTCCTCCCAATGATAGTTCCTTACTATTTAAAAAACCCCTAGACACTATCTTAACAGAATACCCTGATCTACCGCCTGCGATACAGTTGCTATCAGTAGCAATCTTATCTGGGACAACGGGACATTTTCCAAATTTTTCAGAGGGAAATGAGTAATCTATAGTCCCCGCGGGCACCCACGATGTTAGGACCTGCTCCCAACTATTAATTATAAAGTATGCCTGTCTAAACACACTAATCGCCGTTGCCGTTGCCACCTGCTGCTGCACGCTAAATTTAATATTTTCGTCTGACCCGTAATCTAGTGGCATCACAAGCTGCCTGTCAAATATCGGCTCCATTTTTTTAAGATAGGATTCGTAAAACTTGGGCTGTATAGAGTAATATTGAATATCAAAAAGATCAGGAGAAATTACAGAAATCTCATATCTTCTTTGCCAGTCATCTGACCTAGCTTTTTTTGCCAAAGGATCAATAGTTGCTTGGTCGGGCAAATGATCATATAGTTTTACATTAAAATTTTGATTCGTTCCTTTAGTAAAAAGTGACGTGGCTAAACTTGCGGCTGACTTAATACCAATCTCATCATTTGGAAATCTAGAATAGTTAGGAATATTTTCTACACCAAAAGTGTTCGATGTACTCCCAGCAGTAAATTCGGTAGGCAAAAGTTTGTCTACTGTATCCCCACTTTGCTTATGCCCCGCTTCTCTCAACCATGCTTTTTTTGACCAAGGGCCTACTCTTCCGCCAAAAGGCTGCGCGAATGCTCTTGCCTCTAAATTTACTGGCGTTCCAAACGGAAAAAATGGTTTTCTTGGCGCAGTGGTTGCCTTAGCGCCTGTGTAGGTAATATACCACGGGTTTTTTTCTACACCTTTTGTAGAATGGAAATCTTCATCTGAGCCGTTTGGTGGTTCGTAGACATATCCCTCATACTGACCCCGCGCAACATCAGGGGTATCTTTTGGAGGAAAGGTTACGTGCTTAATCGCTCCACCACACCCGCTAGCGCCCTGAAAAATATCTGTATATGGCACAAAAGGGATTATTTTTACGTTGGGAAGCCAATCGTCTTTTTCAACGGATGCCATCGAATTTAAAATTTGAAATTCACCGGTATTATTATCCAAGCTTTCCAGGTTAGCTCTTGTTAAATTCGCTCTAAAGGTCGCTAGCATTCCCTCTTCAATGCTCTCGCCCTTAATATCTTTAAAGTCCTTTAAAAATTCGGCCATTTTATTAATAAGCTTTTGCCTGATACCAATATTCATTCTGTAGGTTCCAAGCCACCTTACTCCCATATAAAAATTGTATTGTCCCATCCCTTTACATTGATCTAAAAAATCATCTCTAAGATCAGATAAAATATTTTGAGTTAAAAAATCCCATGGAAAGAACGCAATTTGCAGTTGTGGAATATCAGGCACACTAATCTTGTTACCACCCTTACCGCAAATATTCTCCACTGATCTAGGAAACGTCCACTTATCAAAAGTCACACAAATTCCTAAGTCAGAGTCGACACCCCTTACTGCTCCTGCCCATGCGGTATCATTTCCATTAAATGTGACCCTAAGGTTTCCTTGTCCAGGGTGTCCCCCTCTACCGACATCACCCATTGCCCTGATTCTCCAGCTAAGAAGCTTCCAAGATTGTCTGATTTGGTAATTTGTATGGGCAATAACGTTTAAAACCTCAGCTTGGCGTTGAGCTCCGTAAAATGCAGCCAGATCAATGGAGTTCTGCAAATTAATCTTATCATGCACCATCATACCTACATTGATAGTCATCGCAAAAAATACGAATAGAATCTGAAATATAAAAGCAATAAAGATGGTCATCTGCCCGTGTTGTCTGCGCATAAACCTATTGTAATAAAATCTATGAATAGAGGTATGTTTCATTCTGCATCCCCTACAAAAGACTAGTAGTTTTTTTTGACTTATACCTCCTTTCATCTCAGACTTAACCCTAGTGAGGTACCCATGCTTTTTATTTGCCTACTTTTAAACACCTTTGTACACGCAAGTATTGTAAGTGAATACTACCAAAAGATCGAATCTTCAGGATCACACATCGGTTATGCCATAATACGAGAAGAGTTTATCTCTGATAAAAACCAATTCATTATAACCACATTCACCAAAACCAATGATGCCGGCGGAAGTATTACAGAGAGTTTAAAGGCCTACGCAACTGCTGAAAAGTCAGAACCTATTTCATATCAATACACCCTGTTGGTTGGTAAAAAGACAAAAACAATAGACAGTGTAGTTAGAAAGAATGTCTTGTACGGTACAATCACTGAAGATAAGGCCAAAAGAACAATTCAGACCAAACTTGACCCTAACAAAGATGTATTTTTCTCGGCGTTTTTAACACAAAAAATGCTTAAGCGCGGCCTTATACAGGGAAAAAACTATAACTATGAGGCTATTGCTGAAGAAGATGGGCAAATTAGCAAGGGTAAGGTAGAAATTTTAGAGCAAAAAAATGACACCTACCGAATTCTAAACGATTTTAAGCAAAATCGGTTTTATAGTTATATGAATCCAAAAGGTGTCATCATGGAGACCGATAACCCCATTACAAAGTTAACAACAAAATGGGTTGCCACTAAAAAAGAAGCTGTTGGAGAGATTCCATATCCAGAAGCTATTTTGAAAACTTTATTTGGGACAGTTCCAGAGGTTTCTAAAAAATAATGTTACAATATATCGTCAAGCGTCTATTATTAACGATTCCACTAATATTTGGTGTTTGCACAATATCATTTTTTTTAATTCACCTAATTCCAGGTGACCCCGTAGACATTATGCTTGGTGAGCAAGCGTCTTTAGAAGAAAAAATCTCTCTTCGCAAAGAACTAGGTTTAGATCAGTCAATCGCTGTCCAATATGGTCATTTCTTAAAAGGTCTTGTTCGTCTTGATCTTGGTAGATCGCTACAAAGCGGCAGGCCTGTGGTAGAAGAAATTGCAAAGCGTTTTCCGGCAACTGCCGAACTAACGATAGCCGCTATGTTAATCGCCATTTTCTTTGCCCTTCCTTTAGGTACCATTGCAGCTGTCAAACAACACTCGCTGTTTGATCAGATCATTATGTCGGTGGGACTTTTGGGTATGTCGGTCCCTGGATTTTGGCTTGGACCAATGTTAATTTTGGTCTTTTCGATACAGTTAGACCTACTACCCGTAAGTGAGAGGGGCGGCATTGAACATTTAATTCTGCCCGCGATCAGCTTAGCACTTGCCCTGGGATCAATTTTATTGCGGATGACCCGGGCCTCAATGCTTGAAGTTATCAAAGAAGATTACATTCGTACAGCTAGATCCAAGGGATTAAGCGAGAGAACTATTTATTTTAAACACGCCCTTAGAAATGCAATGATGCCAATCATAACTATTATTGGATTACAATTTGGGGCACTCCTTACAGGAACCGTAATTACTGAAACTATTTTTGATTGGCCGGGCGTTGGAACCCTATTATTCAGCGGTATACAACAGCGCAATTATCCACAGGTACAGGCCTGCATTATATTTATATCAGTGACTTATGTACTAGTAAATTTATTGGTTGATCTAGCCTACGCGTGGGCGAACCCTAAAGTTAGGTACGAATGAAATTATTAAATAAAAAATATTATTTTATTTATGTGGGCAGCTTTATTATTTTAACCATGTTAATCATGGCAATCTTTGCTCCACTGTTTAGCTCGCAAGACCCAAATTCTATGAATTTATCACAGCGTTTTCTATCGCCCTCTGCCAATCATATTTTTGGCCTGGATCAAAATGGAAGTGATGTGTTTAGTAAGGTGGTCTTTGGTGCCAGAGTTAGTTTATTAGTTGCCATTTTTGTTGTGGGCATCTCTATGTTTTTAGGTTTAATTTTTGGGTCTATCGCGGGTTATTACGGCGGAAAAATTGACCAACTATTGATGCGTATCATTGATATGCTTTATGCTTTTCCTGGTTTTTTATTAGCGATCGCTGTTGTTGCTGTACTTGGACCATCATTAAGAAATTTAATATTTGCTCTATGTATTACTGGCTGGACAGGGTACGCAAGGCTTGTACGAGGCGAAGTTTTACATTTGAAAACTAGAGAGTATGTGCAATCAGCACGGGCCATTGGCGCCAAAGTTCCTCGCATACTTGTATGGCATATTTGGCCCAACCTATTGGGCCCACTAATTGTACAAATAAGTTTTGGCATGGCCGGCACTATTATTTCTGAATCTGGTTTAAGTTTTTTAGGCTTAGGGGTACCTCCAGATGTGCCTAGTTGGGGGGCTTTACTAAACTCTGGCAGACAGGCCCTCTTAGATGCACCTCACATAAGTATATTTCCTGGTCTGTTCATTGTACTTTTAGTTCTTGGTTTTAATTTACTTGGGGATGGTTTACGAGATATACTAGATCCTAAGAAAACTTCTTAATGCGGATGAGATATGAAGATAAATGAATTAGTTGGCAATATCATGATGATCGGTGTGCAAGGAAAAACCCTAAGCACTGAAGAAAAAAAATTCTTAACAGAAAATAATATTGGCGGAGTAACTCTATTTGGTAGAAACATTGAATCCTTAGAACAAATTTGTTCGTTAATACAAGAAATTCAAGACACAAGATTAAAATCTGCTAATAATGCTCCTCTAATTATCGCAATCGATATGGAAGGTGGCCGCGTAGCAAGGTTAAAAGAACCATTTACTATTTGGCCTCCCGTTCGCAAGCTGGGAGACCTTGATTCTGCGGCTCTTACTTTTAAATACGCCGAGTGCATGGGACGAGAACTAAATGCCGTGGGAATAAATTTAGACTTTGCTCCTTGTGTAGACGTATTAACGAATTTACAGAACGTACTTATCGGTGACCGTTCTCTTGGTGAAGATCCAGACATCGTAGGAAAACATGGATCTGCACTTGTTAGAGGTTACATCAATGCTGGCATTATCACTTGTGCTAAACACTTTCCTGGTCACGGCAACACTATTATCGATAGCCATGAGGCCTTGCCAGAAGAGAGTTTAACTTGGGAAGAGTTATCAGCTCGCGAAATCCAGGCTTTCAAAAAAACATTTCGCGCCCGTGTAGATATGGTAATGACAGCACATATTAAATTTAACAATATTGATCCAGAGTGGCCTGTGACTTTATCTGAGAAATTTTTACAAGACTTAATCAAAGAAACAGGTTTTAGAAAAATAGTAATCACTGACGATTTAGATATGAAGGCTCTTACAAATCACTACGACAGAAAAATAATTCCTGTGCAGTCTCTAAAGGCTGGTGCGCATGTACTATTATATTGCAATGAACCCGAATCACATAAGATTGGATTAGAGGCAGTAATAAAGGCCGTGGAAAACAAAGAAATACCCCTTGAAGTTATTCAGAAAAACTACGATAAAATGATTCAATTAAAAGCTGAAAGAATTGAGCATGTTGGACCATTACCAAAAGATGAAGTTAATAAGATTGTGGGCTGTGATGAACACAAATCTATTGCCGAGAGTGTGCGCGAAATGCGTATTCCTGAAGGTCTTAGTACTTAGCATTCTTATCTCTGCTGCCCATGCGGCAGAGATAAAGCAAGAAACTTTAATTCTTGGAAACCCTATTGATCTATTCACTACTCGCAGCGCAGACCATATAGAGCTAGACACTAATACTAATTTTTCATTTATAGACTCACTACAAAAACAAGGTGGCCTGCAAGCCAGATCAAACGGATCGCCATCTTTATCCATTCGCGGCTCTCTTGCGGCAGATCGCACTCTCACACTTTTTGGCTTAGCACCGCTGCAAGCTGGGGACGGTAGCGGCCCCGCCTTTGTACTTTTGGGTGAAGAGATTTTTGATTCTATGTATGTTTATAAAGGTCCAGCCTCTTTATATTTTGGGTCAAAGGCAACGGGCGGGGCATTTAGGTTTTTACCAAGCAGAGATGATAGAAATAAAATAAAATTATTTGCCGGTAGTTTTGATCAATACTCTGGATCAGTAAAATACAGTCCTTTAAAAACCAAAGACTCACAATTGCAGCTTACATACTTTAGTGAAACCTTTAATAATTCTTATGATCACGACTCGGGATTAGGGTTTAGTGATGGTAGGTGGAAGCCAAATCAATCCGATTGGAGACGAGCATCTGCGACCTACTTTTATAAAGAATCTTTTACCTCGATCTTATTTGGTAAAAAAAATGGAATGACCCCAGCAGTCCTTGGTTTTTCTGAAAACAATTACAATCAACAAGCTTTATTTGTAACTCATTACAATGAAATAAATGTAAATGCCAATAACGTAATTAAAGGACAAGTCTCCTATCTAAAAACCGAAAATGAGAATTTGCAGTCAGGTAGTTACTCGAATATTCAAAATCAAAACACCAATGCTGTTTTACACTTAGAAAGTCTAATCAATGACAACTTTATCAATTTACTGCAGTTGCAGTATAACAACAGTCATTTAAGAAATGAATACTCTGCTATTACTAGGTTTGATCAGAACGAATTAGATATTGGTATACAACAAGCGCACCAACAGTTTGGGCTAATAATCGAACCGCAAGTTCGCTATCTAGAAAAATACCAGGCTTGGCTTAAGGGCCTTACTCTTAGCAAAAACACATGCTACGCAGCTTACACTGAAGGCTATAGAAGCCCTACATTGAATGCATTGTTTTTAGAGGATTCTTTTTCTACTAAAAATTCTGATTTAAACCCCGAAACATCTCATCAAATTGAAATTGGAAAAACTGCTGATTTTTATAAAATTAAAGCCTACCGCATTGATTACCAAGATATTTTTAAAACCGTTTTAACTGGCGGTAAATATAAAACTCAAAATGAGGACAAGGCTACGAGTTTAGGGATAGAGGCAGAATCTAAAATAAAGACTTTGCATTTTGATATCGATCTATCTGCAAATTACATGAAAACTAAAAATGCTAGCGGTGAACCCCTGCCACTAAGCCCAAGACTACAGACATCGATTGGTCTAACGTATTATTACGGTTTTATTAAAATTCAGCCGCAAGTACAAACTTGGTATAAATATTATTTGCAAGATTTTACCAATGGTTTAAGGCGAGCCGACAATTGGACAACGACCAATTTACATGTAAGCACTTATGGATTTAAGAATTTTGAAATCGGTTTAGGCGTGGATAATATTTTTGCCGAGCAAAAAGTTTTTGATGTAGCTTACCCGGAGCCACTGCGTAAATATTTTGTGGATTATAGTTTTTATTTTTAGCCAAACATATTAGCTGATCATAAAAGTAGCCATGCTCCGTACACAATCACTGCAATTGCTCCAAAAAGATGAACCATTGATGTTTTTTTATCCCCATGCTTTCGAACAGCTAAAAAATCAGAGATAGCAACAATCCCAACACACAGATTAATCGCGCCAAGCGCTACCCACTCTTGCAGATAAAATAAAATAAAAATGGTGAGCCCCATAAAAACATCACGTATGCCGGTGGCAATAACATAGGGAAGGGCGTCGCCATCAACTGAAATGCCAAATTTTTTAGACATAGGCTTTGGACGAAGTACAGCCATAACTCCGATGGCTAGTGTAGTAAGCCCGATTATAGGGGCAATATAATATAATAGGTTTGTCATGGGCCACCCTCTCGTACCGTAATATCATGATAATTACAGTTTAAGTTGAGCCCATGTCATAACCTATGTCCACTAATTACTGAATGCTTAATTTTACTCCGCCGTAGTTCGAATATGCTCGTAGCATTATATGGTACGTACCTTCTTTGGGATTTTTAAACGTACAGCGCTCAAAGTTACCCCACGCGTAAGGCCTACAGCTATAACTTGTTAAACTGGGTACATCGTTGATTTTAACGTAAAGATCTGCGTCTCCGCTACCCTCAGATATAATGACCTCTATTTGATCCAACCCTTTAGGAACCACTAATTTATACGATTGCTCCTCACCTTTTACCCCAGATAAATCTGCAATCACATCGCCAACTTTTAAAGAATCATCATCAACCGGTGGGTCAACAACCGGTAGTTTAATAAACTCAGTGTTTACAAGTTTATTTGGTGAGCCCGTTTTTACATCTGAAATCTTATCACTAAGACTATTTTTAACTATTATATCTGCGACTTCCGCCGGTGACCGATCTGGCTCGACTGACAGCACTAGCGCTGCAACGCCAGCCACATGAGGCGCCGCCATCGAGGTACCGCTAATTGTATTTGTTGCTGTACTTGATGTGTACCAAGCGGACAAGATATCTGTGCCGGGGGCAAACACATCTAAACAAGTTCCCCAGTTTGAAAAACTTGACCGCTTGTCATTTTTTTCAATACTTCCAACAGTAATTGCCTCTGCTAATCTTGAAGGAGAAGAGTTACACGCATCTGTTTTTTCATTTCCTGCAGCCACAACATAAGTCACCCCTGCTTGTATGGATGCCTTCATTGCATCTTCAAGAGCTTGTGATACAGGACCGCCCAAACTCATATTCGCTACCGCGGGTTTTTTATGATTTTTAGTAACCCACTCGATCCCTTTAATAACTCCCGAATAACTTCCAGATCCTGAACAGCCAAGAACTCGAACAGCAATTAAATTTACCTCTTTTGCCACCCCGTATTTAGTTCCGCCAACTGTTCCTGCCACATGAGTTCCGTGACCATTACAGTCAGCCGCGTCGTTATCATTATCTACAGCATCATAACCGCTCACAGCACGCGATCCAAAATCCACATGATTCGTAACTATTCCTGTATCAATAATATAGGCATTCACATCTTTTCCTGCGACTTGATAGCTATAAGTTTTATCTAAACTTGAACCAGCTTGATCGATACGATCCAGACCCCAAGATGGGTTCGTCTGGCTCTCGTTGATTGTGGCAATATAATCTGGTTCAACGTAGGCAACCATAGGATCTTTTTTAATTTTTTCTAACTGACTTTTATTAAGTCGATACACTCCACCCGCTAACACCCTAGAGAAGCTAAGTGACTCAACCACGTTATACTCAATTGACAAGGCCTTAAGTTGGCTTTGCACTTGAATGTCCTTGTCCGCACTACTGATCTGCATTTTGTCAGAAGACGATTTAAACACCACTATATACTGCGCAGTTTGATCTGTATTTTGACCTATAGAATCTATTTGATCTGCACAGGCAGTAAATACAACCAGCGTTCCCAACCATAAAATCATTTGGATTACTTTTAACAAACATCCTCCCCTATTTAAATGACCCCATTAATAGGACAAGGAAGATTATTAAATGGTTATAAAAAATAAAGATCTAGACCTTATCAAAAAAATATTTACATTTAGTGAAAAGTAAATCCTGCCTTATGAGGCTCGCCTCTGTACAGCTATCACTGAAACTAAGATAAGCAAACATCCAGATATCTGCATTTGCCCAAGGTGTTCACTTAATACAAAGTAGGCAAAGATGGCTGCAAAGGGTGACTCTAGTAAAAAGAAGAATCCTGCCACATGTGGCGCTATCTTTTTTTGTGCGATCAATTGAATAGAGAACGCCAATACAGAAGAAAAAATTCCTAAAAACAATATTCCATATAGGGCCAAGTAATTTTCTGGTAGCAGCATCAATGATATATCAACGCCCCCCTCCATCATAAAACTAAGTGGCACACCCCAAAGGAGTGCAGTCACAAACTGCATTCCATTTAATTCAAACGAATTATAATTTTTTGTAATCGTATCAACATACAAAATATGACCCGCAAAACATAGGGCACAAAGAAGAGTATAAAAATCTCCAATATTGAAACCACTAAATTTTAACTCACAAAGAAGAGCCACGCCAATTAAGGCCATAAACACGTAAAACCAAAATGCAAAAGAATATACTTTTTTTCGAAACAATATCGCAAAAAGTGGAATAAAGATTACATAAAATGTTGTCAGAAATCCCGACTTCGCTACGCTGGTAAAATTTAAACCAAGGGTTTGAAAGTGCATGCCAAAATAAATCAAGGTTCCTGCAATCAGCGGTGGAATAAAGTATTTATAATCTCGTCTATATGTTTTGTGCTGAATAAACAGAGGAATACTAAAAGCACAGGCTATCAAAAAACGCAATGTATTGGCCCAATAAGGCCCATACAATTCTAGCGACCATTTGGCGGCAATAAAGCCAAAGCCCCAGATGCTGGTACCTAAAACAAGAAGTGCGTAATGCTTCATCCAAAAGGTAGTATCATAACGCATTGTAATGGCAACGGGCATTAACCAAAGACCCTAAAATTACATAGAATACCAAAAAAGGTAACTATACCGACATCCGTAACTATGCTAGAAATAATACCATGATTCATAAAACGGCGGTCGTTGATCCCTCAGCTAAACTAGCAGCCAATGTAAGTGTTGGTCCCTACTCTTTTGTTGGCAAAAATGTCGTTATTGGTGAAAACACAAAACTCATGGCCTTTGTAACTATTGAGGCTGATGCTAAACTAGGTTCTGACGTTATCGTTTATCCACATGTAATGATTTATAATGGCTGCAGCATACACAACAATGTACACATTTATCCACAATCAGCTATAGGTTCGCTGGGTTTTGGCTACGCGACAGATGCTATTGGAACACATCACTACATTCCGCAGATCGGCAATGCTGTTTTACATGATGGCGTACACTTTGGGCCTTCTTCTTTTATCGACCGCGCTGCACTTGACACTAGTAGGATCGGTAAAAATTCACACATTGGACCTTTTTCGCATATCGGGCACAACTCTTCTGTTGGTAAAAATGCTCGCATATACTGTGATTTTATGATTGCAGGCTCAACCTCTGTTGGAGATAATTTTAAAGCCGATGGGCTGAATGCAATCACTGGGCACATAAATGTTGCTGATTCAGTTCATTTACACGCTTGCTCCTCCGTGAATAATGCTGAGAATAATTCAGGTCACTATTTTGGTTTTCCGCATCAGCCAATCGACACGCTTGACGAGCGACTAGAGTGCATTAAAGAGCTATATGATTTAAGAAAAAAAGTTTTACATCTAAAAGGATCAGCTAAATGATATCCATAAGTGAGTTACAGTTAAAGTTTGCAGATGCAATTTCCTCTGTAGTAGGCGATGTAAACAAAACATTTTCTGCCGTTTCTTCATTTAACCATTCAGCCGAAGATTCTCTTATATTTATACATAATGATAAGGCTCTTGCTGCAGCCACTACAGCCAAAGCTAATATTATTATTGTCTCTGATAAATTAAAAGAAAAAGTAACTATTGATCCACATAAAGTTTATATCTTTGCAAAAAAATCTGATGTTCTGGTTTCCCAAATTCTACAAGCCTATTTCGATACCCCGGCAAACCCTAGTTTAGCAAGTGGTGTGCATCCCTCAGTTGTTATGGGTGACAATGTTGTTATTGATCCATCCGCTAAAATTGGCCCCAATGTTGTGATACAAAACAATGTACATATAGAAAAAAATGCAAGCATCGGGCCTAACACTTACATTGCTGAATCGTGCATTGTCGGAGCTAATTCGCATATAGATGCAAATAACTATATTGGTCCTAATACGATTATCAAATCCCAGGTGCGCATACTATCGCAAAATACCATAGGAGCAGAACCTTATTGTTATGACACCAAGGGCGTCTTATTGTCAGCAAAAGGCGGAGTTACCCTTGAAGATCGTGTCGAAATTGGCGCTGGTAACGTAATCGAAAGAGGCGCTAGCAACCAAACCATTATTCAAACCGGCACTAAGTTAGATAATCGAATTTTTATTGGCAGTGAATCCAACATTGGACCACATAGTTTTTTGACCGCAGGTCTTCGTATCTCACACAATGTTACAACGGGGCATCACTTTGTTTGTGGCGGCGGAACACATATACAGCCCAATATTCAAATTTGTGATATGGTTCAGGTTGCCGGTATAAGTTGTGTAACAAAAGATATCTCCAAGCCAGGCGCTTACGGCGGATTTCCTTTACAGCCAATGCGAGATTATTTAAGAACTACGATGACTATGACCCGTATACCTGAGCTTCGAAAAGATATTGCCAAATTACTTAGTGAAAATGAAACGTAATCTTCTAATCACATTTTTTGCTTTAGTTTTTTTAGTAATCATTTCTCTGTTAGTGGGCAGTACGGATTTGCAAACTCTAATGGATTCAAAAAACTTCTCTGTGATTTTTTACCAAATTAGACTTCCTAGGGCCTTATCTATAACGTTTGTTGGAATGGCCCTTGGAATGTCAGGATTTCTTTTACAAAGCATACTACAAAACCCTCTAGCCGAACCTTATACTCTAGGTATTTCTGGCGGAGCATCAGTTGGTGTTTCTGCCGCCATTTTATTTTCAATTTATCCCCTATGGTTAAGCTTACCCATATTAGCCGGCATCTGCTGTATACTTGTTACTGTCTTTATCTTTATGTTAGCAAAAAAATTGGGGGGCTGGAGCCAACGAAGTCTTATTTTGGCCGGCGTAATACTGTCTTATTTTTGTAACTCTATAAGTTACATCAGTGTAAGCGCCCTTGCGCCAAGTGAGATTGGACTGGCAGTCCGTTGGCTGATGGGAAGGTTTGGTGAAGACAGAGACATGTGGTGGCCATTAATGGCGGGGACATTTTTTTTCTCATATATTTATCTTTCTATCAAATCCAAAGAGCTTGAGTATTATCACCTTGGAGAAAAACTTTCTTTAAGCTTTAGTAAAAAAAATAAAACTCGAATCATAGCGATTTTATTAGTTTCAATTTTAACTGCCATTACCGTTACTCTTGCGGGGGTGATTGCATTTGTTGGCCTGATGGCGCCGCACCTGTGTTTGTATTTATTTAAAACTGTCCGCTATAAATACATCTTGCCGCTTTCATCAATGATGGGCGCTATTTTATTACTTCTTTCAGATATTATAGCTAGGGTTCTTTTTCCTATGGCTGACATTCCTGCTGGTGGCATCATCGCCATTTTTGGTACACCATTTTTACTCTATTTACTTGTAAGGGGGCCGAATGATTCAATTAGAAACATGTAGCTTCTCTTACGGCAGCCATACAGTTTTTGAAAATGTAAGCCTTACTATTGAGCCAGGGTTTTATTTTATTGTGGGGCAAAATGGACGCGGCAAAACAACACTTCTTCATTTACTAGCCGGTTGGACAAAAACTGATGGGCTCATCACTGATATCGAAAATACCGCCTACTTGCCAACTAGCTACCAGATAAACCCACACTTACAAATAAGAGATGTGGTCGAAATTTACGAGTTGAGTTGGGATGAGTTTATAAAAAGTAGTATTTACCAAAAAATGTTGCTGGCTGACCTGTCTTCGACTTCTCGCATCGGAGAGCTATCCAGCGGCGAGCTACAAAGGCTACTTATCACTATCATTTTAAATCAGACTAAGGATTCTTTAGTTCTTGATGAACCGTTTAACCACTTAGATTGGTGGGCCCAAAAGCAACTGGTAAATTATTTGCAAAAGTCTAAATACAAATACATTTTTGTTACAACCCATGACTTTCAAACGCCACTGCAATTTGATACCGCAAAACTTTTACTTCTTGCTGACAAAAGTATTCACGACCTAGGTCCATGTAAAGAAGCACTGATTTCTAAAAAGTTTCAAAAATCTTTTCATTTTCAGACGCAAATCATTGATAATCCTATTGATAGATCTTCAATCCTAGCGGTAGCAGAGAATAATGAGTAACGAAAATACAAAATCTTCACTAGCCTTCTTTCTTTCAATCTTAATACATACATTACTGGCAGTCGCCGTAGTCTACACTGGTCTTGATATGGCCCTACCAGAAGGAACTGTTACATCAACAGAGATTAGCTATACTGCTGCACCAATTCCACAAGGTTCACAGACTGAAGACACTTCGCAAGTTGCTGATCATGTTGCAGAAACAAAGGCCGCTCCCCCTCCGCCTCCACCGCCGAAGCCCGCGCCAAAACCTGTGGCTTTGCCACCAGCAAACGTTGCTGATGCAAACAGCGAGTCCGAAGTAGTCGCGGCCGAAGAACCGCAAGTAGATGAGCCCGAAATAGTTGAACCTATAACAGAAGAAGTTGCTGAAGAAGACATGCCACCCGCAACAAATGAGGATTTGCAAGAAAGCTCGCAAGAAAAACCTTTGGCGGACGAAGCTATCCAAGAACAAATTCAAGAAGAAAATCCTGTTGATGGACAAAGCGCAGACAATGAAGCGGCTTACGGCACATCTTCTGGGGTGCAATCTGATTCTGCTTTAAGCGCAGTTCCTGGAAACAAAAACCCTGATTATCCAATGTGGGCAAGACTACGTCGGCAAGAAGGTGTAACTGTCGTTCAGTTTGAGGTTTTACAGGATGGAAGTGTCGCTAACTCAAGAGTGACACAGTCATCAGGATTTGAAGGCTTAGATGCATCTGCCGTAAAGGCCCATGAAAAATGGCGCTATCGCCCCGGCAAAACCGGAACGTTTACAAAGAATTATAATTTTAAATTAACAGGTCAGGCTGAAGAAGCCCCTAGCCAATTAAGACGCGGTAAATAGATTACTTATCTTGAAATAGGTCTTTTGCAGACTTAGTAGTGCCTTCAGTTCTGTTAGTAGCTTTGCGCTTATTACCCGCCTTAGCTTTCTTTCTTCTGCGAATAGTTTCTAACTTCTTTGATTTTGATCCCATGATAACTCCTTGAGGAAGACTTTAATTATTAAAAAAAGATGCCAAAGTCAATGTTATGAACAACTGAGTCCTTAGATCCATTTTGGTAGGAGTACGCCAAAGACAATCTGGGGCCATTCCACACTAAACCGGTTGTAAAAAACTCCTCATTTATCACTGATAACTTGGAATAACCCAATAAAACATCAAAATACGCAAATGGCAGGGCAACGCCGCCCATTATATCCATTCCGTGGTTTTCATTGCTTTCTTTTTGGTAAGCAAAATCTAGGGCAAACTTCATATAAGTGTCCCACATATAATGAGAGCCAATGGCGTACTTTCTTGGAGCTCTTTCATCACCGTCTTCTAGAATGTTATAGGCAACGACGGCCAATCCCAGCTCTTTCATTAGAACAAATGTTACACCTAGATTAATATCGTGAATGGCCCCGTCGTCTGTCGGCTCGCTCCACTCTTGTCTTTTAAAAGTTGCACCAAAAGAGACTCGGTCATACTCTCTTCTACCAATGGAAAATTCGTAGTTTTTAGTTTTTACATCGCCAGCGGCAGTTTTTATTTTTTTATCGGTAAATGTGATAGCGCCAGGAAATAATTCGCTGGTAGTAGTATCAACAACTACCACTCCTAGATCTCTTTGATCCTGCCCCCTGATCTCGGCATCTTGAAAAAAAGCATAAATGTGACTTTTACTAATAAATCCTAGCTGAGCCGGGTTCATATATGCCGCCTCTATAGGACCAACCACTGCTCTACCGGCTCCTCCCATACCTGAGGCAAAAGGTCCTGCGTAGGTCTGAGCTTCTGCATTTTTTACTACACAAAGGGCTGTAATCAAATACAATGGTAAGCATATGAAGAACTTAATATTTATCATAACCTGTTGTTTTTACGTGTTTATCCCACAAAATCAAGCCTTTAGTTTGGAGCTACCAGCCAACGGCAAGTTTCAATCTGTAAAGGTAGGAGACACACTAATCTCAGTTCTTACAGAAAATGGATGGATAAAATCTGATATAACCACCATCTTGCAACACAAAGAGGCAACCAGCTTTGTTCTTTATCCAAACGAAGAGTACTACGTTAGTAAAAATAAAACTGTCACTTGGGTCATTTTTTTTGAAGCAGAAAGTGATAATGCGCTGGTTTTCGAAAAAGCAAAAGGTAGTGCAAAAATTTCTTATGAAGAATTAAATTATAACGTTAGGACTCTTAGCGCTAAAGGTAAGGTTGTAGGCTCACTACAAGCAAGTATTATGCAAAAAGTACCAAGCACCGCTATTGCACAACGCTTTATGAATGCCTATGTTTTAGATTTTAACCTTAGAAAAACCCTACAACGAAACTCTCCGTTTTCATTAACTTACGAGAAGAAATATTTGGGCGATCGTTTTATTAAATACGGCGAAGTTCTACAAACTAGTTTAGAAGTAAACAGGGAGCTGATCAAAAGAGACTTTGTTACTTTTAAAAATGGTGGCGCGTTTATTGATCCGCTTGGACTTAGTAAAAAGCCTTTGTATGCCCCGGTAGAATATTTAAATATTTCTAGCATATTTCAACCAAGAAGGCGTCATCCGATCACAAAGCGAGTTATTCCACACATGGGAATTGATTTTGAATTGCCGACTGGAGCACCGGTGTTTTCAGTGGCAGCTGGCAAGGTGTTAAGAACTGGCAGAACACGCGGCGCTGGTAACTATGTTGTTATTAAGCATTCAAACGGAATAGAGAGCTTTTATAACCATCTATCAGAGAGCAATGTTTCCCCTGGACAGTATGTACAGCCAGGTGAACATATCGCAGCTGTTGGTTGCACTGGATATTGCACAAAGGCTCATTTACATTTAGCGGTAAAAGAAAATGGGCGCTTTAAGGACCCATCAAAGTTTGTAAAACCCTACCCCTATCATAAGCGCAACAAGGTAGAAGACCACCGCGTTTCTGCAACTAAGAAATTAAATATTAACTAATTTTTTATCTTTGAATTCTTGGTTTTAAGGAAGTTTACGCTCTATGAAATTATTTCTTAATGGGAGTTAGAATGCACTCTTACTACAAACACTTAAAAAGTTTGCGCACAAGCGAGTTGAACCATTCGCATCACTACAAACGCCATTTGCTATGTTACTTGCGTTGTATTCTATCGGCATCGTAGAGTTGCTGCCTTCGTTGTAACAGCCCGCTAAGCTGTCGTGTTTAACGCAGCCTCCATATTTTCTCCAACCAGGACCCAATAGTTTGTATAATTTCGAAAGCTCCGAAGTAGATTGATCAATCGCAACGCCACTGCCTCCACCGCATGAACTCGTGCTATCTCCAACTCTTACAATTGTATATTCAGTACAAGACCAATTAACACTTGAGCGAGGCTCATTTGTTAGAGAACTATATTCTTTTATTGAAGCTATTGTTTTTTCTGGCGCGTTTGCAGATTTATCTGTTAAATGGATTTTATATTTGTTTCCATAAATTAGGTTTTTATTTTGGCTATCACCAAAAGTAATTGGACCAACAGAGTTTTCTGGTTTACTGATATCAATATAATCCAGCGTGAGTGTTACATGTGGACCACTATTGTCTATTTCATAAAAATCATCTGCACCTGTAATATTTACGTTTCTAAAATCTAGCTGCGAAGCTAGGTAACTGCCATTTGTTAAGCTTACCGGTGTATCAAAATTAATTAAACCCTCAATAAACATAGGGTCTTTTAAATCTGTATGTAAAAAATTATTACTATTTCTATTGTCATTTAAAAGTAAATCACCTGGATACTTTAAACTTAGTTGCATTTGCAAACCCACTAGCTTTGTGGATTGATTTAAAAATTTCCGTCTATTCTCATAAACACTTCCACCCTTGCCTACAACAAACGCATCAAATTCAGCGGATCTTTTAGCCCCACTCGTTGTCGGACCATTCGCGATAGCTTTATAAGAAAAATAAGTGCCACTATTATTGTTATTATTATTGTAACAAGACATCCTTGCAATGGTGTCTATATCTGCATCAATAGGAAATGGAATGCCATCGCCGCTTGCTTTCGTTGCACCACCTAATTGACCTAGTTCTTGGCTGCAATTTTGATATGAAACTATCGTCAAAACACCAATAGCTGCTAATAAGTAGGTTACTTTCTTCATATCAATTTTATCGGTAATTTTGGCGTATTACTTTAGTACGTATCATTATTGTTTGAATCTTAGTTTTTGGTGGGTTTTGTCTCAATTTGAGACGGTTTTTTATCCTTAGATAAACATATCGCCTCTACTGTTTAAAACATCCTAGAGCTGGGCATTCAAATTCATAGCTTATGCCGACGGGACTATAATAAGGAAGATACAATGAGTCGTTCACTATTGCCCAGAAAGAAATCTCTAGTGTTTTTTCAAGAGTGATCATTTTAAGCAGATCGATCGATTGTTCGTCGCTAACGCCGAGAGGTTTAATCAAACCGATAAGCTCTTCTTTGTTTGAGTTTTCGGAGCTTATAGCTCTGTCTAGATTGTGAATTAAATTTTTGACTTCTTCAGAAGTTAATTCTTTATAAATGCTTATTCGTTTGTTTGGTGTTTCAGAAATAACATCAAACACAATATTATAGGTTAGAATTTTAGGCTTAGACCATTTCATTCTTCTGCCATTATAAAATTCAAACTCCGGCAATGTTGAAACGTAATCATCAATTTTTTGTGTGTACTCTTTTTTTACGGACCAGCATGTCGTGTAGGCGTTGAAGTACACTGCTTGAGCACTTTCTATTTGCATAGAGGTTGATGCGCCAAAACAGAGAAAAGTGAAAAAACTGTGTCCACTAATGTTATCGCGCAATAGGGAGCTCATTTTATAATATTTTTCATGAACAGTCGCGAGAGGATCTGGAGTTAACATTACGCCGTAAACTGGGGATAATGTATAAATAGTAAAATCATCAATATCTATATTGCCATCAAATTTTATACGCTGAGGTTCGAGGCCAACAGTGGGATAGGGATCTGCGACTGCAATCTGACCTGCCAATAAGAACACTACAAATAATTCAAGAAAATTCAGCATAAGGGCCCACCTTTATGGAGTGATGTAATCAGTCTTCGAGTCGTGTTTCAACAAGAAATTAGCACGAAAATACAATACTCTTACTATAGTCAACTTAGTGTCAGCGAAGCCTTGCGTTAAAATTTCTGTATGAATTTCCGGTGAACCGATAAATAAGATGAAAACCGGACATGAATCTATCACATCAAATTTATTTACAAAAAAATGGCCCCCACTTTGCTCTAGAGTCTCAAGCCAGCGCCTCAAACAAATTTGAGGTTTATGGAAGAGCATCCAGAAATGGAGGCCATATGAGCAGTAAAAGATATTGTTCTTATCGAAAAAAGTTAGAAATATTAAAGTCGGTCGTAAAAACATTAAATTATTTAATCCGGAAAATAATACTTTTAACTAAACTCTTCTAATTCTTCGGGCTTAAGAAAACTGTCGTGAGCTTAAAACTCATGGACGGCGCTTGGGGTGCTGGCACCATCAATATCTATGGAAGAGCTGAGCCATCCTGCATTATAGGGTGAATTTTAGAGCACTTACATTTGGCGTAAACGGTTTGTGGATAATCTCGGCTGATTCCGAAAAGGAAGCAGGTACTTTTGCTGGACCATTACCTAAAGCTTAACTATTATGAGCCAGATGAAATCAGTAAAAAAAGCCATTATTCCTGTAGCCGGCCTAGGCACTCGTTTTTTACCGGCGACTAAAACTGTCCCTAAAGAGCTACTACCCATCGTAGATAAGCCTACGATTATGTATATTGTAGAAGAAGCTATTGAAGCGGGGATTGAAGACATCATATTTATTGCAGGCAGAAACAAAGAGGCTATTGAAGATTTCTTTGATGTCAGCTTTGAACTAGAAAAGGTTCTTGAAAAAGATAATCGTACGGATTTATTACAAGACTTGGTAGCCATTAGAAATAAAGCTAACTTCATTAGCATAAGGCAAAAAGAACCACTAGGGCTAGGCCACGCTGTGTTTTGTGCTAAACCCGTGATCGGAAATGATCCTTTTGCTGTACTACTAGGGGATGAGCTAAGCGCGGGACCAGTAAAAACCACTGAGGAGTTGGTGAGGCTTTATGAAAAAGAACTGTGCTCTTGCGTTGCTATTATGGAAGTCGAAAAAGAAAATGTAAGTAAGTATGGAATCATTGATGGCACTAAAATTAATGATATTATCTATGAAATAAAAAGACTTGTTGAAAAACCTAGCCCTGAAGATGCACCCAGTAGATATGCACTACCTGGCCGCTACGTGTTTACCGCTCGCCTACTTGAAGAATTACAAGACTTGGCCCCAGGACGTAACGGTGAAATTCAGTTAACTGATGCCATGGATGCTTTGGCAAAAAAAGAACGTATGCTTGGACTAATCACTGCAGCCACTCGTTACGACGCCGGAGATAAGTTAGGATATTTAATTGCAAACATTGAAATGGGGCTAAGCCATCCACAAATTGGTGGCGCACTGAAACAATACTTAAAGCAACTCAAAGGACGTTTATGATAAAATTACTACTCATTCTCACCGGGATTGGTTTTTCATATATTCCTCATAGTCATTTTATTTTAAAAAAGTCCTCGGACACGCACGGAAAAGGTATTTACCAAGTTCTACAAGAGGTCATCTTTCAAACTGCAGACGATAGGGCCGTGATTCAAGAAACATGGTGGGTTACCGGCGGTAACCATATGTACCTAGAGGCGAAAGGGCCCCAAACTATTTACACAGCACTTTATGAAGAGCAGTCTAGATATGCCATTCAACCAACAGGAAAAATCACTGCCAGCAAAGTGGGATCAGATTTTTTTGAAGGCTTTTTTCACTTTCGAAACGTAAACGAATTTGCTCGCGCCATATTACGAAGCGGTATTACCACTAGTGAAATCCTGTCCCCACAAAGAAGATTTGGCCAATTGAAAGATGTAGATTACAAACCGCAAAGCTTTCTTCGCTTGGCTCGAACCAACGGAACGATCGCCTATGCTTTTGGACAAACCGTTACTGGTGATTCCTCAAACGTGCCCTCACTTTGGATTGAACAAGATACTTTTAGAGTTAGAAGGTTGCGCTTTAAATCAGGTAATGAGGTTATGGCCGATGACTACGAAGGGTACTCAAATGGTTTGGAGTTTCCTAGAACTCGAATTATTAATACCAACGGTACTAAAGTTACAATTCGCACTTTAAGTATTAATGCTATAAAAAATAGTAAGTCTTTTAAAGAAATGTTAAATACTCGCGCCAAACAAGATACACAAGGTAATACATTTATAAAAACAGCTCTGGGCGAAAACATTAAGAAGTTTTATCAAGACTTGCGATGAAACAGTATTGGCTAGTTGCAGTTAATGCGCCCCTATCAAAGCCATTAACCTACTCTTCAGATTTAGATATTACTATCGGCTCACACGTTGTCGTCCAACTAGGAAGAGCTAATCGCAAAGTTGCAGCGGTCGTAATTGGGCAAACTGAAAAACCTGATTATGAAACCAAAGACATCTTATTCAAAGAAGAGCATCCGCCATTAACCGAAATTTTTTTATCGTGGCTTTCATGGGTATCTGATTACTACAAGCACCCTATTGGACAAGTGATGAGCTTGGCCTTTCCTGGTCTCAGTAAAAATACTAAGCGTGCGTCGAAAAAAAAGAGTATAATACCAGATGTCGAAAAACTACCTCCTCCCGTCCTTAGCACTATACAAAAAAAAGTAGTTGATGATATTTCTCTCGATACCTTTCAACCACACCTTTTATTTGGAGTAACTGGCTCTGGTAAAACAGAAGTTTATATGCAGTGCTTTGATGATTGTATGGCAATGGGAAAGCAGGGTTTGTTTTTACTACCAGAGATCTCTTTAACTCCCCAGCTGATCTATCGATTTGCAAAAAGATTCGGCGATGAGCTTGCCGTTATACATTCACAACTCACCGATCGAGAAAGAACTAATCAATGGTGGCGTATAGCTACAGGAGAAGCCAAAATTTTAATTGGCGCAAGGTCCGCTCTTTTTTGCCCCATCCCTAACCTTGGTTTGATTGTTATCGATGAAGAACACGAAGGCTCTTACAAGCAAGAAGAAAAACTAAAGTATCATGCCAGGGATGCCGCTATAGTGCTGGCGCAAAAAAGCAATATCCCCATTATCCTAGGATCTGCAACACCTAACCTAGAAACTTGGTATAATGCTACCACCGGAAAATACAAGCTACACAAGTTAAGTGAACGCATCAATAACGTGGCTCTTCCTGAAATTTATATTTTGGATTTAAAGCAAAACAAGTCCGAAGATTTACCGTTTTGGATGACACCAATGCTTTTTGAAAAAATTTCTGATCGTCTTGAAAAAGGCGAGCAGTGTGCTTTATTTTTAAATCGACGTGGCATGGCTCCATCCGTAATTTGTAATCAGTGCGCCACTAAAAAAGATTGTCCTAACTGTGCTGTCACCTTAACTCTGCATTCTAAGTCGCACTTACATTGCCACTATTGTGATTATCATGAAAATTACAAAGAATTCTGCAGTGAATGTAAAACCGGCGAAATGATCCCATTAGGACTAGGAACAGAGAAAATTGAAGAAGACATTACAAGGTTATTTCCAACCGCAAGGCTCGCACGGGCCGATAGAGATGAAATCGACCGACGTGAAAGCATGGAAGATCTAATCAAAGATATGATGGATAATAAAATCGACATTCTGATTGGCACCCAAATGATCGCCAAGGGGTTAGATTTCCCTAACCTTAGTTTGGTTGCAATTGTATTGGCCGATGTTGGCTTTAATATTCAGGATTTTCGCGCTAACGAAAGGAGCTTTCAGTTGATTACTCAAGTTAGTGGGAGAGCCGGTAGACACCAAATTAAGGGTGAGGTCATATTACAAACCTACAATACGGAGCACCCTGTTCTTGCCTACGTAGAAAAGGCTGATTACGAATCCTTTGCAACACAAGAATTAGAATTTAGGCGCGAACTCTTTTATCCACCATACAGTAAACTAGCTTGCTTGCGATTGCAGGGCTTAGATAAGGCCTCGGTACTACGTCTTGCTGAACAAGTTCGGCAGTTTCTTGAGAAACTTACAAGTACGAATGAAAAATTTGAAGATGTTCGTATCCTTGGTCCAAGCGAAGCGCCTCTATCTAAATTAAGAGGAAAGTACCGTTATCAAATTCTACTAAAAGCCTCCCAGTCTAGTCACTTAAGCTATTTGATTCAGCAGTTACAAAACCATGAAGCACTACAAGTAGCGGGGACCAAAGTCTTAATCGATATTGACCCTGTGCAAATGGGCTAAAAGCCTTTACCTTCGAAACATTTAAAAATATTCTAATCCCATGTCTACAAAATGTCCTATCTGTGGAAGCGCAGCAAATGATCTTATTAAAATAGAGGCGGGCCTTCGCTTACGCATTCAAGAAAACGGTGGCGAATCGCAAATTCCACCTGAGGTTTGCGTGAGTTGCTTTCGCGATATGAGCTCAACGGTTTCACAAGGCGCAAAGCTTCGCGCAGAAATTAATGCAAAAGATCACAATAAAAAGGTTTTGTGGAAAAACCGCGTGTCACTTGTGAAAAGTGCTAGAGAAAGAATGGTCGTAAAGGCGTATGCCGAGGCATCTGTACTTTATGAGAAGTACATTCGAACCCTAGAAATTTCACAAGATCAACCCGCCGGCAGATTAGATCTTAAAATGTTTTCGACCCCAGCTTTTAAAAAAGAACTAACAGTTCTAGCTTCAGTATACTGGGATTTAATTCGTATTTATGATTCAAACCCTGCTTATAAACAAAGAACCGAAGTAACAGCAGTAAAATTACTAGAAGTAATCCCTCTGTTAGAAAATTCAAACGACATTGTTCATCGTGCTGAGAGATTTTATAGAAGTGCAAACAACGCATCTACCATAAAAAACTTTATTAAAGAGGCAAAAAAGAAACAAGGATCTAAATGCTTTGTCGCCACCGCAGCCTTTGGGTCGGTAGATGCCGAAGAAGTCACCTTATTACGTACCTTCAGGGACCGAGTTCTACTTAAATCTAGGCTGGGCAGAGTCTTTGTGAGCACCTATTACGTAGTTTCACCGCCAATTGCTAACTTTATACGTACCCGTCCCCGTCTTCGCTCTGCAACTAGACAGTTTTTACGCCCTATTGCCTTGCGTCTCGCAGTAAGATTCAACTTGAACAACAAGAGCTAAATTTACTATTTTGAAGCATGGCAAAAAATAAATTTGATGCAGTATTTATTGGCAACACACTTGAGGCACTTTTAATCGCGACCAAACTAAAAGCCGCCGGTAAAAGCGTACTAATAATCGACCAAAATGCCGAGCTAGCAGAAAGTATTTTTGAAGATGTTATACATAACTTTCACTTGTTATCCGAGTCTGAGAGTGATTTTGGCTTAGTAAGCACTGAGACACAAAAAGACATTCAAACCTTTGAGTCTGCTAAGTGGCAAGCGTTTCTAGGGTTTGGAAATCAGCCACCTCAGTTTTTAGCGGCCATTGAGCCCTACTTAAAACATATAAAACATCGATGGGATGTATCTTTCTCTAAATACATAGATACTCTGACTGTTGGTTTGCAAAGTGATTTCATTTACAAGGCCAAAATATCAGGTTTTGAGGTCGCCGATAAAAAAATTCAAAGTATCACTGTTAATGACTCAAGAATTATTCAAGCCACTGCCTTTGTCTTTGCCAATCAAAATGAGAGATTGGTCGATTGGTTTCAACCAGACCACATCGGTAAAAAGAATTTTCAAAAATTGGCCAAAACTAACTATTGGACGCGCCTTGAACTTAACGTTAAACACGAAGAGCAAGATGTGAATCTTGATAAAGATCATTTGCTAACAGGTAGTACTGAGAATGCAATACCGCTATTTGGAAGCTTCTACAGAAATCCTGAGAATTTTTTATGCTCTCAGTGGATTTCCTTTTTACCTGTAGAGTTAACCGACGACAGTGAGGCAGCTGGCCTTGTGCTTAGAGAAATGAAGCGGCAAATTAAACGTGGCTACCCAACAGCTTTCGATGGTTTAGTTTTTGAAAAAATTAAAGTCGTCCCATTCTCTGATGCAAAAATAACGATTGAGTTAAATAGCAATCAGACCCTTGGTAATCTTGGCAATGCATTCATGGCCTCGGGCCAGTGGAG
>JBBKWS010000023.1:0-8149 GCA_037969075.1 Bdellovibrionales bacterium | reverse complement strand
CTTCTGCAAACTTAATTGAGCTCGATCCGATGTCTAGTCCTAGTTGCTGCTTCGATTTAAAAAACATGCGTTAGACTTTCCTCTGTTATACAAAAGTCCATGATACATTAGACCAACCGCTATACTCAATGTCAAATTATGTACTCGACTCAAGCCAAGGAAAGAAAAAGCTGTAAAAAAGTCGAGTAAACTCGTTACCCCAAATAAGATATACGACAGCAGCTAGACTTAGGAATGGCCCATAGGCAATGCTCGTTTTCAAATTCCCCTTATTCTTAACAATTACAAGAATACCAAATAATGTACCCAATACGCTTGATAGTAATATGACTACTAATATTGACTGTAAGCCCAATACAGCTCCAATCCATGCAAGTAACTTGATATCTCCACCGCCTAAACCGACTTCTTTTCGTACGACATAATAGATATAGGATACTGCCCAAAAAAATCCTCCGCCAAGAAGGACTCCATATATGGCAGATGTAAACTCTCGGTCAGCATTAATAAACGCGCCAATCAGCCCTATAACAATACCGCTCAGTGAAAATGTATCCGGTATGATTCTATGATCAATATCAATAAAAGTGATAGTGACTAAACCAAAAATAAATATATAGGCCTCAATTCCACTTATAGAAAAACCAAATTTTTTATAAACCATAAAAAATAGAGTCGCCATAAGGATCTCAACCAACATATGCCGCCAGCCAAAATACGCCTTACACGAGCTGCACTTAGCTCGTAATAATAGGCAAGATATAACAGGTATATTATTATACCAACGAACCAGTTGTTTACAAGAAGCACAATGACTACCAGGCCTTACGATACTTAGACCTTGCGGCAGTCTAAAAATGATAACATTTGCAAAACTTCCTAAGCACGCACCGATCAATGTTATTAAAACCTCATTAAACACAATCTTTTCTCCTAAATATTAGGTTTGCTACAAATAAAATGGAGGTAACCCACAAAAAAGCATGCAGCATAGAATACCCTAAGTTGCTAAATGCTACCTCTGAGAGATCATAATAGCGATCTTTCCAGTTCCACACTTCATAGTTTGGCACAAAATATTTCATCATAAAATTCAGAGCATTTATAAATGTATCACCTTGAAGTTCTGCAAAATAGGCGACCGTTTTATGCGAATGTCCAATAAGCACTATTGCAATTGTAAAACATAAGGTTAAAAACGAATTTGTGATCGTAGAAAATAACACTAAAATAGCCAATGTAACAGCGACATCACATAAAATTCCAAAAGTTGCGTACACTAAATGCTGAGTAGCAAACATTTCATTACTAAACAGTAAGATTAGAAGAACTAAAAACAGTAACAATAAAACCAAAGAGCAGACAGCCAAATAGCCTACATACTTACCAACTACAAATTGCGCCCTAGTTATAGGCTTACTGAGTAATCCCATCAAGGCTCTAGATTGTAATTCTTGCGTAAACAATACAATGCCGCAATAGAAGGTTAATAGTAGTAAGCAGAAATTTAACGATGCCACACTAAAATCAAATAAAATTCTTTCTTGCTCGCTAAAGCTTAGGCCAGCAAGCGCTTTACTAAATAAAAGTAAAAAAACAGAAAATACAATTGCAATAAAAAAAATACGATTTCGTATTCCCTCAAGTAGAGTGTAAAAAGATAGTGTTAATAGTCGCACTACATCGTTCCCTTTTGAAATACCACATACGCCTCTTCAAGTGTGTTTTTTGTCCGTACTTCAACGATTTGACAAGAACTAGTTCTTAACTGATCAATTTTTTTATTAAGAGAGTTTAAACTATCCATTTCATCTGTAAACATCTTGCCACCATCAGTGTAGGTGATTGCATATTTTGCTTTAAACTGATTCATAAAATCAATTTTTGAGCCTTGAAATAAAGTCGAACCTTTTTTAAGAATTACCAATTCATCACAAAGCTTTTGCACATCGTCTAATAAGTGACTGCTGAAAAATATAGTCTTACCCGTTTTATGAATTTCTAAAATCAAATTAGATAGATCAACTCTGCCATCTGGGTCCAATCCACTCATTGGTTCATCTAAAATAACCAACTCGGGTTCATGTATAATTGCCTGAGCTATCCCTATTCTTTGAATCATGCCCTTTGAAAAATTTTTAAGTAGTTGTTTTTTAGACTCTAGCAGTCGCACTTGTTTTAAGGCATTATCGATTAAGGCTCTTGCCTTTTTCTTTTCAAGATTATTATATAAACTGAGGTAGTATAATAAAAACTCTTCGGCCGTTAAATACTCTGGAAACTGCGGTCTTTCGGGCATAAACCCGATCTTAGATTTTATTGCGTTATCTAAGGTCTCTTTGCCAAAAAATTCTATCTGTCCAGCATCAGGAAATAGTAGCCCCAACATACATTTAAACGTCGTTGTCTTACCGGCTCCATTAGCCCCCAAAAATCCAGTAATACTTCCGGCAGTAATATGAAAGCTAATATCCTTAAGTACTTCTGAAGGAGACTTAGAGAATGAAGTTTTAAATGTTTTTTTTACGTGTTTTAGCTCAACAACCTTACTCATAACTTTAATTGTGGGTCATTTGTATATATATACTCAAGCTTAATATGCTTATATTGCTCTAATTTGTATCGCATTTTCATTATTTTAAACATTAACGTCTCATGTTGTTCTTTTTCTAAATGTCTAACTTTTTTAATTTCTTTTAAAATAAATTTTTTAGCTTCAGCTGGGTGAAAACAGAATCCTTTACTAAATACATAATTTCCATCAAATGGTACTAACCTAGCATCAAATATTTCTTCGGGATTAAAGCCCACTCTTAAATCTGAGTTTTTCAGTATGTGCTTTTTCTTAGAAAAAATATCATACACATAAACATCTGAACCTCTAACTTTTAAAAATTCAAATAAACTATGTACAGTAGTTGCAATATTTGTATAAATATTTTTTTCTTCTTCTCGCATTGGCATCACATCTTTATTAAGAATCAATTGTACTGGTGGTAAATGATATTGATTCATTGGACGCGTGAAAACATACCAATCCAAAAATTGAGCCATTCTAGATTCAAAATAGTGGCTCTCCTCGTCTATAATTCCGGCCTGTTCGAAAAATTCTTTTTTTGCAGACAGTATTTCGCTGTGATAGTCAGCAGACGTAAAAATTTGTACTAATTTATCAATATAAGTTTCACATTTTTCCATATAATCCTACTTTAGCCAATGAAACATGCGAGACCACCTAATATCCGGTGTAAAATCTCTATTAGATTTAGATTTTAAGTTTAAAGATAACCAAATGCCAAATACTTTGCTTTCAATATCATTTAAAGTAACAACCCCCCAATACCTTGAGTCATCAGAGCCGTCTCTGTTATCTCCTAGTACAAAAACGCTGTTTTCTGGCACGAAAACTGGACCAAATGATGAGGCTTTGTCTTTTTGCATTAATACAATCTCTCTGGTGTTACCAAACAGCTTCTCTTTAAATACATCAAAGGATTGTAAGTCATGATAAGCGCCAATTTTTTCGTAATCTGCCGGGCTATCATTTACATATAACTTATCTGCTATGATCTCTACTTTATCTCCAGCCAGTGCAACAACTCGTTTGATATACTTTGTATCCGAGGCATTCAGTCTAAATACAAATATCTCTCCTCGTCTAGGTTGAGAGAATACTAAAATTTTATGGTTAACACCAAAGGGAACTCGAATTCCGTAGGGGATTTTGAGTGCTATGACAAAATCTCCAGAAAGAAGCGTCGGCTGCATAGAAGAGGATGGAATTTTATAAATTGAAATTATAAAGGCTCTAAGAAAGACTGCTAAAAAAACAGCCACACATAAGCTGATTACTGTTTCGCGCCATTTTTTCATACTATTATTCTATAACATGAAAAAAGCGACGCCAACGTATTGTAAGAGGATTACAAAGAAAACTAACCGATGGCAGAGTTTCTTCACAGCTTAGCCATACGAACATAGCTTTCCCTAGAATATTTTCTTCAGGAACCAAGCCCCAATACCTTGAATCATTCGAGTGATTGCGGTTATCCCCCATAACAAAGTATTGCTTATCAGGCACAGTAAATGGTCCAAATCCAGCAGGCACTTCGTCAGACATAACTAGAGTGTTAAACGTTATGCCATTTATGGTTTCTGTCATGTCATTATGGTCTGACTTTTTACCTAACTTAAAATCATCATCTCGTAGCCAGTTGTACGCCCACTTATCAGTTGCCGGCTTTTGATCTACAAATTGGTCGTTTATATACAGTTTGCCGTTATCGTACAAAACTTTATCTCCGGGCTGGCCAATCACTCGTTTGATAAAAATGGTTGAATTGTCTTCTGGCCATTCAAATATAATTACTTCACCTCTTTGCGGCTTAGTAAACTCTAATAGCCACAATTTAGAAAAAGGAACGCGGATGCCGTAGGTAATTTTATTTACGAAAATATGATCATGTATTAACAATGTAGGCAGCATACTGCCTGAGGGAATCACATACGCCTCTAGTAATAACCAGCGAATAGATAGAGCGATTAATACCGCTACAGTAAAAGAGCTAACACTTTCTGTTAGGGATGCTTTTTTTTGTTTTGCCATTAGTCCTCCACCTTAAGAATTGCTAAAAATGCCTTTTGAGGGATTTCGACATTGCCGATTTGCTTCATTCGCTTCTTACCCTCTTTTTGACGCTCTAACAACTTTCTCTTTCTACTAATATCACCACCATAACACTTGGCTGTCACATCTTTTCTCAGAGCGCTCAGAGTTTCTCTGGCAATTACTTTGGCTCCAATTGCAGCTTGAATGGCAATTTGAAACTGCTGTTGATGAATGACTTCTTTAAGTTTAGACACAAGCTCACGTCCTCGCCACTGTGCTTTTGATCTATGAACCATAAACGATAGCGCATCTAGGTGATCGCCATTGATCAATATATCCATTTTTACCATGTCTGATTCTTGAAAACCACTAACATCATAATCCATAGAGGCATAACCTTTGGTTAATGATTTAAGGCGATCATAAAAATCTAATACTATTTCATTAAGAGGAATCTCGTAGACCAACATTACCTTGTTTTCAGTAATGTAATCCATTTTAATTTGCGTACCACGTTTATTTTCACAGAGTTTCATGATGGCGCCGATGTACTCTTTAGGCGTATGCAAATTGGCCCGAATCATTGGCTCTTCGATACGCTCTATACGAGTTACATCCGGCAAATCTGATGGCTTTTCAATTGTTATCATCGTGCCGTCATTTTTATACACATTATAAACAACACTTGGCGCTGTTGTAATTAGATCAAGATTAAATTCTCTCTCTAACCTTTCTTGCACGATTTCCATATGCAGTAAGCCCAAAAATCCGCAACGAAGACCAAAACCTAAAGCACTAGAACTCTCTACTTCAAATGTTAAAGACGAGTCATTTAATGCTAGTTTTTCTACAGCATCCCTGAGAGTTTGAAACTCTGATGATTCGACAGTAAACAATCCCGAAAAAACCATAGGTCTTACTTTTTTAAACCCAGTAAGCGGTTGGGCATTCATGATTTTGGAATGGGTAAGAGTGTCTCCTACACGAACATCACGAATATCTTTAATACCACAAATAACGAAACCCACTTCTCCGGCATATAATTCTTTGCGGTCAGTAGGAAACGGAGAGTACACACCTAACTTAATAACTTCTTGCTCGGATTTATTAGAGAGAAATTTAATTTTATCTTTTACACTAATTTTTCCATCACGCACCCGTACTAAAATCACAACACCTTGGTATGAATCAAACCAAGAATCAAAAATTAAAGCGCGTAAATCTTTTGAGCTATCGGCTGCTGGAGGTGGAACTTTTTTAATAACTGCTTCAAGAATATCTTGTATACCTATGCCATTTTTAGCACTGGCCAACACGGCATCAGTTGCATCCAAACCAATTACATCTTCAATTTGTCTTTTAACACTTTCTACGTCAGCTGCAGGAAGATCAATTTTATTAAGAACTGGGATTAATTCTAAATCATTTTCCATTGCCAAATACACGTTAGCTAGAGTTTGTGCCTCAACCCCTTGTGCCGCATCCACTACGAGTAATGCTCCCTCACATGCGGCAAGGGACCTTGATACCTCATAGCTGAAATCAACATGTCCCGGAGTATCGATAATATTTAAGACGTAAGTCTTTCCATCTTTTGCCGTATAGTTTAATCGTACGGTTTGCGCTTTAATGGTAATACCGCGCTCGCGCTCAAGCTCCATATTATCAAGGAACTGATCTTTTGACTCTCGGTTTGTAAGCGCGCCAGTATATTTAAGTAAGCCATCTGCAATAGTGGATTTACCATGATCAATATGCGCGATGATGGAGAAATTTCGAATTAAACTAGGGTCCATAAAGAATAGTTGTAATATGCAGAGCTATCGAATGCAACTACGTGATAGCCCCGCCTACATTTAAAGTGAAGACTTTATTTGAAAAAGGCTTTTAACTCTTCGACCTTATTGGTCTCTTCCCATGTAAAACCCACTTCTTCTCTGCCAAAGTGACCATAGGCCGCTGTAGCTGAATATTTAGGCTTTAAAAGATCTAAGCTCTCGGTAATCATTGCCGGTCTTAAATCCCACAGTTTACTAATGGCTTGTTGTAACTTTTCAGTTGGCACTTTGCCAGTTCCATAATCATTCACCAAAATGCTTACTGGCTGAGCGACTCCGATTGCATAAGCGATTTGAACCAAGCACTTTTCAGCAAGATCTGCCGCCACGATATTTTTAGCAATGTGTCTTGCCGCATAGGCAGCCGATCTATCTACTTTTGAAGGGTCTTTTCCTGAGAATGCCCCACCACCATGCGCTCCGTGACCGCCGTAGGTATCTACAATGATTTTACGACCTGTCAAACCACAATCACCTTGTGGGCCTCCGATTACAAAACGGCCAGTTGGATTAATAAAAAACTTTGTTTTGGCGTCAATCCAATCAGACGGAACTACTTTTTTAATACATTCTTCCATTACTGCTTCTTGCAATTGTTTTAATGTAACGTCTTCAGAATGTTGTGTGGATAAAACAATAGTATCAATGCGTTTAGGTTTACCGTCTACATACTCAACCGAAACTTGGCTCTTTGAATCTGGACGTAAAAATGGCAACGCCTTGCTTTTACGAAGTTCAGCTAAATTTTTAACTATTCTATGTGACAAGCTAATTGTTAATGGCATTAGCTCTGGCGTTTCGTTGATGGCATATCCAAACATAATGCCTTGATCACCGGCGCCTTGTTCTAGTTTATCACCACGGTCTACACCCATAGCGATATCGGGACTTTGCTGATTTAGGGTCACTAAAATGGCTGCGGATTTGTAATCGAATCCCTTATCCGTGTGGTCATAACCAACATTTTTCACTACATTTCTTACAACATCTTGTACGTCAATTCGGGCTTTTGTTGAAACCTCTCCGGCAATTACTGCCATACCTGTTGCTACCATAGTTTCACAAGCCACCCGTGCATCAGTATCCTGAGCTAAAATAGCATCTAGCACTCCATCAGATATTTGATCGGCCAATTTGTCTGGATGTCCCTCTGAAACCGACTCGCTTGTAAAAATATAATTTTGCATAAAAAAAGCCTCCGCATATAAAGCAAGGAAGCTAGCAGAGGCTTATGTTTAGGTCAAATTAATTGACACTCATAGAGCTAAGCGACTTTCTTTTTTCCTGCAACGTAGGATAAAGAGGGGTCTACATAATGCTCTAATGCATATTCTTTAGTTAGTGTGGCGTGTTTTCGGTTTTGGGTCTTAGACTTCTTTTTGTACATTTGCCTAGAAATTCGCTCAATAGCCTCATCAAGAACCTGGTAGATATCGTAACCTTCGGACTTGGCAACAAAGCGCATATCCTTGCCGACAACTTTTACTTCTATTTGCTTAGAATTTCTTTGCGTACTAATAACTATTTCAGCCCAACTTGGTTTCATTTCGAACTTAAACAACTTATGAATTCTCTCCTCACCGTAAGCAACTAACGAATCACTGTGCTCAATATGACGAAATGTAAAACTAACTTTCATTAAGACCTCCTGAATAATATCCTATCGGTCAAAGCAGGACTAAGGTGTAGTGGAAAGACTTGG
>JBBKWS010000022.1:0-8748 GCA_037969075.1 Bdellovibrionales bacterium | reverse complement strand
CATTGGCGTTGCAAGTCCTAAAGCGCACGGGCAGGCTATAATTAGTACGGCCACCGCATTCACAATGGCATGGGTTAGTTTTGGATCAGGTCCCCAAATACTCCAGACAATAAAAGTCAAAATAGCTACAACGATTACCCCTGGAACAAAATAAGATGAAACCAAGTCTGCCAGTTTTTGAATCGGGGCGCGGCTTCTTTGTGCTTCACTCACCATTTTAACAATTTGTGAAAGAAGAGTTTCTGAACCCACTCTTTTGGCAATCATTACAAGGCTTCCAGTACCATTGACTGTTCCACCTGTAATACGAGAGTCTTTTTCTTTTTCAACTGGGATTGATTCTCCTGTAATCATAGATTCATCTACTGAACTATTACCTTCTAAAATAATTCCATCAACAGGGACTTTTTCTCCTGGCCTGATCCTTAGGTGATCCCCTACCATTACCATTTTTAAATCAATCTCATTTTCCGAACCATCAGCATTTATTTTTATTGTAGTTTTTGGCGCTAGACCCAAGAGAGCTTTGATAGCTCCGCTCGTTTGGCCACGGGCTCTTAGCTCTAAGACTTGTCCTAATAAGACAAGCGCTATGATAACGGCAGCTGCCTCAAAATAAACTCCAATCTCACCGGTGTGCTGCCCTTTAAAACTATCAGGAAATAAACCCGGAAATGCTGTCGCAATAAGACTATAGAAATAGGCTACCAGCGTTCCCAGAGCAATGAGAGAGAACATGTTTAAATTTCTAGATTTAAAAGACTCATACCCGCGTTGTAGCAGTGGAAATCCTGCCCACAAAACTACTGGGGTAGCCAAAAGAAATTGAAACCAATTAAATGTTCCTTTAGGAAATAATTTGTAAGCCTCATAGCCTGGAATCATTTCTGACATGGTGATGATCAATAGTGGAATCGCAAAAAAAGAACTGATTTTTAGTCGATGTGTAAAATCCAAAAGCTCGGGATTTGGTCCATCATCTAATGATGGTTGCATTGGTTCTAACGCCATTCCGCAAATAGGGCAAGATCCTGGGCCTTGTTGTTGAATTTCTGGGTGCATAGGGCAAGTGTAAGTAGCCGTATTATCCTGCGGAGCTACTTGTTTTTTATCTTTCAAATAAGTTTCTGGATTTTGGCTGAATTTCTTTAAGCAACTATCAGAACAAAAAAAGTAATCTTGATTTTGGTAGTTAAACTTTCTTTTAGATGTAGTACTATCAACATCCATCCCACAAACAGGGTCCTTAACAATACTTGACCCTTTAGAAGGTATCTGATGATGTGAATCATGTTTCTTGCTGCAACAGCTAGGTTCAACTTTTTTTTCAATTTGTTTTTCGCCACAACAGCTGTGTTTTTTCATGTTTATCTCCTTAAAGTTAGATATACATATTAGAGACGGAGATCTCTTTAAACTATTACACTATATAAAGTATTTTTATTGAAATGCGTATAACTTATTGAATTAGTTAGATTTTTGTTTGCCGCAAGTACAGTTTAAACACCCATGCTTGGCACAGGCGCCGCAGGCTGCTTCTAAGCTCTTTTTAAGAGCCTGTCTTGCTCTATGAAGCTTTACAGTCATTGTACTAATGGTGGTGTGAGTTTCTTTAGCTACCTCTTTTAGATCTTCGCCATTTAGATCTATTTTTTGTAACAAGTCCGCATATGCAGGATTTAAACCGGGCATAAGACCATTAAAGCAATTACAAAGAGCTTCGAATGATTTCTTTGAAAATTCTGTCTCGTTTTCTAGCTCTAAAATAAATCGAGATATTTCATCTGACTTTTCAGTCATTTTCTTATTTTCACGGAAGTAGTCATTTACCGAGTTTTTTAAAATTTTATAAAACCATGGAATTAAGGCTTCTTTATTTTCAAGAGAACCTTGTGCTTTTATGGCTTTTAAAATTGATGACTGAAAAATATCTTCCGCTACTTGTAGGTTTCCTACTCTGGAATTTAGAAAACCCACAAACTTTTTTTGGCTCGATATAAGTAAGTCAATAGAAGTGCTCTTCATATAATAGCTATTCCAATATATATATTATCGTACCTAATTTACAAAAATCTTACCAGCATCCATCATTTTCATACCGCAGCCAAAGGCAATTTCACCTTTTTTTAGAGCGCCTACTTCTATACTCACTGTTTTATTCAATGGTAGATCTTTTTTTATCTTTTTTGATGGTATTTCAATTTCTGTAGAGCAGGTTGAATCTGTTTTTCTAGTAATTTGTAAGACAACAGGAATGTTAGGTTTCACTTTAATCTCTTTGGGCGTAAAACCGGTTTCTACCACTTCAATGTTTACTACTTGCTTGGCACCATTGTCTTTAGCCCATGATGCCGTTGTCATAAGTAATGCGATTAGAATAAAAATGCGTTTCATAAATCCTCCTACAGATTTTGCCTGATTGGCACATTAAATTTTACTTTTGCTTTCCAAATATAAAAAATGACAGGGTAAATTAATAACTCTAAAGCGAATGATGTAAATAACCCACCAATCATTGGTGCTGCAATTCGTTTCATTACATCTGTTCCTGCTCCAATTGACCACATAATTGGTAGAAGACCCATAAATAGGGCGGCAACAGTCATTAGTTTAGGACGTACTCTGTGTACAGCTCCTTCAATCACTGCTTCTTTTAGATCGCTCAATGAATTCATTTTTCCTTTTTTAACATGATCATCATAGGAGATATCTAAATATAGGAGCATAAAGACTCCTGTCTCAGCATCTAATCCGAGCAGGGCAATCATTCCTACCCAGGCGGCAATAGATAGATTGTAATCAAGAGCTACTAGTAGCCAAACAGCACCAATCAAAGAAAATGGAACGGCTAAAAGAATGATGCCTGTTTTTACCCATGATTTCGTATTAAAATATAACAAAAATAAAATTAAGATAAGTGTAAGCGGTATCACGACTTTTAAACGCTCTTTCACTCGCACCATATTTTCAAATTGTCCACTCCATGCAATCAAATAACCCTCTGGGATTTTTAAGGTTTTATTTAAATGTTCTTTAGCATTCTCAACATAAGTTCCAATGTCGGTATCGTTTGCATCCACATCAACATAGACATAACCGACAAGAGAGGCATTCTCATCTCGGATCATGCTTGGGCCTTCGTTAAAGCTTACCTTCGCAATGGTACTAAGAGGAATTTGCGCACCCGTGGGGCCAGAAATAAGAACCCTTTTAATACTTTCAATATCTTGTCTAAACGCAGGTGCCATTCTTACTTGAATGGGGTATCTTTCTCTTGTAGCTAAAATTTGCGAAACATTTTCGCCTCCTATGGCTCGCATGGCTTGATCTTGTGCCTCTTTTAGCGATAGGCCATAGGTTTTTAATCGCTCTCTATCAAAATCAACGTCTAAAAAATAACCGCTGGCAATTCTCTCTGCGATAACGCTTCTTGTGCCTTGTAGGGTTTTTAATTCAGATTCAATTTTTTCACCAATTTTTTGTATGGTTTGTAAATCGGGCCCAAATATTTTAATCCCTACGGGACTTCGTATGCCAGTTGACAACATATCGATTCGATTTTTAATAGGCATTGTCCAAATATTTGGCATTCCTAAAAAATTAAGTTTATCGTTCATTTCTTCTAAAAGCTTTTCTTCACTAATCGTCTCTGGCCAAATTCTGTCAAAGGGAGCTTTTATAATATTAGGTAAAAAAGAATACCAACGATCTTCTTTTCTCCATTCGGACTTTGGTTTAAGTACAATAGTTGTTTCTATCATACTTAAAGGTGCTGTATCAGTAGATGTTTCAGCGCGTCCTGCTTTACCAAATACTGTGTCTACTTCTTGAAATGACTTTAAAATTTTATCTTGTGTAGTTAAAATATTTTGCGCTTCACTAACAGAGATTCCAGGTAGGGCAGTAGGCATGTAAAGTAAACTTCCCTCGTGCAAGGTGGGCATAAACTCTGAGCCAAGCATCATAAAGCCAGGAATAATTGATAACATACCAAGAATAGCTAAGCCTAAAACTTGTTTTTTTCTCTCTAGTGCCCAATTAAGAACGGGTTCGTAAATACGAAATAATCTTTTACTAATCGGGTGTTTAAACTCAGAGTAATATGTTCCCACAAATAAAGCGTTAGCAATTTTATTGAACCATCGTTTAGAAGTTTTGATTGGATCTGCACGGGCAAATAACATTCGCATGGCAGGATCTAAAGTAATGGCTAAAATAGCAGCTATAGCCATCGCCAAATTTTTAGATAAGGCGAGCGGTCTAAATAGTCTGCCTTCTTGGTCTACAAGAGTGAATATAGGAATAAAAGCAACAGCGATCACTAAAAGTGAGAAAAATACTGAGGGACCAACTTCAGTTAGTGCAGAAAGACGCACTTCAAAAAAGCTACCTTTTCTACCGTCTTCGTCCCAATGCTGTATTTTTCGGTATGCATTTTCTACCTCTACAATAGCTCCATCAACAAGTACACCAATAGAGATGGCAATGCCTGCTAAAGACATAATGTTTGAACTTTGTCCCAATAGATATAAAGGAATAAAGGACAGAAGAACTGCAATCGGAATGGTTACGATGGGCACAATGGCAGAGGGGATGTGCCATAAAAATAGTAAAATTATTAAACTTACAATAATTAATTCTTCAATCAATGTGCCAGTAAGTGCTGACATGGCCCGGTCAATTAGATCAGATCTATCATAGACTGAAGTGATTTTTACGCCATCAGGTAAAGATTTTTGAATGTCTTTAATTTTTTCTTTTACTTTTGCAATCACAGCAGGGGCATCTTCACCTTGTCTCATCACTATGATGCCGCCAACAGTATCTCCCTGACCATTGTAGTCAGTAATGCCTCTTCGCATTTCTGGCCCTATAGAAACAGTGGCGACCTGTTTTACTAAGACGGGGGCACGACTTCTTGGGTTTAAAACCACCACCGCATTTTCGATATCGTCGACCTTGTCCACAAGACCACGGCTTCGAACCATGGCTTCAGTGCCTGAAAACTCTATGGTTCTGCCGCCACTTTCTTGGTTAGAGTTTTTTACGGCATCCATAACTTGCTTAAAGCTAACTTCGAATAATTCTAATTTAGTGGGATCTACTTTTATTTGATACTGTTTTACAAAACCACCAAGGGAAGCTACCTCGGCCACGCCTGATACAGACTGCAACTGAAACCTAACGAGCCAATCCTGCATAGAGCGTAAATCGGCTGTATTAAATTTACCTGAGTCGTCAGTGATAACATACTGATAAACCCATCCAACGCTTGTGGCGTCAGGTCCTATCTCAGTCTTAACACCTTCGGGAAGCTGTGAGGTGATTCGATTTAAACTCTCCAGCACTCTACTTCTTGCCCAGTATAGATCAGTGCCATCTTCAAAAATAACATAGGCGTATGAAAAACCATAATCCGAAAAGCCTCTGACAGATTTAACTTTTGGTGCGCCAAGCATGGCGGATACAATCGGATAGGTAACTTGGTTTTCCATAATATCGGGGGACCTATCCCATCTTGAATAAATAATAACTTGTGTGTCGGATAAATCAGGAATCGCATCCAGCGGAATTTGTTTTAGGCAGTATACACCAATCAACATAAAGACTGCTGTGATGCTGATCACCAAAAATCGATTGTGCGCTGAGAAGGTAATGATGTTTTTAATCATTAGCGCCTCTGATTTTGGCCTCTGAATCAATTAGAAAATTAGGACCTGAGCTAATAAATTGACCATCGGTCAAACCACTGATGACTTCATAAAAGCCTTCTGTTTTTGCGCCTAATTTTATGAAGGTGGGATTTAATTTATTATTTTTTTCTACGATATATACTAGAGCTCCTTTACCAGTGTGGAGTACCGAGCTTTCAGGGATTGCCAATCGATCTTTCAATAAAATTAAAATTTCACCACTAAAACTAGTTTCGGGTAAAAGCCGCGTGGAGCTATTTTTAATTGACCCAATTACCCGCACAGTACGACTTGTTGGATCTACTAATGAATCAATAGACGTGATGATTCCGGATACGTCCTCTGAAGATACACTCTCGATCCCTTTAAAAGGAAGACCGACTTTTAAAACTCGTAAATCACTTTCATAGACCTGAAATGCTACTGCACTCGCAGATAGTGCTCTTCCTGATATGCCTATTTTGGTGGTAAGGTCCATCTTTTCAGCTTGTACTTTTTGTAAACCAATTAAATCCAGTTGGTTCTTCGTAGTAAAAACAGATGTTCGATTGTCGGCGGTATCGCCGTCATTAATATTATTTCCCTGATTTTGTTTTGTTACTTTTACTAATTTCATATGGCAAATAGGACATTCGCCTTCATGCTCCATATGAACCTGTGGGTGCATAGGGCAAGTCCAGTAAACACTGTTTTCCATCTTGGTAACTGAGGTTTTATCCTTTGATGAATCTTTTTTAATTAAAGTTTTAGAGGCCCAAAATCCTAAGATTGCTATAATAGAAATAATCAGAAGTAATTTTTTATTCATAAGATAATCCCTTTTGAGATACATATTTTTCTAAATCGGCAATGGCTTTTTCGTAGTCAATCCTTAGCTCTAAAGCCTTTATTTTAAGGTCAGGAAAAGCCTCCGTTGTTTCGCGGCGATCTTGTAGCGTCTCCATATCTCTTGGACTAAGATTTCGAGCTATTTTCATACGCTTTTCAGCACGTGGAATGAGTCTTGTTTTAAGGATTTCAAGCTGCTTTTTAAGAGATTCAACTTTAGAGATTAAGACATACTTTTCGGATTCAATAGTTCTTTTGGTTTTTTTATATTCTAGCTCTGCTTGCATTTTTTCTGCACTTGCAGATTTACTTTCAGCATTAGGCCCCCAGAAGAAAACAAATGGCAAGCTAACTCCCAGCATAATTTCGCTATATCCAGGTCTACTATCAGTTGCGCCCATTTCTTTATATTTCAAATTCAATTCTGGGAACCACGCAGATTTGGCCTCGGACTCTCTTGATCTGTAGCTTTCTAATTCAAACTTTAAGGCTTTTAATTGGTGCGTTTGCTCAGGAGACTCTATCTGGGGAATTGGCGACAATGGCGGTTCGGTCGCCGTAAACTTAAAACTAGAGTCTTTATCTAAAAAAGCTGCTATTTGAAACTGGCTTTCTTGAATAGCCTGTTCTTGTGCTTCAATTTCATTTTCTAAGAAATCTGTATCTGACTCAGCTTTTAGAGTATGTATGCTAGCGAAACTATCTGATCTGGCGACCGATTTAGATAGCTTGATATGATCTAAAATAATTGATTTCTTACTTTTTAATAAAGATAGTTTTTCTTGATTAGACCATAAGTTAAAATAAATTAGTTTTGCCTTTGCAAAAATCTCATTTTGGTTTGCAAGGCGCATTTCTTCTTGGGCTTTGGCTAGATTCTGTCTTGCCGAATAATCATTAGATAGTTTTGTTGGAAATGGGATGGTTTGACTGATCTCAAAGCCATTTGCCTTCATTCCAGAATCCATAGTCATTTGATTAAAGCCAATCATCGGTGGCGGAATGGCTAGCCCTACAGACCTAGCTTGAGCCGCCTCCAGTTTTGCCTGATCCACTTTTAGGTCCAAGCTTCTTTCTTGTACCATTTTAAGAAATTGTGAAAGATTAACTGGTTCTTCTGCGTTAAGATTAGCGTAAGTAAAAAACAGTCCAAGAAAAATAATTATTGAGTTCATATCATATATATACGTCTATTTAATTATTTTTGTGACAGTTTTTTTATTAAGACCTAATTATTAGGATTTAAGGTATATATTTTGAAGTCCAGCTTTGTCTCAATATTAACTAGTTTTGATAAAAGTGTCACAAAACTGTAGAGGCCTAACTTTAGTAGGCCCCTCTGTATGATTGCTCTACTTAACGTACTTATAAGAGATGTACTTGCCAGCAGGAGTAAGAATAACCTCTAATTTTTTCTTAGTGGTGTCAGTTTCTTTCTCATTCTCAAATACAACTACCCAGCGTTGTTTACCATTGATTGTTTTGGTAGCTGTTACTGCAGGCATTGGTGTTGCAGTTTTCCAATCGTCTGGTAATTTTTTGCCAGCTATAAGCTGATCAATGTGAGTTTTTGCCGCCACGATTGCATCGCCTTTGGTAAGCTCATAGTGATCTCCATGAGCAAATAGGTTTTGAGTCAAAAAAGTAAGAGCTATAAATGATCCTAGAATGAATTTTTTCATGTTATTTCCTTTGTTGTTAGTTAATTTGTTTCTTCGTTCATGTCTTGATGATGATGCGAGTGCCCATCTTTATTAAAACCAAAGTCATCTGCATAAGCGTCGTGTTGATACCCATGTAGTTGCATTAAAAGCAGGAGTGAACCTATCGCCATCAAACCCCAGTTAGCAGCTGTACTAAATTGAAGGAAAGAAGGTCTTTTTCTCCAAATAGCAAGAACTCCTACAAGCACTACAAGAGCAGCTATCTGCCCAAATTCAACACCTACGTTGAATGCAATAATTTTTCCCAGGAGATCATCTCGATTGCCGAGAGGAAGCTGTTGCAGTCTTGTCGATAAGCCAAACCCATGGATTAAGCCAAAGCCAAAGACAGCCGCGATTAAATTGGGTGATTCCATGTTAAAGTATTTTTTGAATCCTCCAATATTATCAAAACCTTTATAAATTACGGTCATAGCAATGACTGCATCTATTAAATAGTAGTTCGCTTTGATCCCTAAAAAAGTCGCAAATATCAGAGTAATACTGTGACCTAAAGTAAAGGC
>JBBKWS010000021.1:0-2918 GCA_037969075.1 Bdellovibrionales bacterium | reverse complement strand
TGAATCGTGAATCACGCACAGCTACCTTTGAAAGAAATTTTGAGGCTTGGGCACTTGATATACTAAGTCTAGTAAATCATTTCTTAATTATCCCAATAATCCAAGTTTCATTAGTGTATTGGTTATATTCTTCACTGATTCCACAGTTTAAAGGATCCCTTAATATTGAATGGTTAGCCGCCCTCGCCTTAACCATGGTAATCGATTATGCATGGTACTGGAATCATCGAGCCTTTCACGCCCAAACAACATTCTGGAATTTGCATTCCGTGCATCATGCACCAAAGAAACTTGATGTTTTTGCCAGCTCTCGCAACTCACTCATTAGTCCTATTTTCATGGTCTATATGTGGATAATCCCACTGGTTATTTTTGTTGCTAAAGATCCTTTACCATTTTTAACTTTTTCGGGTATCAGCCTAATTATTAACTTTTGGGGACACACAGATTTTAATTTACCTCGTGGATCTATTCTTCAACGTTTTATGTCGCTGATTTTCATTCAACCAGAGGATCACTTTTGGCATCACAGCGAAGATAATTCCTACTGTAATTTTGGAACTGTATTTAACTTCTGGGATAAAATACACGGGACTTGGCACCAGCCAGGTGTAGCTCCTAGTAAATTAGGATTTGATCATCAAGTACCGTTATGGCGAAAACTTTTTTTCCCGTGGTGAGATAATATGTCAGATTTAAGTGCTGCATATCGAAAATTAATAAATGATGAATTTAGACGTAGGCGTACTAAAAACTCACGATATTCACAGAGTGCATTTGCTAAATTTCTTGGTTTGGATACTACATATCTATCGAAGCTCATAAAAGGAAAAATTTTGCTTTCTCTAGATTTAGCTGAGAAAATTGCAAAAAAATTAAATCTTACGACTAATGAGAGAAAAGATTTTTTACTCTCTATAGCAGAAGAGCAGAGATGCCATGCACTTTATTTATTAGATCCATCACTTACAGAATGTAGGCCAGAATTTAATAGTACCAATATCCAACCATGTACGAGAAAAAAATAGCGAGCCTCCTCTACGGAAACTCGCCATCAAAAATATTTATGCGCAGTTTACCTACGGACCCACTTGACTACGACAACACTAGTTCCCAAGTCGCCTCTGAGCTCCAAGTGGTTTTTACCACTTAATAGAAAGTTACGTTTGAATACTTTATTTAAGCTTGGATCGCTGTAGTTTTGCACATGGTGATAAACAACCTCGTTATTTATCTCAAACGGTCCAGAGTATAGAACTGCCTTACTTGGATCACTTATACAATTCACAGCTGTCGACATATAGTTCTTTGTGTAAACGATCACTCCAAATGAACCTGGACACCACGGGGTCGATTTACCTGAATTATCCACAATTTCCATAGACTCCAATTCCCAAACTCCATCAAGAATTGTTTTAGTAGTTTTGAGAGCACTACTTCTTAGCTTACGAATTTCAAAATTTCTAAATTTAATCTCGCCTTGGGCGAACTGCAAAGCTATATATCCTGAACTATGTTTATGATCTCGCATGTAGACAGTCTCTTTTCCGTCAAGTAGGACACGGACTTTGTCTCCTACGGCATAAATTTCATAATTGTGCCAGTTACTATCTTCAGAATTAATTGTCACTTTAGGATGAGCGTAGCCTGTAATTGCCCCCGTGCGATACGTTTGATCAATGCGGGTATCAAAGATATTTGCTTCATAACAACTCTTGTCACTTATTTTTGTGGCTTCATCACATCTGAAAAAAATGCCACTATTTGTGTTAGGCCCTGCATAAAACTCTACCCTTAAGTAAAAGTCATCGTATCTATCCTTTGTAACAAGAAACCCATCCCCTCTGTTAGCTGAAATTTCAGGTCCGTCTGAAAACCATTGAGCTGTTCCTATGTGTTGAAAGTCCGATGATTCGAGCTTAGCTATTGAATGTGCAGCACTGGCACACGAGATCTGAGTAATTGTAATTAAACATATTAAGCTGAGTTTCCTTTTGTATCCTTTTAAATTTTTCATTTGAATTCTCCTTTGAATGGGTTAGTGCGGCTAAGTTAGTCTATTTTTCAAATAATGATAATATCCTTTATTTTCAATGGATTATTTCATATATTGAAACAATGAAAACTGATGATTTAACAGGCTGGCGTGCCTTTGTCGCCGTAGCACAGTATGGAAACTTCGCTAAAGCATCTAGAGAAGTAAATACTCCTGTATCTATTCTCAGTAAAAGGGTTTCAAAACTTGAAGATCAACTAGGGGTTAGGCTATTCCAAAGATCTACACGAGTTGTTACCCAAACAGATGAAGGGAAAACACTTTTACCAAAGGTAAGAGCCTTTTTAGATGAGCTTAATGAGATAGAAAATACCTTTAGTGAAAAAAAGGAGCTTACTGGCGTAGTCCGTATTACAAGCGTTTCTTTTGTTGCTCATAATTTACTTATACCCATTATTAAAGATTTTCAAAAAATTCATCCAAAAGTAAAGATTGAACTTTCACTAAGTGAAAAGTTTATGAATATCATTGAGAGTAATTTTGATATGGCAATCAGGATTCAAGAGCCTGAAGATACAGAACTGATTTACAGAAAGTTGGCTCCCAATGACCTAGTTTTTTGTGCCTCTCCTAAATATTTAAAGTTACACAAATCAATTCAAACTCCTGATGATCTTTTGCGCCACAATCTTCTATTTTTAAAAATACACGAATCCTGCAAATTTATAGATACACGGAAGCCATTAAAAAAGTTTAGTCTAGAAAAAACTATTGATTGTGACAATGGGGCTTTTTTAACCGATATGGCACTCAACGACTGTGGTATATTAGTTAGATCTATATGGGATGTTGAAAAGCACATACAGCAAGGCAGATTAGTTCAAGTTTTAAAAAAATATCCACTCGAAACCTTTGGGCATAT
>JBBKWS010000020.1:0-3440 GCA_037969075.1 Bdellovibrionales bacterium | reverse complement strand
AAAAGATACAGGTGTTCTTTCTTTGCTTTTTCTACATCAGCAGTTAATTTTTCGATTTGCTCGGTTTGTTCTGTGGATTCGCTTATAGGCGAGTCGTTATTTTCTTCTGGCGCATCGGCTTCATTCTTATTCTCTGCGTCTGACACAGGCTCTCCTTTTTAAACAATATGGGAAGCATACTAAAAGCTGTCAAGGTAGGGAAGGTCTTCTTTGAGAAAAGTGACCTCAGAAAAGACTAAATTGCTCAATTCAATACCGCGTTGATTTAACTGAACCCCATCAGGTGTAAAACTAAGTAGATTTTGCAACTTTTCTTGCTCTAAACGAGACCTCACAGACAAATAGATACTTTGTCCAAAGTTACGCTCTAATTCTTGCCATTTCAGGCCTGCTTTGAGACGCAGGCGGGTATGATTAAAATCGGTGAGCGCTTCATGTTGCTGTAGGATCTCTACCTGATTTTTAGGCAATCCATCAAACGGCATAACGGTCTTTGAGATAAGTTGATTTTCATAGGATGTAACTGTGGCGGGATTCCAAAACCTTACGCCCCAGTCACCGGTGTTAAGATAAGAATGCGCGCTCATGCCAAGTCCCCAGTAGGATTGCCCTGTCCACGCGTTGTAGTTATGTCTAGAGTGAAAACCAGGTAGAGAAAAGTTTGAAATTTCATACTGCTCATAACTACTATCGTGCAAAGTTTTATGCACATAAGAGAGCATATCAACCTGGATATTATCATCAGGCCTGTTTTTTTGTAGGCTATGGTGTTTTGGTAAAGTCAGAATGTAGGGGCTAAAATGTGAAGGTTTAAATGACAATAGGGTGGCGAGGTCATCTTTTACATCGACCATGGTTTGCTCCGGCAGTGCAAAGAGCAGATCTACGGAAAAGTTTAGATTTTTGCCAGATAGTAGCTCAAGCGTTTTTAGGGTGTCAGACCCACTGTGCTTGCGGCCGACCAGATTCAAAAGTTTATCATTAAAAGTTTGCGCTCCTACACTAAAACGATTTATCCCCGCGCTTACAAGTTCATCAAGCTTGGGTCCAGAAATTGTATCAGGGTTAATTTCTATGGTGACTTCACAATCAGCCGATTTTTTAAATCCTTGCTTTTCAAGTGCCACAAAAACATCTAGAATATGTTTAGTTTGCATAAGGCTCGGTGTGCCCCCGCCAAAATAGATGCTGGTGATAGTATTCGGGGCCCATTTGCCAGCGCGTAGTTGAATTTCTTTTATCAGACTATTCACGTACGCATTGTCACGATCAAGGCTTTTATGCAAAGCAGTCGCAAAGTCACAATATGAACACTGCTGCAAACAGTACGGATAATGAATATAAATGCCAAACGCCACGGAGAGAAGGTAACCTATGCTACAAAAATATCAATTAAGAAATGGTCTTAAAATCGTATTGGTCCAAAATAACAAGGCACCAGTTGTATCTGTGCAAGCTTGGGTAAAAACAGGAAGCGCAGACGAGGTAAAAGGCATTGAGGGAATCTCCCACTTCATCGAGCATTTAGTGTTTAAGGGTTCTGAAAAATATGGTGTTGGTGAAATTGCGCAAAAAGTTGAGGGCGCCGGCGGACAATTGAATGCATATACATCCTTTGATCAAACGGTTTTTTACATAACGATTTCTAAAGAGTTTACCGGAACTGCGCTAGATATGATTAGTCAGATGATGGGGTATCCTACGTTTGATCCAAAAGAGATAGACAATGAAAGAGAAGTTGTAATTGAAGAGATTAAACGATCTAACGACTCTTTATCTAGAGTTGCTTCGCAGAACATGTTTTCAACGGTTTTTAAAAAGCATCCCTACGGGATCCCGGTGATTGGCTACGACAAAGTAGTTAAGACCGTAAGTGCAAAAAAAATTAAAGAGTATTACAATGCAAGGTATTCTCCAAAAAATATGACTTTAATTGTAACTGGTGATTTTGAATCTAAAAAATTAAAACCAGAGATAAAGCAACATTTTGAAAAAATCCCAGCCTACCGGGTTAAAACCATAAAAAGAGTTAAAGAGCCTGCGCAAAAGACACCAAGGCTAGAGGTTAAAAACACTAAGTTTCAAGAAAGCAGATTTCAACTTTCATGGAAGGTTCCGCACGCTATGCACAAGGACACTCCGGCGCTAGATTTGATGTCAGCTATTTTAGGACAAAGCGAAACATCAAGAATGATTAAGACCATAAAAAATGAAAAGGGTTTAGTGCAATTTATATTTTCATCTACATATACACCCATTGATGAAGGCTTATTTTCTATTTCTGCAGGCCTAGATGCAGCAAATATAAAACAAGTTCTCGATGAAGTATTGATTTCACTTAAATCACTTCTCTCTGGAGAGGTAGAAGTTGGTGAACTTAAAACCGCCATCACTAACTTCGAAAATGAAGAGGTTTACTCAAAACAAACTGTAGATGGGATTGCAAACCATGTTGGGCACTATATGTTTTTAACGGGTGATCCAGAGTATTCAAAAAAATTAAATAAAAAAATGCGAGCGATCACAACCAAAGATGTGATTGCAGTTGCAAGAAAATATTTAAAACCTGATTTGATCTGTGTAAGTGCGGCGACAAATGCTGAAACAAAAAAAGTGGAGCCACTGTTTAAAGCTTTTGTTAAAGATTACAAAAAAATGTATAACTCCGTTAAGGGTGTAAGGCTTGCGGTGGGCAAGAAACCTAAAAAAGAAGCTAGCACATTTAAGATCGGCGAATTAAAGAAATCAAAAGTTGAAAAAATTAAATTAAAATCTGGTCCTGAGCTATTGATTTATGAAACTAACGATGTGCCGCTATTTCATGTACAGTTGGCTGCGCTTGGCGGTGCCAGACAAGAGGTTGATAGCAATATGGGGATTGGCAGCATGCTGTCAAATGTATGGGTTAGTGGAACCAACAAACTAACTGAAGCAGAGCTGCATCAAAAGTTAGAAGATATTTCTGCCAGTGTATCTGCCTTTTCTGGAAGAAACAGCATTGGTTTAAAAATGACAAGTCTTAGTAAAACACAAGATGAAGCCCTTAATTTATACTTTGATATTTTATTTACTAATAAGTTAGAGCAGAGTGTATTAGAGCGTGAACGACTGCAAACATTGATTTCTATTAAAAACAGAGTGGATAATCCCTCACACTTAGCATCGCAAAAATTTATGGAAATGATGTTTCCATCTCACCCTTACTCTTTTGACCTTGAGGGAAAGGTTGCTACAATTACCCCTATAACGGTTGAAGATATCCTAAACTTTAAAAAACAGCACTTGGTTGATCAGAACATTAAAATAGTTTTGGTAGGTGCGGTTGATAAAAAGCGCGCGATTAAACTAATTGAATCACGCTTAAAAGAAGTTGAAAAAGGCGAGAGTTTTGTCAGAAGTTACCCGCCACTTCACTTAGAAACCAACAGTGAGAGTCATCA
>JBBKWS010000019.1:0-4534 GCA_037969075.1 Bdellovibrionales bacterium | reverse complement strand
ACAGTATTACTACTGCAAGCATTTTGCCAAAACCAAAATTCTCAATTATAATATTTATATGACCAAAGCGATTGGAGTGTTTGATTCTGGGATTGGCGGCCTAACAGTTCTTAAAGAACTAGTAACTGCATTTCCGCATGAATCCTTTATCTATTTAGGAGATACCGCAAGACTTCCTTACGGAGCAAAATCCCCCGCGACGATTCGAAAATATTCAGAGCAAACCATATCTTTTTTATTACAAAAAAATGTAAAGGCCGTGGTCATTGCCTGTAACTCTGCCTCTAGCCAATTTTTTGAATCCGAATGGATGGGCGTACCTGTTTACAATGTAATTGAACCCGGTGCAAAATTAGCTGTAGCCACTACAAAAAATAAAAAAATTGGAGTCCTTGGTACTAGGGCAACCATCTTAAGCCAGGCCTACCAAAACCGAATTCGCTCACTAGATCCTAGCGCACAAATTTTTGCGATAGCTTGCCCCTTATTTGTACCACTAGCAGAAGAGGGTTTGTATGACGAGGACGTTACAAAACTAATCACTCATCGATACTTAAAAGAACTTGTGGATAAAGGTGTCGATACTGTTGTTTTAGGCTGTACGCACTACCCACTATTAAAAAAATCCATTCAAACTTATTTCGGGAGTGCCGTTAATTTAGTTTCATCAGGTGTAGCGATAGCTAATATATTAAAAGAAGATTTTAGAAATGGACGCCTGGAGAGTGGTTCACAAACAAAAGGTGGCGTAAATATTTACACCACAGATTCTTCAGATTATTTTTTAACTCTAAGTCAGCAAATACTAAATCCTATTCCTTTGCAGAGCATAGAGCAGGTTGATCTATAGTCCTGTTACAAACCGATACAGGACCCTTGATCAATACAAGGTAATATCTACCGTTTTTTGTATACCGGCTAGACAACTCAGTTTTTCCAGACCCCTAAACGTGGCTTAATCTTTATTTATTTAGCCATTTTACCGATAGCCTCTTGTAGTAAAGGGGGCTTTTTGAAGACTTGGGTCAAAAAATTCATCAATCAGTTTGATATCAGTGAAAGTTCAGAGCGCAGCAATAGCGAAATTGAAAATGACGATACGCCTGAACATGACATATCTGAAGACCTTGCTACAATTTTATATATTATCGACAGCCACATGAAGCATCTCTTTGATATCGAAAAATTACCCGCCAGAAAAACTCGCCAAACATTAGAAGACCTCGCTCAACAACTAATAAAACCTAATAATCCTAATATGGATAAAGTTTTATTTCGAATCCGTCAGTTTTTTTCGAGCTACAGAATTAGCGAATACTCTTACATACAAAAAACATTTGATGATTTTCGAAATATTATTTGGGACTTTGTTGAACAATTAAATGAGGGCCTGGATGAGCAAACTGAGGAATCAGAGGTTCGAAAACATTTTGATCAATTAAGAGAGGCTGTTGAATGTAACTCAATTGATACTTTAAAATCGCAATCTCGCCAATTTATTGATAGTTATATTGAACTTCAATACAAGAAAGATAAGAAAAAAACCGAGAGAATGCAGAAGTTTCAAAAAAGCCTTCACTCTGTTAAAAAGAAGCTCGTTGAAGCCAATCAAACAATGAGCTTAGATCATATGACCAAGGCGTTTAATCGTAAAAGTTTTGATGAACATATTTTAAAGCAATGGCAACTATCAAGAGTCACCAAGTCTCCTGTAACGCTAGTCATGCTAGACATTGATCACTTTAAACGAGTTAATGATGTATATGGACATGATATAGGTGATGCCATTATTAAAGAATGTGTAAAGCTTCTGCAAGAATGCTTTCCTAGAGAATTGGATTTTGTAGCTCGTGTTGGCGGAGAAGAGTTTGCCGTCATAATGACTGATTATAATGTGGTACAGGCCGCTCATGTAGCTGAAAAGGCTTTAACAACCATTCGCAATGAAACTTACGTTCAATTAGACATGAGAATCAAATTTACATGCTCTATGGGTATTGCTCAGTTAAACGAGGGCGAATCCGTTGAAGAATGGATAAAGCGAGCTGATGAAGCCCTATATGCATCAAAAAACTCTGGTCGAGACAAAGCCACTATTGCTGAAATCAAAACCAGTAAATCCGCTTAGAAATCGAATATAACAAATACGCCTGTTAAACTTTTATCCGCTTTTGGGGTTTTAGACACTGGCGTATTGTTAAACACCGTTTAATTTAAATACAGGTGGCCCCAACGTTGCAATAATAGGTATTACAACCCGTTAATAGCATCTCAGAAAATCCATCAAAAAATATACACAATCTAAATAGTAAAATAATGTGCGCCGCCCGTTACCCCACGTAATTTTTTTTTTGCGTTGGAGGAAATACGTGAACAAATTAATTCTATTATCTATCTTATTAATCATAACAAACAGCCATTGTACAACAGCGCACGCCGCTAAAAGTACTATCAATACTAAACCACGAAGTTTAAACACACTACTCATAGCTGAAATTAAAAAACCTATTATTGTTGCCGTTATAGATACTGGTATAGATATCAATCATCCTAATTTAAAGCCGAGCCTTTGGAATAACCCCGGAGAGCAAGGCGTAGATGAGTCAGGCAATGATAAATCTACTAACGGGGTAGATGACGATGGTAACGGATACATCGATGATTTACATGGTTGGAATTTTACCAACCACACCAGTGATCTAACAGATGTCATCGGACATGGGACACACATCAGTGGTATAATATCTGGTAACTCAACCCCTAAAATACTACCGCTTAATACAGGCACTATTAAGATCATGAGCTTAAAGTATTTTGACAAATCTGCAACAGATGATCAAAGCATAGATAACACCATCAAAGCCATACACTACGCCGTAGAAATGGGAGCCTCTGTCATAAACTACTCTAGTAGCGGAGCAGTAAAGAGTAAAAAAGAAGAGGCTGCAATCAAGTTCGCCTCAAATAGAGGTGTCATTTTTGTAACCGCCGCAGGAAACAGCGGATTAGATTTAGACAAGCATGGTTACTATCCGGCAAACTATAAAGTAAAAAATATTATTTCAGTCTCTTCAGTAGATGCAAAATTTAGGCGCCTCGGCTCAAGCAACTATGGAAAACATACCGTACCCGCACCAGGGAAGTCTATTTACTCAACCCTACCTGGTGGCAACTTTGGCCCGATGACGGGCACCTCACAAGCAACTGCCTTTGTTACTCAAAGTGTAGCTAATTTTATACAGACTCATGAATCAAAAAATCTCACGGAAGAGACCATACAATTTGTAAAATCTGATTTTACAAAGTCAACACCCCGCTTATTAATGAATTAATCCCACACCCAACATTAATAAGTCCTGCCTATTCTCACCACAAGCTCTAAGTAGCCACATGAAGTCGCCGCTTAGGGCTTCCTTACGTTTATAAGACTTAGTGTTCGCCCATTAAAAACTTTGTTGGAGTCGTTATAATAATTGGTTTTGATTTAGTAATTACCATTGTGTGTTCGTATTGCGCTGATAAGTGTTTAGCAGACGTGATTAATGTCCAACCATCCCCACTATCATCAACTTCATTAGCGCCTGTAGATAAAAATGGCTCGATTGTAATTACCATGTTTTCTTTTAACATGCGCTTATCATCGGGGTCGTAGTAGCCTGGGATAAACTTAGGTTCTTCATGTAGTCCTCGTCCAACTCCATGACTCCCCAAGTTTTCAATAATCGTAAAGCCCGATTTTTCAGCCTCGCGCTCTATGGCCTTACCAATTGAATTTAATTTTTTACCGGCAACCGCACTTTTTATTGCAGCCTTAAGAGCCCTTTTTGTGGCGTCGCAAACGGCTTGTTTTTTTACATCAATTGGCGGAACGATAAATGAGCCGCCTGTGTCGGCAAAAAATCCGTTTAGTTCAGCTGATACATCTATATTTATTAAATCTCCCGCCTTAATGATTTGCGAGCCAGGAATACCATGCGCAACTTGCGGGTTAATGCTAATACAGGTGGTCCCTGGAAAATCGTAGACTAAGATAGGAGCTGATTTTGCTCCAAAATTATCTAGATATTTAGCGCCTATTTTATCTAGCTCTAGGGTGGTCATGCCAGGCTCAATTTTTGAAGCCATAAGCTGTAGGCAGTCGGCAACGATTACACCTATCTTTTTTAATGCATTAAAATCTTCTTCTGTATTTATGGACATATCTTAAGATATCACCAACAAGTTATTCGCGCTATAATATATGGCCTCCATATTGCTATATGTAAACTATGATAGAACGTAAACCTAAACAAACGAGGTCTTAAGTGACAAAATTTGTTATAATGTCCATAATTTTAACGGCTCCCCTTTTGGCGAGCGCATCCTTTCAATGTGATATCACTGTTAAGAAAGCTTATCGTTTAGATGCGCTTAATTCTGTGGGTGCTCTTAATAATAGTATAAAGGAGCAATTAAATGCTGCTCCCACATTATCTGACTGCTCTGCCCGCGCATTAACGCTACTTGATGAACAATGTAAAAAGAATGTAAACGC
>JBBKWS010000018.1:0-3547 GCA_037969075.1 Bdellovibrionales bacterium | reverse complement strand
CTTAAGGAAAAATGCATTTGCCTATAAGTTTTTTACCTAAATTAGGCTAAATCTGCGAAATGTGACGGGCTGGACTGTAAAACAATTAGACACTAGCCTTAGGTACCTGCTTCCTTTTTCGGGTCACGGTGCATAAAACTGTCGATATCTTCTATAGCTTCGTAATAAAAATCCGATGATTTAAAGTGAGGAACCCCACTATGAAAGTAAGCAAACTACTATTGTTAACGTCGTTTTTACTATTTATTATCGGATGTGGAAGTAGTGATAATAGTGAAGAAATTAGTTCACCCGGCGTAAGAGAGTTCAATTTAGACTCTTCAAAAGTATATGTCTCTGTTGGAGTTTTCGGCGTCTCTATGGGTACTCCGGATCAGTTGGCTGTCGAAGGACTTCTAAGCTCTGCCAAAACACAAGGACTACTTATCGATTACCAACTGACTGCGAATGGAATAGAGGGTGGCGGTGAATATTGTGCAGAAACCAGTTCCGCTAGTAATGCAGAGGCATTTTTTATAATGTTACAAAGCTTAGAAACAAATACGTCACAAACAAACTACAGAGCGACATCAGTTTCTTCGTGTCTGTAATGTAATTTCTGTTAAATACAAGTTTTGCAAAAATTATTAAGGGTACTTATAATAACGAATTTGGACAAGGCTACCTGATAAAGTACTTATCTCATAAAAAATACCTTCTTTATTTGAATCAGAGATTTTAATAAAAGTAATTCGATAGGCAATACTCATCCTAGGATCGTCAGTACAAAAACTTAATTCCTTAGCCTGTCGTCCGTACCTCACACACTGGTAATAGTGCACCTCGCCAAATTTTGGATCTATGCTAACTAATTCAAACTCGTCGCGACCAAGACTTGGAAGCGAAGGGTTTTTTTGATAAATCATATACAAACTATTATTATTGTTAAAATGACGATGTATAAACCTATAGGTAAAGGGGGCGGTTCTATTGACATTAATACCAAATTGGCTACGAGGAGAGTCTGACCACTCACCCTCCATCCAAAAATCACCAGCAAAAGACGTGACACTTATCAGAAGTAAAAAAACAAATGTATATATATTCATATAACCCCTCGTTTATATTTATATACAATTATCAAATCGTTTTAAAGAAGCTAGCTTATTTTACTAGAACCAGTATTAAAGTGTCCAAAAAAACTTTCGGACACTTTGTCCAAAATATACTTGGTTTTTTGTAATCAGTCATTATACTTCATTAGGTAATAAAGAAAGTGAGAAATCGTAGTGATAAATAGACCATCGATCGAAAGCTTATATACCACAATACTTTTAAGAGAGCTTGAGAGTAGAAAGCTAAGTAATCCAAGCTACTCGTTAAGGGCCTTTGCTAGGGACCTGGGTATAAGTAAAAGTCTATTATCAGATGTGTTAAGCAAGAAGCGGTGTGTTGGAAGCAGGGCTAAGAGTAAAATATTAAGTAAGCTATCATTTTCAAATGATGAATTAAAAGCTTTAAGCCAAGCGGAGCTTGAAAAGTTTCAGGCGTTTAGCGAGGACCAGTTTAGAGTTATTGCTGATTGGTACTATTTTGCTATTTTAAATTTGGCTCAAATCCCAGAGACACCATACAATGCTAGTATTATTTCCCGAAGACTGGGTATTTCTTCTGCTCTTTGTGCTAAGGCGTTGTCGCGACTATTGAAATTACAACTTATAAAGAACAACGATGGAATTATAGTTAGAACATCTAAGTCCATTTTTATTGGCGAAAACATTCCCTCGCAGGCTTTAAAAATTCATCACAAGCAAAATTTAGACAGAGCAAAAGAGTCGATAGATACAACATCCCTAGAGTTTAGGGAAATTACGACAGTTACAATGGCAGTAAATTTAGAAAAAATGAATCAAGTTAAAAAAGAAATTAGAAAATTTAGAACTAAAGTCATGGATATTATGGAAAGTGGTAAGCCAACAGAAGTTTATACATTTTCAATGCAGTTATTTCCACAGTCGAACAGGGGATTATAAATGAAAAAATTCTTAGTAGTATTATTTTTGATGTTTACTCAAGGTATATTGGCCTTAGCTGGTGACATAGCCGGGAACGGTGGAGATGAGTGTGAGGGGCGTTATTTAACTGTTCGCGATGACATATCATTGTGGATAAGCGGTGCTGGACCCAACAGCTTGAAGTTACCTGTCATATATAGTGTAGAATCATATAGAGCATTAATGGCTGAAAAAATAGATAAAGCAATTATCAGCTGTACGGACGATATACTGAGTGTGGGAGTGGCCGAGAAAACATGTGTGAATTCTTATGACGGAGTTAATAATATCATTACCTGTAATAGAAACCGCTTTCTCAGTACTAGCCAAGATGGTCAGTATCGATTGGTGCACCATGAGTATGCAGGTTTAGCTGGAATTGAATCAAATGATGGCGAAGAAGAATCAAATTATTACATTTCTAACCAAATTAGCCAATTTTTATTCGAAGAAACTATTTTGCGCTTAGGCATCATTCCTAATGTACTTTATAATAATGGTCCTCGCCTATGGAGTTTAGCCACTGGTAAGTTTCAGTATCTGAATTACTCGTCATTAGACAAATTTGGGTATTCCTCTGTACAGCAGGATGTATTGCATTTTGATGCAATACACAAAGAAGCGGTTTTTATTTTTCAGAGAGATTCAGGTTCTGGGCTTGCTGTAGCTCGTGAAATCCCAGAGAGTGGTCTGGGTTTAATACGCCTTAGTCCGGCAATTCGGCTATATAATCGCCAAATGACTGAGGATCAAAGGTTTTTAGTTTTTGGAAAGGGTAATACCAAGCAAGTCATAGAACTGGGATCCTTTTCTGACTACGATACCACCGAGGTAGAAATGCCTGGGAAAGTTAAGTTGCTGTACTATAAAAAGCAAAACATTGCTGTTTCGGTAATTCGAAATCATGATTGTTTTGGTGTAAAATCCTATAATCTAGATACAAAAATATTTTGGAACTCCGCCGAGGTTTGTAATATTCCAAAGGGTTTTGGTGATAATGATGATTTTATAATTTCATCCTTCATAGATAACGATGAGCTGCATTTAGTAATCGTAGGCGTCTCCTTTTCTAGAACTATTATTACAACAGTGAATCTAGTTACGTCCTCAATAGTTGCGGGACCAATCGTTAGTGATGATAGATATAAAATTATTTCCATGCATAGTTTTGAAGTTGGAGATGGCAAAGAATATTTAGCATTAGTTAGGCACGAATATATAGACATCTTTGATCCAAGAAATTTTAAAGTGGTAAAAACAATTAATGGACATACCCACATTAAAAATCTTCAAAGACTAAATTTAAATAACCCATATTTGATGTTAGCTTGGCAGCCGCAAGATGGACCGTTTTCAACTAGGACATATGTCATTGACATTATCAATAACAAGACTGAGCAAAGGCAGCCTATCCGTCACCTAGTTTATGATTATATCAGCGGTGAGTCCCTAGCTTTAAGCACTGATTGCCCTAATGATTGGTTTTCGGTTTTTAAGCCAGAGGATAACAAAGT
>JBBKWS010000017.1:0-6180 GCA_037969075.1 Bdellovibrionales bacterium | reverse complement strand
TCTTATTGTGATAAGGGTGCCTTAACGTGTGATAACAACTTAGATATGGATCGCCGTGCTAGAGGTTATGTTTGCGTGGTAACAGATAGTGCTTATAGCAGGCAATTTAAAGGTGAGGGTGGTACTGCAGTGGCCGCCGAAGCAAATGCTAAAAATGAATGTCAAAAATCAGTGAATGCATCATACTGCGGTAAGGTGACGCCTAGATGTGAAATGACTTATTAAGTTAAGGTGTAAGTTGTTAAAAGAAAATGGTGCTTTATGGCGCCATTTTTTTGTTCTGGGTCTAATTAGTATGAGGGAATTATCTTAATACAAGAGCAGCTATAACCGCTAAGCCGACTTCACTTGATTGGCATTGCTGTTAGGCAGGTTTAATACAAACTCGGTGCTTTCTGAATTTGGATTCATCTCTAGGGTTCCGTCGTAAGACTCAGCTATTTTTTTTGAAATACTTAATCCTAAGCCCGTGCCTTTTACGCCTTTGGTGGTAAAAAATGGGCTCATAATTTTTTCATGAATTTTTTCATAGGCATTTGGCCCACTGTCTCTGACCCGCATAATAATACGTCTGTCAGAGGTTTCTACCGTGATATCAATTTGCTTGTGCTCTAATTTTTCAATGGCATCATGGGCATTGTTTATCAGGTTTATTAAAATTTGAGATATTTCTACCTGTTTACACATCAAAATCAATTTTTCATTTGGGACATGAACATTGAATTTTACGTCAGATCTTGAATTTCTAAAGGAACAAACGCTGACAACATCATCAATAATATCTTTTATTAACACGGACTCTTTTTCGATGTGTTGTTCGTTGGTAGATAAGCGGCGTAGACTTTTTGTAATCTTTGATATTTTAAAAGATGTTTTGTCAATTTTTTCAATAATCTCCATGATTTTAGTTTTATGCTTTTCGGGGTTATCCATCAACGTCTCAAGCATTTGTGCACTAACGGTTATAACTGTTAAAGGAGTATTGATTTCGTGGGCTATGCCACCTGCCATCTCTCCTAAAGAAGCAAGTTTGGCTGTTTGAAAAGTTTTTAATTTTTCTTTTTCTAGATTTTCTTCTACTTCCTTGGTTCGCTTTTTTTCAGCTCGAATCATTGCAAAAAGTAATATTGCCATAACCATAGATAGGGCCAAGAACAAACAAAAGATAAATAACGAATTTATAAGAGTTTTTTGGAACTGCTGTAAGATGGCATCTCTTTCAAATAAAATATTTTCTGTAGTTATCTGCAGAGACTCGTTATAGTCCTGTAATACATTTTGATATTCATCACTTAGAAATAAGTTTTTTGCCTGATTGTTTTTTTTGTTTTTTAAGAGTTCGATCAATTGATTTTCTTTTTCTCTCAACAGTACTCTTCCATGAATTGAGACGTCACGTGTATAAAGATTTTTAGCCTGCATCTCCTCAAGTGTTTGCATAAAATCTTTTAAACTAGTTTCTAGGGCATTTTGTAGATTTAAAAAAGTTGAAATTTCATTTTCATCATAATCTTTGTAAATCATAATATTTGCATGAGCTACAAGCTTTTCTTGTAGACGTAAGCTGATTGAGCTGCCTTCAAGTATGGGGAAAAAGTAGCGATTAATATTTTGTATGTTTAAATAGGCCTGATAAGAACCATATACTAATATTGAAATAGCAAATAGGCCGGCAAAAATACTAGTAAGTAGACCAATGAACCTGAAATTCATATATTGTTTTCGGTAACTTAAGATATATATCAAGGCCTATTTGTTGGTATTAGATTTTAGCCATTATTAAAAGGCAAAATTTAAAGCAAGGTTATAAACTTGCACCTTTGAGTCGGGGTCTCTTGCGAACCTGCCCTGAGGTCCAGGTTGTCCTAAATTATTTTCAAAGAAGCCATTAACTGCTTTTGCATCAACTTCGTTGAACTCGGCCTTAAGAACAATTGAGTTTGATAAAAAATAATTCGTACCTATACTAAAAGACTTCTGACTACCGGCTAAGTATGAAGAGGGGCCTGTAGGGTTTTTTGCATACGCTGTCGTGATATAGGGTAAAAAACTTTTAAATCTATATCCGAATGTTATATAAGAGCCCTGTGCTTTGTTTAGTTTTGCACTTTCTGATTTGGTTTCAGCAGCCTCGACCCAAATTAAAAAAGATTTAAATTTTAGACGGGCAGCCGCAGAAGTAAACTCAGCTTTTCCCAAATTAAAATCAGCAGGGGTATTAGCAGAAGCAGTACCGCAGCTAGGTTGGCACAATAAACTTAAATTTTTGAGAGTTAAATCACCATTGCCTGTAGCATAACTAGATCTTAACATTAACCACGAGTTTTCATAAGTTATACTTAGGCCCCGTAAGCTTTCGATATTTCCATCAAGGTTGAAGTAAGCGGGGTAGCCAAAGGGGGTTGCTGGGTCCGACTCGGCGAGTGCATTCCCCCCGTAGGCCTCTAAAAGAAGGCTGTGTTCACCATTGGTAAAAGACTTTGCCAGTGTAAGACCAGTAAAAGTGCTGAGAGGCTGTATGCTATATACTTCTAGGGGAGGTCGTATCCACGGATAAAGTACGCCCACTTCAATATGATCGGATACCATCCAGACGGGCCACATCTGCTTTCCAATTCGCAGCTGTAGATCTTCGCTAATTTGCCAGTTAATCTGTGCCCAATCTAAGTACGTGCTGTATTCTTGCTTGCTACCGCGAGCTATGAGTTGAAAAATAGCTGTCCAATTTTCTTCGAGGTTATAAGAGCCATTTAATCCCAAAAGGCTACCTTCACTAAAACTCAATTCTCTGTCTATCCGTCCAAAATCATAGCCTGCATTTGAGTCAGCATAGGATGCCATCACTGTTCCAAAACCACTCCACTGAATTTGATTAGTATTCGCACTGACCTGGCGAACTATGAGTATAAAAAGGCTAATCGTACAAATTGAAATGAGTCGAGTCGAGTAATGCATGTGTACCTCTTAAATCTAGGGAACATTACACTTGTCTATTGACTAATTGTAAAGAGAAAAGTTCAATAGTAACAGATGATTCAAAGACTTTTTTTAATTCTAATTTTCTATGCATTAAGTTTTATTATGAATCCTAATTCTATTTTTGCCTGTGATCATTCTTTTGCAGTTATCGTAAACTCAAGTGTTGATGTTACAAGCGTAGATAAGGACAAATTAAAGCAAATTTATTTAGGAAATACTCTCAATTGGGGCACAGGCTCGAAAATTATGACAAGTCGCTTGTCTGAGAAAGATTGCAGTGTAGAAATCTTTGTTAAAGAGATTATGGAAGTCTCTATTTTTGAATACATATCATTTTGGCGTAAAAAACTCTTTTCTGGTCGAGCTATTCCTCCGAGGGTGTTTGAAACTACAAATGAGGTGATACAGTTTGTATCCAGTCAGACCCACTCTATAGGCATAATTTCAAAGCAAGAATTGCAAGACTTGCCTAAAAATGTGAAAAAAATTGAATTTTAGTCGACGGACTAATTAAAAGGATTATGATAACTTTATATGGCTGAAAAACCAAAAGTATTGCTTGTAGAAGATGATGGCGATCTAAATGCTCTCCTAAAAGAGCAGCTAGAGATCTTTGGGTGTGAAGTAGATTCTGTAGCAGACGGAGTTGAAGCTATTAATTTAGCAAAGTGTGGGGCTTACAGTTGTATAATTAGTGACATTAGAATGCCTAATATGGATGGCATGCAGATGAGTAAAGAATTAAAAAAAATGAATATAAATATTCCTGTAATATTTATGACCGGCTATTCAGAATATACGGATAAAGAAATAGCTCAAAATGATGGAGTTATTTTATTAGAAAAACCTTTTTCTATAAAGCAGCTAAAAGAACTCTTTGAGATATATATTGATGTGCTACCCAAGGCCGAATAAATTGGTCTGATCTTACTACTTCGTTTTAAGTAGAAAAATAAAGCGTGAGCCACAAGGCTGATTATCTTGGTAATAAATCGTACCGCCATGCTCTTCAATGATTGTTTTTGAAATGCTTAAGCCTAAACCCGTACCACTGCCAATTTCTTTGGTTGTAAAGAATGGCTTAAATAAATTTATTTGAAGTTCAGGCTTAATGCCCCTAGCATTGTCGGATATAACTAGTCCAGCCTTAGTATCTGTTTTGATAAGCTCAATCTGAATAGTAGGATTTTGAATGTTCTCTAGAGCATCTATAGCATTGTTTAAGATGTTAAGAATTACTTGCGAAATTTGTACATCCCTCGCGACAACAAATACATTGTTCAAATTATTTGGTATGTTTAGTTTAATACCTTTTGACTGAATGTTGCCGAGGCAGAAGGCTAGGGTTTCTTCGAGAATATCCTTAAGAGAAGTTGTTTTAAATGGATCTTTAGAGCCATCTCGCATAAAACTTCTTAGGCTATTTACTATGTTAAGAATTCGATTCGACATTCTCTCTATTTGTTCGAAGACAGGTTTTACACTGTTTAAATTTATACTTTTGCTCTCAACAGATTCTTTCAATAAGATAGTCTGGCCATAAATCACGGTAAGAGGGTTGTTAATTTCATGGGCAATGTCGGCTGCCATTCGTCCTAGGGCGTTCATTTTTGAAGATGTAATCATTTTTAATCTTTCAACTGCTAGTTCATTTTCAATAGCTTTTAGGCTACTGATATTTCTGCCTACAGCGTAGATAAGCCGCTCTGCCTTTATGGCCGTAGCATTCCAAGAAAAATAAATAATCTCCCCTGTTTTACTTATATATCTGTTTTCAAAATTTTCTAAATGAAAGGTGTCTCTGTTTTTTGTTGCAGCTATTGCAGAGCTAGAGGTGTCATCGGGGTGGATAAAATCTACAGCACTGCGGCCTATAAGTTCTTCGATAGTATAACCCAACATATCAGCGAAAGTCTTATTTACGGTGATAAATTTTTTATCCCAATTTGCAATTACTATGGCATCGTTTGAGAGCATGAAAAAGCTTTGTATTAAATCCTTAGCGTTTTCTTTTTCTTCTACTTCTTTTTTTAAATTAGAGTTTAGAGCTCTCAACTCTTTCGTCCGCTCTTGTACCCGCGCCTCTAATAGCTCTTTTGATTTTTTAAGCTCAATTTGCATTTTGACTCTAGGGTCAATGTCTTCAATAACAGAAATATAGTAATCGGGCTCATTGTGATTATTTCTAACTAGGGATACTGTCAGCTGTACCCACTTAATGCTAGCATCTTTACAGATATAGCGCTTTTCTATGGTATAAGTTTGAATCTTACCAGCCAAGACAGCTTGGGCTAACTCTACATCTTTATCTAAGTCATCCGGGTGTGTGATATCTTGAAAGTCTAATAGTAAAAGTTCAGTTTTTGTGTAATTTATAATTTCACAAAACTTGGAGTTTACCAGTAAAAACCTACCGCTGGGATGTACATGTGCCATACCGACGGCGGCTTGGTTGAAAGTAAATTTGAACTTGTCTTCTAATGAGTTAGGTTTTAATGGATTCGGCTCAAGCTTAAATTGCATTTAATTGTTGCCGGTGGTGATGATTAAGCTAAAACCTTTGCCATATACAGTTTTAAGCTCACACGTTGATGGCTTTAATTTTTTTCGTAAGCTATTGATATGAGGATCTAGGGCCCGTTCAGAGGGTATATTTTTGCCCCAAATAAAGTTGTGCAAGATATCTCTATCGACCAATTTTCCTTGGTTTTTGATTAGGCAGTTTAATATTCTAAACTCAACTGGGCCTACATCCAAAAGTGTATCTGTAGCATAAGCTGTTGATTCTTCAAAATTAAGTGTTAGATCTCCGTAGCTAATGCTGTTTTGACTTATTGCCTGGTAGTCTTTGGTTCGCTTTAGTTTTGATTCAATTCGTGCGAGCAGCTCTTTAGGAGTAAATGGTTTAGTAAGATAATCATCTGCACCTAATTTATAGGCTTGCGTTCTACGTTCGGGATCATTGATCGCAGTCAGCATAATTATGGGAATATATTTAGTTAGGTGATCTTCTCGCAACTTGCGACAAGTTTCTATTTCACAGACCCCGTTAATCATCATATCTAATAAAATTACGTCAGGCTGTTCGGATTTTGCTATTTGAAAAGTACTAAGGTGATCTTCTGCAAATAGGACTTGGTATTTGCTAGATATAGCTTGTGCTACAAACTGTCTAATTTCTGGCTCATCATCAACAATTAA
>JBBKWS010000016.1:0-5323 GCA_037969075.1 Bdellovibrionales bacterium | reverse complement strand
AAATATCAACTAGAAAAATCCCTAGCTAGATTATCATCTGGTTTTAGGATTAACCAAGCTTCAGACGATGCAGCAGGATTAGCGATTAGTGAGAAGTTAAAAGGGCAAATCAAAGGTTTGTATCAAGCCGGAAGAAATGCCCAAGACGGTGTGTCGTTAGTGCAGGTAGCGGAAGGCGGCTTGAATGAAGTTTCAAGCATGTTGATTAGATTAAGAGAGTTAGCCATCCAAGCCTCATCTGACACCATTGGAGATACTGAGAGAAAATTTATTGATGTGGAGTATCAGCAGTTAAAATCGGAAGTACAAAGGATTGCTGAAGTGACTGAGTATAACGGAACTGATTTATTGAATGGCACAGGTGGTGTCATGGATATTCAGGTAGGGATTCACAACGATCCATTTAAAGATCGAATCTCTTTTAACTCAGCGGCAGCGGACTCCTCATTAGAAGCTCTAGGAATTGTGGCCGAATCAGTGGCTTCAAAACAAGGGGCGCAAATGAGTCTTTCAAGAGTTGATGATGCGATTGTTTCTGTAAATGCGATTCGTGCTAACTTTGGTGCGCTTCAAAACAGACTGCAGTCGACGATACAAAACATCAATGTCTTCAATGAGAATTTATCAGCAGCTAATTCTCGTATCAGGGATACAGACATAGCAGCCGAGACCGCTGAAATGACGAGAAACCAGATCTTAATGAAGGCAGGTATCTCAGTATTAGGGCAAGCGAATGCAACATCGCAGATGGCGCTCGCGCTCTTACAATAGAATAAAAGGTACCTGGTTCCTTTTTCGGGTCACACCGCATTAATAGAGATAAACCTTCCAGACTTAGTGATGCTAGGTCTGGGAGTTTAAAAGATAAGGATATAAATCGCGAGTTAGATAAGATGTTTATCTCTAGATTTATTTTGTAAAAATTTTTTCTTCAAGGAGGAATCTATGAAAATAGCAGCCTATGAATGGGGCGTAAATATGAGTCTTGTATTTATGACTGGCTTTTTAGTAATTTATAGTTTGGTTTAAATAACAAAATTATTAATAATTATAATATCTATTTGTCCGGCTGACTATTAGTCGGACATTTTTTTGCTCGCTCTCAAAATATTAACAACACAACTTGGCACTATCTTTGAAGTATAAGCTAACATCTCAAGTAAGTGCTAAGTTCTCCAAAAAGAGTATCCATCGACAAAACTCACTTAGTACTTACTTGGGATAATTTTATTCGTATGCCGGATAATTATAAAATTAAATTTAAAAGTAAAAATAAGAGCTAAAGTAGCTGGGAGTATATCTCGATGAGCGAAGTAGAATTTGTAAAGAAATTAGAAAAATCAGGTTTTGTCAGACAGCAAGCCGAAGCGCAGGTTAAAGTGATGAGTGATTTTACTAAAAATTTAGCTACAAAATCAGATGTATTGGCTTTAAAGACAGATATACTTGTCGTAAAAGATGATTTAGAACGTTTTGCAACTAAGGCAGATCTAGAGCGCTTTGCAACTAAGGATGATTTGGCCGCAGCGCTAAAAAACTATGCTACTAAGTCAGATTTAAAGTATGAAATTCAATTTGTAAACGCAAGAATCGATGCCACGGCAAATACAATCATAGTTAAACTAGGTAGCCTTATGGTCGCATTATTTGCAATTGCTGGAACCGTGGCCACTATTGTTGGATTATGGTTAGCTAAAACATAAATTATTTTCGAATGTAATTAGAAAATGCCACTATACCCAAGCCAACTGCGGTGAAAAAGCAAACCACGGTAAAAGTTGGCATATCAAAAAAACCAACAGATGATTTATGTGTGTTCAAGGCAATCGCCGCCGATATTAATAGCGCACCGATGACTAAACCCAAAAATAAAATGTGTGAACTTTTTTGAATGGTTCTTTGCAATTCATCGAATTCTTCTAGGCTAACTTTTGTACGATAATTTGGAGAATTCACTTTTCTTAAAACTTGCTTTAGTTGTCTTGGTAATGTGGAGATAACATCAGATGAATCCCTAAGCATTACTGATAGGGTCTTTACTATTTTACCAGGATCGTAGCGGTGCTTTAAAATTTCAGAAGCAAACTGCTCAGTGTATTGTAATAGATCAAAATCATCGACAAGAGATCTGCCCATACCTTCAATAGTAACAATGGCCTTAAAATATAGTAATAACTCATTAGGCACAATAAGGCCATATCTAGCTGCAATCGTTGTGGATTCCATTAACAATTTTCCAATATCCACATTTTTAAAGGTAAGTCCGTGGTAAGGAGATATTAAGTTTCTTAGTTGGTGTGCAAACTTATCTACCTCTATTCCTTCGGTATAAGGGGCTAGATCAACAAACTCATAAGCAAGTTGTTCATAATCTTCATTAGCTAGAGCTAATAACATTACAGAAATAGACTCTCTGATTTTAACACTAAGTCTTCCAACAATTCCAAAATCAACAACACCAATTTGATTATTTGCTAAAACAAAAATATTACCTGCATGTAAATCCCCATGAAATAGACCATCACGAAAAACCATTTTCAAAAATGCTCTTAAGCCCTCTTCAACAACAAAGTTAGGGCTAACACCCATCAGTTTTGCAGCATTTGGTTCACTTAGACGTTTACCAATAAGCTCTTCCATGGTTAAAACTTTTTCAGTAGTAAACTCTAAATAAACTTTTGGTATTTTAACAACGGGGTCATCTTTAAAGTTGGCTGCAACCCGAAGCATATTATTAGCTTCGATTACAAAATTAGTTTCGTAATCAAGTGCTTTAAAAAATTCATCCACCATTCCCACGGGGTTATAAACGCGCGATTCGGGGACGTAACGATCTAATAAACTTGCAATATTATATAAAATTCCTAGATCTTCTTGGATCACAGGTATAATTTTTGGTCTTTGTACTTTTATAACAACCTTTTCGCCAGTTTTTAAAATAGCTCGGTGAACTTGAGCAATGGAGGCGGCGGCAAGAGGAGTGGATTCAAAAGATTGAAAGATATCTATAAGGGGAGCATCAAATTCATCTTGAATTACTTGTTGAATTTCTTCGAACCTCACGGGGGCAACGTTATCTTGTAGTTTTTTAAATTCTTCGATGAACTCTTCAGGAACTAAATCGGGTCTTGATGATAATAGTTGTCCAAATTTAACAAAGGTGGGACCAAGCTCTTCAAATGCTAAGCGCAGGCGCTCAGGAACAGTGCGGTTAGTGATGTCTTTATTACTAGAGACACCAATGAATTTACCTAGATTTATTTTTTCCGCTAGATTTTGAAACCCGTGACTCGCGAACACGCTTACTATTTTTCTTAGTCTTTTTACGCTTTTTATCGTGTTTCCAATCGGATTTCTTTTCACTTGTCGCATGTTTACGCTCACCCTTTTTTTGGCCTTCAAATCGCTCTACATCTGCGGCTAGCAAGAAATCGATTTGACCTAACTCAACATTAACGTTCGAGACGATAACTTGTAAGGGCATTCCTAGGTGATAGCGATAACCTGAGCGCTTTCCGACAAGTTCTAATCGTTCTTCATCGAACTCAAAATGATCTTTTCCAAGATCATCCATACGAATTAAACCATCTACATCGAAACTACGCAAGCTTACAAAAACACCAAATTTCGCAACAGATGTGACCACACCTTCAAACTCTTCACCAATGTGTTTCTGTATAAAGCGAGCTCGTTTTATACTAGTTAAAAAGCGTTCAGCCTTTACCGAACGCTGTTCAGTGGCGCTACAATGAGTTGCCATTGAGCGTAAATCATCTTCGGCAATTAATTGGTAATCATGATGCGTTGGTATAAAGCATTTTAATAAACGGTGTACGATTAAATCAGGGTACCTTCTAATAGGCGACGTAAAATGGGTATAGTAGGAAAAGCCTAAACCAAAGTGACCATTTGCCTCAACAGTATAAGAGGCCTGTTTCATAGACCTTAAAACAAGACGACTTAAAATCATACCTTCTTGCTTACCTTCAAATTTTTTAAGTACAGAGCTTAACTTTTTTTGCAAAAGACCGCCAGAAACACTCATATCTGAACCGAAGGTATTTAAAAAGTTCTGCAATAAATTAATTTTTTCTTGGTCAGGTTTGTCGTGAGTTCTTGATATACTTGGGATTTCTTTAGAGTGCAAAAATTTAGCAACAGCAACGTTAGCTGATAACATCATCTCTTCAATGACCTGATGGGCAAACAAACGTTCGGATCTGATGATATCAATAGGGTTACCTAGTTCATCAATAACAATTTCTGTTTCAGGTACTTCTAGATTTAACGAACCTTCTCTGGTTCTTTTGGTCATTAAAATTTTAGCCAAATCTGCGGCTCTTAAAATAATGTCTTTTACGTGGTCGAATTCTTTGGGGCCGTCACCATCTATTACTTCTTGTGCATCGCCGTAAGTAACCCTAGCCTTAGAGTTCATTACGCCTTCGTAGATCTCTGTTTTAGTAAGAGTTCCAGAAAAGTCTAACCACATCTCAGCTACCATACACAAACGATCGACATTTGGTTTTAAAGAGCAAAGTTCATTGCTTAATATTTCTGGAAGCATGGGCTCTACAAATCTAGGAAAGTACGAAGAGTTTCCTTTTGCATAAGCATCTTCATCTAGAGCTGTCTTTGGCTTTACGTAGTGACTAACATCAGCAATAGCTACCCATAGGTGGAAGCCCGCACTGTCTTTTTCAACATAGATAGCATCATCGAAGTCTTTAGCAGTAACACCATCAATAGTGATTAAAGATAATCCACGTAAATCTTTTCTTTTTTTAGTGTCTTCAGGGTTCACTTCAGATTTTAGCTGGCTTACCTCGGTCATAGTCTTACGACTAAATCCCTCTGGGATTCCGTGCATTAAAATAGCTCTACGAACATCATTCATTGGGTCTTGCAAGTCACCAAGGACCTCAATTATTTCTCCTCTGAATCCGCGCGGGTCTCCAGGGTAAGAGTTGATCTTAGCGTAAACCATATCACCATTTTTAACGTTTTTAATAGAGGCGGAAGCTAGTTTTAATGGTTCGCCCCAATGGTTTTCTTTATCTTCAAGATACCCATCGCTTTCACCTTTGGATCTAAAAATTCCAAAGGTTTTATCTGTAGCTCTTTTGTCGATACGAACGATCTCACCAGAGTACCTACCATCTTTAGCTCGCGCTACTTTGGCATAGACCTTATCATTGGTCATGATCCCTTCCATCGAGTGTTTAGGGATATATACATCTTCGTGATCTTTATCATCAGGAATTAGGAACCCGAAACCGTCGGGATGGCGTTTGACTGTGCCGAGAATCATCATGCTATGTGA
>JBBKWS010000015.1:0-6871 GCA_037969075.1 Bdellovibrionales bacterium | reverse complement strand
ATATCCCGTAAAATCATAGGCTTGATGTGGGCTGGTCCTTTTAAAAAGAACTCCATTTGGTGCTTCACTATACTCTCGGCAACTTTATAAATTGTTTTTTGTCTTTGTTGTATAGACTTAATCAACCATACTGCTGATTTTAATTTATCTTGTATGTAATCCTGTGTTTGCGAGTTGGCGCCACCTGTAGCTAAAATATTTTTATAAAAGTTTGAAAGTCTGAGGCGCGGCATACCATCTTCGTTTAAAGAAATTACAAAATCATCCCCTACAGGATAAACAAATACATCCGGAGTCACATATTGAGGCTCAGAATTATTAAAAGCCCTTCCTGGTTTTGGATCCATATCATAGATGATTTTACACATATCTATAACATCTTCTAAGTCGATATTCATCGCCTTAGAAATCGCCACATAATTTTTCTTTTCTAAATTTGGTAAGTGCTTATCAATGATTTCCATTAGGTCATTGGTATCTTCTTCAAGATGTTTAGCCTGTACAAGAAGACACTCTTTTAAATCTCTGGCAAATACACCCGGGGGATCAAACTCTTGCAACAAGGGAAACATTTCAACTAGCTCTGTTTCATCCGTCTCTTCATCGGCCGCTATTTCAGAAATAGGAGTTTTCACATAACCATCGTCATCAACATAACCGATTAATATTGCGCCATATTCTTTTTCTTCATCACTAAATCCTGATAGGCCTAGTTGCCACATTAGATACTCATGAAGAGATTGTTTTGAAGATAAAACATTCTCATAATTCATAATTTCATCAGTATTTTGACTCATGTTCGGAGTTGTTCGTTGAGTATGATCTATGTATTTTTCCCAATCAAACTCATCATGTTGCTGCGGATCTTGATGATCACTACTGGCCTTCTCCTGCGTCTTAATTTCTTCTCTTTCCTCTAGTTGGGTAGAGGCTTCATCAGTTTCTATGATTTCTTCAAGGATTGGGTTTTCGACCATCTCTTTATGCACTGCTTGTTCAAGCTCCATTCGTGACATTTGAAGAAGCTTAATAGCCTGCTGCAACTGCGGAGTCATACGCAGTTGTTGAGATAGCTTCATTCCTAATTTCATCTTCACGAATACGTCCTCGATTAAAGTCTAAAGTTCTCGCCTAAATAAAACTTTTTGGCGATTTCAGAGTTAGCCACATCATTAGCTGTACCCATTACCTGTATCATACCATCTTTTAAAATATATGCTTGATCGCAGATTCCAAGCGTTTCTCTAACATTGTGATCGGTAATCAATATTCCGATCCCCTTCTCCTTTAATTTTAATATGATATTTTGTATATCCGCAACGGCTATCGGATCAATACCAGCAAAGGGCTCGTCTAAAAGTACAAATTTTGGACTACAGGCAAGGGCTCTTGCTATTTCAACCCGACGTCTTTCTCCACCTGACAATGTATAACCTTGATTTTTATACTTCGTACTTAATCCAAACTCTTCTAATAAAGCCTCTAGCTTCTGCGCCTTAATAGCTCCCTCTATACCCTGAGCTTCTAGTGCCACCGAAATATTTTCTTCCACAGATAATTTTCTAAATATGCTGGCTTCTTGCGGTAGGTAGCTTAGTCCAATTCTTGCTCTCTCGAACATCGGTACCTGGGTAATATTATCATCGTCTAAATACACATCACCCTTATCTGGACCCACTAGACCAACGACCATATAAAAACTTGTAGTTTTGCCTGCCCCGTTAGGTCCTAAAAGCCCAACAATTTGCCCCGAATTAACTTCGAAGCTTACATCTCTAACAACTTGCTTCTTTTTATATGATTTATAAATATGTTCTGCTTTAAGAGTGCTCATATTTTATTTCCCTATCAAATCTTCAATTTGTGCCTTAGCACCTTTAACCTGAATTTGCTTACCACCATTTAATAACAGTATCTCATTTCCAATCAGTTCGTCACCACTTTGAATCACCCTAGGGTTGCCTGTTAAAAGAAACAAGTCCTTTAGAAATTGTATGGACATTGTTTCAGCCGTAGCAAAACGATTATTATCTTTTAGAACCGAACCGCCGCTCATTACTAATTCAGTCAATGTGTTTTGAGCTTGATCAAATTTTAAACTAGCCAAAGGCCCTTCCATTAAACTTGTATGATAATTAATTTTAACGCTATTCATAAATTGTGCAGAATGGGTATCCATATGAAAGGTAGCCCTATCAGACCGGATGATAACATCAGATTTTTTTTCTTTTTTTTGCGCATAAACATTTCCATAAGCAAGCGCTTGGTTTTCATCAAGGCTAGCCACAATTTTATCAGCCTCAAGTCGCATGCGGCTACCATTCTTATCAACTGGAGTAATTAATTTTGTTCTTGTCGGAGAATCCAACTCACGATTATTCGAAATATAATTTAGATACTCAGTCTGAAACTCATAATCATTGCTAGTCTTCATCTTGATATCACCTAAAACTTTTATATTCATACTTGTGGTATTTACCTCTGCTTCATTAGAGGTAACATTATAATCCATTTCTTTTCCATAAAAAATAATGCCGACATCATATAATTTCCAATTTTCGGCTGAGGCAAATGCTTCGGCAGTCTTTGCTGTTAATTCCCAATCTTCTTTATCTGCTTTTTTTTCAAAAAGTCTTACGCCTGTCATGATTTGCTCTGGAGAAGAATCTCTAGATGAGACACCCTCTTTTGAAAGCTCATGCACCTCTACCTGTTCAGGAACTAGAAACAGTAACTGAATCAAAAGAAATAAAAAGCCAAAAGAAATAAGAAATTTTTGTAGGATGCTCATTTACACTCTATTGTATTTTTTAACGCGTTTTAACCATAGTTTTAATTTAGTAAGACTTAACTTTTGTCTAGTTAAGATTTTAACTTAATTTACCGAAAAATAGTACATGGAAAAGATTTGGTTTATTTGTGACGCAAACTTTATAAGTGGCCCCTTTACGACAGAGAATGTCCTTGCAGACCTAACCGTTGGCAAGAGAACCTTACAGTCTAAGATTTGGTGGAAAGGACAAAGGGATTGGATCACATTAGGTGAATGGCAAAAACAAGCTGACAGCTATGAAAAAAATATTCACCAACAAGAAGAGCCTATATGGTATGCAGAAAAGCAAGGGCAGACATATGGCCCTATCGCAAAATCACAACTCATCGAACTCCTATGCTCGTTAACTAATCTATCTAAAATTCGGGTATGGAAAAAAGGTCAAGAGAACTGGGCCACTGTTTATGAATATTCAGATATCTCAGAAGAACTAGGTATCACGCGTCGAAAATATCCACGAGCTCCTATTTTAGGGGACGTTAGTATAGATAAAAAAGGACAGCATATAGGTTACAAAGCAGCGACCATATCAGCAGGTGGGCTAGGTATCGTTGGAGCACACTCATTAAGCGTGGGCGATCAATTACAAGTCAGTTTGCGTAGTCCGCTAATGGTAATAGGTATTCACGCTACAGCCGTTGTAAAGCACACGTCAAATAACTACACAGGGATAGAGTTTGTAAATATTAGTCCAGAGCATAAATCAACAATTGTTGATTATGTAAAGCAGTTTGAAGGCTCTACTATACAAGGACTAAGAAGCGTTGCTTAGTTAGTTGTGGTCTCTGCGTCTTCAAGCTTATCTTCATTTTGAATTACAGCAAAGTTAATCTCCGAAGCTCCTGCCTCAGTAAGAGTATACATAACTTTTTTGATTGTTAAGAAATCAATATTTTTATCTGCTTGTAGAGTGATTTTTCTGACGTCTTCTGGCTCATAGTCAGGATTATTCCTTATATTGGACACAACTTTATTAACGGCATTCTGTAAGTCTGCCTTAGCACTTCTCTCGCGCTCTTGAAATAAAGACTGCATAGTAGTATACAAATTATTAATCATCCAAGATTTTTGTTCTTTAACTTCGGTGAAATCCGCCACTACTAATTTATCAATTAAAATAGCTTTGTTAGAAATCAATACTATGTTCGCAGGCTTTAACTCTCTGGTTTCTGATGCTTTTGGCAACTCAATATCTTTATTTAGAATAATAATTTCGCCAGTAGTTTTATAATTTTGTAATAAAAATACCACCAACACCGTAAACATATCTACCATTGCGGTAAGTGATAACGCAACTACAAGCGTACGCTTACTGCCGCTTGAAGGTCGATTATGTTTATTTCTTTTACCAGGCACGAAAATTGGCATATCAACCTCCAGTAGAAACTGTAATTTCAGGAAATCCGGACTGCATCATTACGTCCATAGCCTCTACCATATCATTATAAATTACATCGTCCGCAACCGTTACTATTGCATCTTTTTTATCGGCAAATTTTTGTTTGAATAATTTCAACTGCTCAAATAGTGATTTTTTATCATAACCATCTTCAATTTTGGCAATAGTATATTTCTTTTTATCTAATGTGATTATATAACTATTTGCCGTGACATACACCTCTACTGGAATCGGCGGATCAATCTCTTTGGGAGGAGGTTGAGACTCATCCTGCGCTTTTCCGTAGACAGAACTTCCTAATTGAATCATTGAAACCTGTGTCCATACAGCTGTAATCAATAGAAAAATGATGATAACACTCATCAAATCGATGAATGGAATAATATTTACGTCGACTGAAACATTGCGGCCAGAGCCACCACCATCATCTACATTTGCCATATATTAACCCTTCATCTTATCGCGATTAGCAACAACTAGATTTAATAAGGTCATTGAAGTTTCTTGCATATCATTTATAGCTCTACCAATTCTTAATTGAAAGAATCCAAAAAATATTAACGCAGGAACTGCAACCGCAATACCAGCAGCTGTGTTATTTAATGCATGTGCGATACCTAAAGAAAGCATTTCAGCTTTTTTTGCAGGATCGGCATTACCAATCTCTCCGAAAGCGATAATTAGACCTACAATTGTACCTAACAACCCAATTAAAGTTGCGACGTTGGCCATAACTGCTAAAAACGGAGCCCAACCCTCTATTTTAGGAGACTCGCGTAAGACACATGCATCCATTGCAACTTGCACTTCTTCATCAGGCCTCTTATTCAAAACTTGCTCTAACCCAGCCTTAACTACATTAGTCAATGGAGCGCGGATGTTATCGCAAAACGCAATAGCCTGTCTTAAATCGCCTCTTAAAATCATACTGAAAATTTTATTGTGAAAATCTTCTTTGTCTACTACCAACTTACGAAGAGCAAAAAATCTCTCGACGATTAGTAATATTGTTAATACACCGCAAATGGCGATCAATATCATTGAACTTCCGCCATCTTGAAATGCCTTAAGCAGCCAATGTTGCTCTGCTAGTACCTGTGTTGTTGTCGCCATAGCGGCGTCTACTGTTGGATCCACGTTGCCTCCCCTTATTTAGCTGTAAATACAAATGGAAAATTTACTTCATAACTTTGGTTAAGTGGTGGCTCTGGGAACCTCCACGCTTTAAATCTTGTAATAATGCAATTCTCCACAGTTTTATTATTCATTGAAGACGACGAAACTTTAGCAGCTTTAACTCTGCCTGCAGCCCCTACTTCCCAATTAATTTTTACTTCACCATAAAGATTTGGATTTCTATTTAATTCTGTTTCATAGCAATTTCTTAGCTGTGCCAAATTATTACGAATTACTCGCAAAATTGCTTCTCTATCAATTCCACCCTCTGACTCTAACGCAGATTCTGAAATCTCAATATTTGCAGATTCTTTTTTACCGATACTTCCAGCGCCGTACCCAGCTTTTCCACCGCCACGTCCTTGCGTACCTACATCAGCTATACCAACTGTCGCTGTTCCTTGGCCGCCCTTACTTACTTCGCGCAGTCCTTCGCTAATAGCCCCATCACCACCAGACCCTGCTTCTCCGGTTACCGATTGAGATAAGCCTGCAATTGCGCCAGCACCCTGATTAGCCTTAGCTAACTGTTGTTGTGCTCCACCTCTAGCAAAAGCCCCCAAGAGTCCCGTATTTTTTATATCTCGTCTCTCAGTAGTACCAGCGCTAACATTCTTTTTTGATTTTGCGCCACCATTATCCACTCTGGTGTTATTAGTCGGTGATTTTTTATCTGAAGTGAGCGCTTTCTTCTGACTTTTTGAATCATTTGGCTTAGCCTGCGACGCCGCTCCACTACTTAAATTTTGCGTTCTTACCTTTTGCACCAAAGGACTAGTCACAGCCTTTTTAACCTCAACTTTTTTAGGTGGAGGAGTAGGCGTTGGCCTTCTTGGCTCAGGCGTAGGCTCTGGCTCTACTGGAGGCGGAGGGGGTTGAAATTTTTGTGTGAAGATAAATTTTGTAATTTTTAACTCTTCCTGCGGTATTGGTACCTCAATCATTTCAGGCTTAATTGTGCTGAGTAAATAAATAAGTCCGCCGATTACAATTGAAATAATAATCCCGGTAAGCTCTGTAGATGTAAGGCCTAAAAATGGAATCATTAGTGGTTTCGGCGTTGGTGACACATAGCGAATATAAACGCTAATACCTTCACCAAAATCTAACCTAATCATCTCACCTTGTTGTAAACTATAAATTTGTTTGCCCGATTGATTTGTAATTCGACCTTGCTGACTAACCTCATCAAAACCAATTTTTCTTCCAGATAAGTAAACTTGGCCTTTAATAGATGGATCAATAAATACTTTGGCTTCAGAGTTTGTAACTTGCAATAAAGGAATAGATGAGTTTCCAGTACTTACTACGGGCAATAAAATATCATTTTTAGGGTGAGATCCTATGCTCACCTTTCCACTTTTATGACAATGATATGTTGTAAGTACACGGTCACCCCAACAAACTAAGATTTCAACTAAACTACCTTTTGTTGGTAAAATTATCTCATCCAAACTCTTATA
>JBBKWS010000014.1:0-55191 GCA_037969075.1 Bdellovibrionales bacterium | reverse complement strand
GCAGCAAGGCTTCTTAATTCATCAGGATTACTTTGTGATGGCCAATGATTGGCAAATACAGCAACGATTTTATCATTTACATGAAATCTGGCCTCTAAAATGCCACGAGTTTTTATTTTTCTCGATTTATCTATATAGTGTATCTTTGGTTCTCCAGCGAGAGGGTATTTTGATAAAATACCAACATCAATACCTCTTTGGTCATCACCTTCAATAAGAACGACTGTTTGGTAACCCAAGCCACCTTTTTCGTTTAGCATATTTAAGACATTTAAATTCTCAACCTCTTGTACTACCAAAATGTCGGGCCTTTGACCCTTATCAAAAGCTTTGATTACTTCAGAAATATTTTGAATTTTAGTATTTAGTACTGACTCATTCCAATCTTGATTAAAGCACTGCGTTCTATATGGGGGGATTCTTTCATTGCGACAATGCTCCATAGCTTCAGGCATATTTCTTTTTACAGCAAGAGGAAGGTAGGCGTAGTCGGCTTTTCCTTCATCGTGGAGCGTATCAAATAAATTTTCTACATTATAAGACATCACAGTGAATTCGATAGCTTTTGCGTGTGATGTTGATACTACGAAAAAAGTCAGTGCTGATAAAAGTAGCTTTGATCCCATTTGTATTCCCCCTGAAATTGTTCCCTGGGGTATAGTATTTACAAAATAAACTAGATGTAAAGCCTAATACTGCACGTCATTTTTGTACTCAAACTCTGTGTTAGAAAATGATTAGATTTCTTTTTGATTGTGTTTGAAGACTAATTTTTGCGCTGCTTTAGCATTATGAATTTGATTATCCCACAGACAAAGTGATCCATGCAAAATGACACCAGTTGGGTAGCCGGTGATAGATTTGTTTTCAAATGGACTCCAGCCTACCTTTGATTGTAACCAATCTTTTTTTATGGTCCATTTTTTTTGCATATCAACGATGCTAAATGTAGCGTCTCCACCCTCAATAATAAGATTTCTAGAGGTAATGCCAAACTTTTTAATTGGATTTACACATATCAACTCAACAACCCGTTCTAATGAAATTTTTTGCAGATTTGCTGCATTTAAAAGTAGAGGTAATATGGTTTGAACACCAGGCATTCCCGATGGACTCTCTGGATAAGGTTTAGCTTTTTCTTCTATTGTATGGGGAGCATGGTCAGACCCTATGACGTCACAAAGGCCCTCGCGAACTGCCATCCATAAAGCATCTTGATGCTCTTTTGTGCGAATGGGTGGGTTCATTTGCGCATAGGTTCCTAAATCTTCGTAACAGGCGGGGGCTTCTAGGTATAAATGTTGTGGCGTAATCTCAAAAGTTGAAACATCTCTGAAGTGGCGTAAGAGATGAATTTCTTCTTTAGTAGTTATATGTAAAACATGAACTTTCCTGTGGCATTCTTTGGCTAGTCTTAAAATTTTCTCAGTAGCCAAAAGTGCCGATTGCACATCTCGCCATTCGGGATGAGCTCTTGGGTGTTTTGCTAAAATGGCGATGTCTTTTCGACTATTCATCCGGTCTTCATCTTCTGCATGTATGGCAATGGTTGAAGATGTATTTGAAAGTATTTCTTTAAGGTGCTCTTCGTCGTAAAGTAAAAGTGAGCCGGTAGAGCTACCCATAAATATTTTGATTCCAGAGCATCCAGGTATAGCTTCCATTGCTATAAGTTGCTTTAGGTTTTCTTGCGTTGCTCCTGCATAAAAGGCGTAATCAACAAAAGCTGTATTCTGAGCTATTTCAAGTTTTTCTTTAAGTGCAAAAACATCCGTTGTAGGTGGCTTTGTATTTGGCATTTCAAAAATACCAGTGATCCCACCAAAGAGGGCGGATTTTGTTCCGCTAGCGATGGTTTCTTTTTGTGTTAAGCCTGGTTCGCGAAAGTGTACTTGCGTATCGATCGCCCCAGGTAAAATATGCAAACCTTTGCAATCAATGACTTGATTGGCAGGTTTTACATCTTTGCCGAGATATTCTATTTTATCTTTTAGAATTCCTATGTGTAAGGCCTTAAATTCACCGTCATGAAAAACCAGAGCATCTTTTAATAAAATATCCATGCGGCTATTCTAGCAGTCTAGTTTATCTATAGCAAGAGAACGAAGGCTAGTTGATGCACAAGGAAGTATGTATTCTTTTAATATGGCATGGATGCTTTTTTTTACTCCACTTATATTGATTTTACTGATGATTTTTCGCGTTCAGTTTCCTCAGTATCGACGTAGTTTTGTTAGCGGCTGCTCTTGGTTTTTACTGCTCACGTTATTGCAATATCAAAATTGTACACATATTGAACCGAATGTGATATATACTCCACAAGATATAGTGAGATAATTATGAGTGATAAGCCTAAAATTGAAGATCTAATCCGCGAAGGACAAAAACCCGAAAATGAAGATGCGGTCAAAAAGAACTTTGCTTCTTATAAAGATAAGAATAAGCATAAGCTTAAAATTTTAGGTGAGCTAGAAGAGCTTTATGATCTATTTGTATCAGGCACCCTAAAGGGCAAAGATAAAGCTATTGTCATTGGAACACTTCTATATTTTATTAATCCGTTCGATCTAATTCCTGATATTACACCATTAATTGGTTTTGGTGATGATGTGGCCTTGATACTGTTTGTGTATCGCTACCTATTGGGTCGTGCAAGAAACCTAACAAAGAAAAAATAATGGCAAAAAATTATATAACTAAAAATGGTTTTGCGCGCCTACGCGTAGAATTTAATGAACTGCTAAATGTTGAAAGACCTAAGGTTGTAGACGTAGTGTCGTGGGCTGCCAGTAATGGCGATAGATCTGAAAACGGGGATTATCTTTATGGTAAAAAACGTCTACGAGAAATAGACCGTCGTATCAGGTATCTTAAAGGACGACTTGAAGATGCCGAAGTAGTGGACCCTAAAAGCTTAAAGGCCGACAAAGCTCTATTTTCTGCAACCATTAAAGTAGAAGATGAAGAGGGGCAACAAAAAACCTTTCAAATCGTGGGTGAAGACGAGATAGATCCAGATCGCGGGATGATTTCGTGGAAGTCCCCAGTTGGTAAGGCCTTACTGGGTAAGTGTGTTGGGGATGAAGTAAAAATATTACTTCCTAGAGGCGAGACCTTTTTAGAGATCCTTGCCGTTGAATTTGTTTAATGTTACTAAGAATCTATGACACCAGAAATTGCTAATCACATCAGAGGAATGGAAGTCGCAGGTAAGATGGCGGCAGAAACTTTAAAATTTGCCCAGCCGTATATAAAGGCTGGCATAAGTACTAACGAAATCGATAAAATTGTACATGATTACATACTCTCTCGTGGAGCGATTCCTGCTCCTTTAAATTATCATGGCTTTCCTAAATCAGTGTGTACTTCTGTAAACGAAATTATATGCCACGGTGTCCCTGATAAAACGGTTTTAAAAGATGGAGACATCATGAATTTAGATGTCACTGTTATTTATAACGGTTTTTATGGTGATACTTCTCGTACATATTTTATTGGCAATGTAAGTGATAAAGCAAAAGACATTACTGATTGCGCCGAAAAGGCCATGCTAAAAGGAATTGCTGAAGTAAAAACTGGGGCAACCACAGGGGACATAGGTTTTGCCATTAATAAATACGTTACTCGTCGGGGCTATTATGTCGTTCACGAGATAGGTGGACACGGTATAGGTACGGCTTTTCATCAGGACCCATTTGTGCCATCTCATGGAAAAAAAGGTAAGGGGGATATATTAAAAAAGTGGACATGTATTACTGTAGAGCCAATGATTAACGAAACGGACGTGCCCATTTTAGAACATGATATCTCTGATTCTAGTATTAAATGGTACACTACAGGGGACAGCAGCTTAACCGCGCAGTTTGAACATACAGTGCTCATCACTGATGAAGGTGCCAGGATTTTAACAATCTGTTAGACCGAGAAGCTTTAAATGCTATGTATATGAGTTAATGCGAGGCCCTAGATAAAATAAGACAAGAATGAGCATATAATCTTTCAAACGGATTTGACACTAATCAACATATCCAGTAATTTTCAGAGCTGACCAAAATATAAGGAGTCTTAATGCAAACTCGAAATTCTACCGTAGGAACTACTATGTCTAAAACTAATAAAAAAGCAAAAGCGACCGTGGACTACCGCGTTTGTAAAGAAGCGATGAATGATCCGAAAAAATTTGAAGAATTGGCTATTTGGGGCCGCAAAGAAATCGAAATTGCTGAAAAAGAAATGCCAGGTCTAATGGCTCTTCGTAAAGAGTTTGGTAAGTCAAAGCCACTAAAGGGCGCTAGAATCACTGGCTGTCTACACATGACAATTCAAACGGCTGTGTTAATAGAGACTCTAACTGCTATCGGTGCGCAGGTACGTTGGTCATCTTGCAATATATTTTCGACACAAGATCACGCAGCGTGTGCGATTGCGGCTACTGGAGTGCCTGTATTTGCCTGGAAAGGTGAAACAGAAGAAGAATATAACTGGTGTATTGAACAAAGTGTCGATGGTTGGGGAGATGAAGGCTACAATTTAATCCTTGATGACGGCGGTGATTTAACCAACATTATGCATGAAAAACGCTACGCGCCCGTTCTTAAAAAGATTATAGGTGTATCTGAAGAAACAACAACTGGGGTACACAATTTAGAGAAAATGTTGATGAAGGGTCTTTTAAAAATTCCAGCAATCAACGTTAACGACTCAGTTACTAAATCAAAATTTGATAATTTGTACGGCTGTCGTGAGTCTTTAGCGGACGCTCTTAAGCGTGCGACTGATGTAATGCTAGCTGGTAAAGTTTGCGTAGTGGCTGGGTACGGCGACGTGGGCAAAGGTTCTGCAGCGTCACTTCGTAACTACGGGGCTAGAGTTTTAATTACTGAGATTGATCCAATATGTGCTCTGCAAGCTGCGATGGAAGGTTACCAAGTTACAACAATGGAAGAAGCCGCAAGTATGGCTGACATTTTTGTTACTACAACTGGTTGCTGCGACATCATTACTGAAAAGCATTTTACAAAAATGAAAGACAACGCGATCGTTTGTAATATTGGGCATTTTGATATTGAGATTGATGTAGCATGGTTGAAAAAGAATTCTAAAAAAGTAACTATTAAGCCTCAAGTAGATGAGCATGAGTTAAAGAACGGTAATAAAATAATTCTATTAGCAGAAGGTCGTTTGGTAAACCTTGGTTGTGCTACTGGTCACCCATCATTTGTGATGAGTAATTCATTTACAAATCAAGTGCTTGCTCAGATTGATTTATTTACAGAGCCTAAGAAATACAAAGAAGTGGCTGTGTATAGACTGCCAAAAGAGCTTGATGAGAAGGTAGCAGCCCTTCACCTAGGCCAAATTGGTGTGAAGTTAAGCAAGCTATCTGATAAACAATTGAAGTATCTTGGTTTTGATAAAAATGGCCCATATAAGCCGGATCATTATCGTTACTAGTTAGCATTAGTCTTGTTAATAAAATAAAAAACCACGCTATAAGCGTGGTTTTTTATTGCCCGAGTAACAGTTTTATCCTGATAATAAGCCCTTAATTATTAGGCTTAATGTACTGTAAAAAATATTTGAGCTCGTTTAAACTCTCTCTGACATCATCCAAAGCCCTATGACTCTCTCGCTTTTTGTATTTAATATTATGGAGCCCATCAAAAATGATTTTAAATCCGCTAACGTCAAGCATACGGTAATGTAATCTTTCATCCAACAGTGGCATGTACTTTTCTATAAACTTGCGATCCTGGTGGATAGAGTTTCCTGCTAAGATAGGACGTTCTTTTTTGTCCCAATGTTTATTAATAAAAGCGATAATTTCTTGTTCTGTAATGGCTTGATCTTTTCCTGTTGCGATCAGTTCTGTTAAGCCGGTACCGCCATGCTGTTTACGGTTCCACTCATCCATTCCATCAATAAAGCTTTGCTCTTGAAAAACAACGGCGTGATATGTTTCTAACTCTTCCCAGTCCTTGCCACTAGCAATGCAGGCTACCTCAATGATTCTCTCACGGTGAACATCTAAACCGGTCATTTCCATATCTAACCATAACAAGCGCATTGATTACCTCACATATACGTAACATAATGTTTTTAGCAGAAGCACTAAAAACTCTCTTTTATGTTTATGTAAAAAAAATGAGATGGCAACGTAATATCGCCCTTTTGCGCTTATAAACTAAGCTGTTTAAGGTAAATCAAATGGCATTTTACTATATGTTTTTTGAAAGCTTTGTTATCCTTCGTCTATGTGGATTTTATTATTTATTACACTTAGTTTTTCGGCGGCAACAGAGCGCTGGATTTTTTTAGGAGATTCAATCACTGAAGGCTACGGCATTTCTAAAGAAAATGCATATCCATCACTGATAGAAAAAAAGCTAAATACATTTCTAAAAAGCAGTGCCTCAGATAAACAGATTAAAATTATTAATGCAGGTATCAGTGGCTCAACTTCAGCTAGTGGGTTATCGAGGTTAAAGTGGCATTTAAGGCAATCGGCTAGTTTAGTTTTTATCGCTCTAGGAGCAAATGATGGCTTAAGAGGCCAATCAGTGGACAAGTTAAAAGAAAATCTAAAAAACATAATAACCTATGCAAAGTCTAAAAATTTGAAGGTAGTGGTTGCCGGCATGAAGATGCCACAAAACTATGGAAAACAATATACTAAAGAATTCGAGTCTGCTTTTAAGGATGTAAGCACAGATAAAGATATCTTACTAATTCCATTTTTGTTAGACGGTGTGGCTGGTGAAAAAGGCCTTAATTTAAGTGATGGGATACACCCTAATGAAAATGGACATAAAATAATGGCAGAAAAATTGTTTTCTACCTTCAAAGGTCTTTTATGATAACACTTGATAAGGTGAGTAAGTCATTTTCCGCGGGAAAGGGAGTTGTATCAATCCTAAAAGATCTGGACTTACAGGTAAAAAAAGGTGAGAGCATCTCTATTTTAGGGCCTAGTGGAAGTGGTAAAACTACCTTACTTTCACTACTTAGTGGCCTAGATTTGCCAGATAGTGGGCAGGTAATGATTAACAATCAAGTCATTAACTCTATGTCAGAAGATGAGTTAAGTAAGTTTAGATCAGAGCATGTTGGCATAGTGTTTCAAAGTTTTTATTTAATTCCGTACTTAACGGCTCTAGAAAATGTTGAATTAGCACTTGATGCTAAGAATATCTCTGACCGAGAAAGGGTGATCTCAATTTTGCAAAAAGTTGGCTTAAATGAGAGGATGAATCATTTTCCGCACCAGTTAAGTGGCGGTGAGTCTCAGAGAGTGGCTATAGCCAGAGCATTAGTGGTAAAGCCAAATCTATTAATAGCAGATGAGCCAAGTGGAAATTTAGACCGCGAAACTGGGAAACAAGTCATGGATTTACTGTTTTCATTAGTGGATGAGCAAAAAACTACTTTTATTTTGGTGACTCATGATAATGATCTGGCGGCCCGCAGTCAGAGAATGTTGCACCTTGACCAGGGTAAGTTGGTCTAATGTTTTTTAAACATTTGTCTTTTCAGCTTAGAAATCTTTTTACTCATTTTGGTTTTTATTTGGTGCAAGTAAGCTTGGCTTTATTTGCTATATTTTTTGTACAGGTAGTACAAAAAAATATAGAGGTGCGGATTGAGAAGAAGGGCCAGGTTATGCTTGGCGGCGATATTAGTTTAAGTACCCGTGGAAAGTGGCTAGAGTCGCAGCCAGAAGTAATAAAATATATAAACGAAATATCTGAGCAGAGTACAGAAGTTATTGAAGTTCCAGTCATGATTACAGTTAAAAACAGAAGCCTACTTGTATCAACCGTGGCCATCAAAAAAGAATATCCTCTATTTGGTGATCTAGAAGTAACAATGAATGGAGTATGGAGAGAGAGCATTCAAAACAATGAGGTGCTTGTCTATCAAGAGGTTTTAGATCAGATGGGTGCGGTAATTGGTGATACGGTAAGGCTTGGAAGTAAAACTTTAAAAATTGTAGGAGTTGTCACCAATGATGAGAGTGGTGGAACATTTACTGCGCTATTGCCAAAGTTATTTGTAGCTAGCTCAGTTTTAGAGACGTCTGGATTGATCGGTGCAATGAGCGCAGAAACAAGAAAAGAGTTAATTAGATTAAAGCAGGGATTAGATTTGAATGTTGTCCTAGAGGCCCTAAAAGACAAAATCAATGACCCCGCGGTGCGGATTAGATCTAGAGAAAATGTTAATGAGCAAAGCACCAGGATTTTAGACTATTTAACAGATTATATGGGGCTAATTTCTATAGTCACAATTTTACTGACTTTCTTTGGCTCCCTTTATCTATTTAGACATTATTTCTTAAAGCAGCTGCAAAACATTGCGATACTAAGAAGTTTGGGTTTTGGACCTAATTATATTAATCGTTTGTGGATGAGCCAGATGTTAGTTTTAGCAATACTAGTGACCATTACAACTTATATAGTGACCTACTTTTTGTTTCCGATGTTTGCTCCTTGGCTGTTGAAGGGTATTGCCAAAGATCTACAATTTGAATTCTATGGGGATAAAATCTATATTATTTTTATTTATTCGTTGATGCTCTCGCTGCTTACACATTTTATGTATAGCCATAATATTAAAAATATTAAATCCTCATTCCTGCTAAAGCAGGGCGGCGATCTTCAAGATTTAAATATGTCAAAACTGGCTCTTTTTGTATTTGTAACTCTTTTTGCTGGAATCAGCTTTATCGCCAGTAACTCCTGGATTGTTACGGGAATATTTATTTCCTCTGTTTTGATTTTTTTCGTCATTAGTTATATTTTATTAAAAATAGGGTTCTATTTTTTATATTCACTGCGAACGAGTATCTCTGGTTTAAAATACATAAGTCTCAACTTTTATAGAAATTCAACCACCTACTTATTTTTAATGATTTCGCTTAGTTTTGGGTTTACATTGCTTAGTTTTTTACCCTCATTAAAAACAAGTTTATTGACTCAATTAGAACAAACAGAAGATCGCCCTAGATTATTCTTATTTGATATTCAAGATTTTCAGTTAGATGAGCTGAAAGATTTTTTACAAACTGAAAACATTAGTTTGCAGCAAGAATCACCCTTAATTAGGGCAAGACTTTTAAAGGTTAATGATAAAGATGTAGTTATAGAATTGGATGATAGAGAAACCACAAGAGAAGCATCGCAGGCCTCTAGGTTCCGTAATCGTGCGTTCAATCTTTCTTATCGTAAAGAATTAAGTAAAGCTGAGGAAATCATTTCGGGTAATAGTTTTAAGGAAGCTAAAACTGTGTATCCAAAAGTATCAATTGAATCAAGATTCGCTGACCGCATGGGCCTTGAATTGCATGATATTTTAACTTTTGATATTCAAGACATTGAAATTAAAGCTGAGATTGTAAACCTACGTTCTGTTAATTGGTTTAGTTTTCAACCAAACTTTTTTGTTTTATTCGAAGATGGAATTTTAAATGATGCCCCGAAGACATTTTTAGCAACAATTAACAATATTGATGACGTAAGAGGTTTACAGTATAAGGTTTCATCAAATTTTTCTAATATTTCTATTTTAGATCTTGAAAGAGTGATTAGTAAAGTGCTGGACATCAGTAATGACTTCGAATTTGTTTTACAGGTAATGTCGTACTTTTGTATCATTATGGGCATCTTTATTTTCTTGTCTATTTATGTTCATTTTATGGAGCGCAGAAGATTTGATATTCAAATTATGAAAGTAGTTGGATTTTCATTTAGACGAATATTTATATTGGGTATGCTGGAATACGGAATTTCCCTTAGCTATGCTGTTGGTCTCGGGATACTTATAGGTAGTATGCTATCCTATCTTTTGGTCGTGCATTATTTTCAGTGGGCCTGGACTTTTGATTGGTTTTCTGTTGCCATCCAAGGTGGGCTTGTGTTTTTTACTAGCTTTATATTGATGGTAGTACTTACGGTAAAAGATTTTATCAAAAAACCGCATTCACTACTTAAAACTGAGATGTAATCTGCCGATTGAGTAGTATGTCATATTTACTCGCAAAAGAAATTCTCTGGAAAGCTATAGTTAAGAACTTAAAATATAAGTCACATTCTGATGTTATTCAATTTTTACGATCAATCCCACTACTCAATGATCTAAGTAGCTGGCAGTTGGCAAGACTTAGTGAGATTCTATACCATAGGACATACGAGGAAGATGAATTTGTGTTTAATTCAAATCATCCAGGAGCGGCCTTGTTTTTGATTCACACAGGCGAAGTGGCTATTGAAATCGAAAGAAGTGGCCGGGTGTATAATCTAGCCACACTTACGGAAACTCAATGCATGGGAGATTTAGCCTTAGTTAATTATACCGAGAGAACTGCGTCAGCTAGGGCCGTTAAGAAGACTACTTGTTATGCTTTATACCGTAAAGATTTAGAGAAGATGATGGTCACTGACGCTGATATTACATGTAAAATATATAAAGCAATTGCTGTCATGTTGGCCGAGAGACTGAAGTCTATGAATGAAATTTTTGAAAAAATGGAAAAAGAAAGTTTACAGGCTTATGATAAAATCGGATAACGGCCGCCCGCTAAGGGCTAAGCTATATTATATTACTCTAATTTTAGTGTTGTCGGTCACCTTTATTTTTACAGTGATAACGTTAAAACACATTATATTACCAATTTTAGTCGGAGCGCTTTTAGCCTATATCTGTAAGCCCCTGATGAATAGTTTTAGATATAAATTTCTCCCAAACTCTCTTAGGTTTGCAATTTTAGGTTTAGCTCTTTCTCTTAGTTTGGGTGGTCTTTATGTCCAAGTAAAAAAATCACTGCCAAATAGGCAAGAAGAGCTATCATTATATATTCGTCTACAATACAAAATTAATGAAAAATTATCTCCATTGGTAAAAAACAACCATAAATCATTTGTTAGCAAAATGATAATTCAGGAAGTTGTCCCTGGTTTGGGAGCTGTTAACCAGTTGCTTAGTCTAGATGAGATAGAGCAACAGGAGTTTGAAAAGCTGCTTAATAAAAGCACTCTGACTTCTTTAGAGACTAAAGTAAAATCTTATTATCTTTTTAATAAAGAAAATTTTTATTCGATTCCGCGTGCCCCTTCTAGCGAGAGTTCATTTGAGTTGTTAATGGGACCAGAGCACTTTAAACTTAAAAGTTTGTACTCCTCTATATCAGCGTGGTTCCTAATGCCGCTTATCTTTTTATTCTTACTTTTTGATAAAGGCAGAATTCGAAGGTACATGATTGGCTTGGTACCAAATCGCTTTTTTGAGCTATCACTAACTCTGGTTCACCGAGTTGATATTGCAATAGGAAATTATTTACGTGGTACATTTCTACAATCATCATTAGTCGGTATCAGTATGTTAATACCATTTATATTGATTGGCCTGCCTTGGAAGGCCGCAATATTAATTAGTATAGCATCAGCTATAGCCAATGCGATTCCATTTTTGGGGCCAGTGATTGGGCTTGTGATTGGTTTAACGTATGGTTTGATTGTCGAAGAAGTGAATCCACTGATCCCTTATATGACTGTCGATCATGTGTTTATTGGGGTTCTGGCTAGTGTCGCTTTCGCCAAGTTGTTAGATGATCTTTATTTTCAGCCAGTTGTTCTTGGTAACGCGGTAGATTTACATCCAATTGTTGTTATTTTAGCATTAGTTGTTGGTGCAACATTATACGGAGTAGTAGGGATGCTTTTGGCGGTACCCTTGATCGTTGTATCAAAGGTACTTGTAGAGACATTAACAGACCAACTAAAGGCGTATAAAATCATATGATAAAGCGTATTAAGTTATATCAAAGAGTGATTCTAGTAAGTGTCTGCATAGCTTTACTTACTTTATTCTTAAGTTTGTTTAGTGTAGGGATGCATTACTTATACTTAAATACGACCTACCAGGCGTTAGTTCATGATGAACAAAATAAAATCCTTACAGAAATTGAAGGCCTTACCATTAAAGATGCAATTGAAAAAGGCTATGGTAGGCAGATTCAAATTTTATTAGAACCGAGAGAGCAAGGCGTTAGTTCGGTATCTAAAATTGAGAGTATTGACAAAATTAAGAATTACGCATGGCTAAGTGGTGTACTAGCATTAGTAGTAATTAGTCTTTTATGTTTTGTCTATTGGTACCTAAGAAACAAAGTGATTAAGGCTATTAAAAAAGATATGGACAGTATCTTTCTTCAGACCCGTAATATTGTTAATAGTGTGGATCTTAAAGATAAGAATGCAATTATTGAAATTATTCCGTTGGTTGTAGAGGCTATTGGATATAAGGCTTTAGGTGGCTGGATTCGAAAAGCGCTAGTTACTGAGGACGTAAACAATAATTCTTAAAATCTAAAAAGTAACTAGGGACATCTGCGCCTATAAGAATTTTTTCTTTTAAAAATGGATGCCAAAACATTAGTTCTCTAGCATGTAACAATAAATGTAATTCCCCAAATTGATTTCTAAAAAATTTATTTAGACTAGAATCCCCATACTCCATGTCGCCAACAATAGGTCTTGCGATTTTTGATAGATGTCTACGCAGCTGATGGGTGCGACCGGTGATAGGTTCTAAGAGTAAGCTGCTGAAGCAGGTATTCGGATGCGGCCTGTTGGGTATAGCAGAGCTAAACTGTTCTAATGTTTTGTAGGTAGATTTACTAAATTGAATTTTAGTAGAGTAAGCATCCTCCATCTCTCGCACAATTAATCCTGCCTTTGCGGTTTGCCCTCTAACTATAGCTACATATTTTTTTGCGTGGGGTAAGTTTTGTAGAGAATGTTGTAGTTGAGATACAAAGCTTTTGTCTTTTACCAGCAGCAGTACGCCAGAGGTCCCTCTGTCTAATCTATGAACAGGATAATACCGTGTACCTATTGCATCTTTTAATAGATCAACAACATTGTCAGTTTTTTTATCTAAATCTGTGCTGTGAGATTGAATTTTCCCTGGTTTGTTAACAGCACAGATCCAGTTGTCTTCATATAAAATAGGAATGTTCATAATTTGTATAAAACTTCTTTCCAGCTCTCGAGCTTTTTTTCTAGTTTTTCATAGGGAGGTAGAAATGATTTCAAGATGGAGAAGGCAGGTACTTTTTGATAACTGCGCAAATGGCTTAATTCTTCGAAGCCAAATCTGCCATGATACTTTCCTATGCCACTTGCTCCAACGCCTCCAAAAGGTAAGTAAGGATTTGCCAGATGAGTTGCAACTGTATTCATTAACGCTGCCCCTGACGAGAGGATGCCAGTAATTTTAGAAAATGATTTTTGGTTTTGTGTAAATACATACAGTGCTAGGGGTTTATCATAATTTTGCACAATTTTGATAGCATCCTTCAAATCACGGTAAGTCATCACGGGTAATACTGGGCCAAATATTTCTTGTTTCATGAGCTTGGAATCTAATGAAGGATTTAGAATCACTGTTGGCTCTATGTATTTTGTTTTAAGTTCATACGAACCGCCATATATTATTTTTTCTTTATCAGTTTCATCTATAGCTGAAATAATCGTTGCTGCATGGTTTTCAGTTATCATTCTTGCATAAGACGCAGAGGCCTTTGCATCTTCTCCGTAAAATCTTTTTAGTGTTTGTGATACTAAACTCTTGAATTCGGTAAGCATATCTTCAGAGAGCAGAACATAGTCAGGAGCTACACAAGTTTGACCAGCGTTCATATATTTCCCCCAAAGTATTCTTTCGACGCTTGTTTTTAGATCAGCATCTGAGAGGATAAAAGTTGGACTTTTTCCTCCGAGCTCTAAGGTAACCGGAATTAAATTCTCTGCAGCTTGCCTCATAACATCACGACCTATATTTGTACCGCCAGTGAAGAATACGTGATTAAAAGGCAATGACAGCAACTCCTTAGCTACCTCTGGTCCTCCAGAAAAGCATTTAATGAATCTTTCAGCTTTTGAGGAAGATAGTATTTTATAAATAATTTTTGTTGTTTCACCGCTGTGTTCAGAGGCTTTTAAGCACACGCTGTTTCCGGCGGCAATAGCGGCAATGACAGGATTCATTGCTAATCTAAATGGATAATTCCAGGGAGATAAAATTAAAACTTTTCCTTTACCCTCATACTTTGTCCAGTTAGATGTCCCCAGCAATGTAAGCGGACTCTTAACCTTTTTTGGTTTCATCCAATCACTAAGATTTTTTTTAAAGAAACCAATTTCTTGAATTACAGGGGCTATCTCGGTTAGTAGGGACTCAGTCCTGGGTTTTGATAAGTCAGAGCTTAGAGCCTTAAATACTTCTTCGGTAAATACCTTAACTTGTTTTTCAATGTCTTCTAAGAGTTCTAACCTAAAAGTTGTAGAACTTGTTCTTAGCTCTTCAGTTGTTTTATTCCACTCTGTCCAAGTATCATTTGGAAAAATTTTCATTATATCTCCCATAAACTTTTTTCAATTGTACCTATATCAGGCTTCTTTCGTTAGATATACATTAGATACGTGAAGTTTTGAAAAAAATACTTGCTGATTTCACCTTTTTTCACTATTCACTAACCAATCCAAAGGGGGGATTATGAAAAAATCAATACTGTTAGGTTTCGTAATGACTAGTTTCGTGGCAACTGCACAAGCATCTTTAGATCCTGCTTATTTTAGCGTAGGCTCTGTTGAAGTACGTGAAATGCCATCTGATCATCAAGCACTGGTTAATGAAATTCAAAAAGGTGATGATGCTGTTAATGCTGCTACTGACATTTGGTTTGAAAAGGCAGATGCGCCACTAGATGTAGACACTCTAGGTAGCATGATTGGTCTTACTGGCTCTGAGGTAGGCGTATTCATAGCAGTTGGTAAAGAGATTTGGACCATCATTAAAGAAAATCAGCCAGTTATGAATACCACTTATAATGCAGTATCAGTATTACCAAAAGAAGTAACGGCTTGGGATCAAATGGCTGGTTGGCAAGCTCCTAAGAGCACTGTCTACCAAGTGACTTATAAAAACTTTTACGGTGTAGATGTGATTAGATTCTCATACCGTCTAACATATACTAGTGGTGGGACATACAATGGCAAAGGGCAATACCTGAGTAATGTTTCAGTTAGTCCTGTACATGTTAGAGTTTTGTGGGGCTTTGAATTAAACTCAGATGTTAAGATTAAGAATATACAAAACACAGCTTCACTCGATAGCCCAGTTCCGGGTGTTGAAGTGGAAGTTGGATATAATATCTCAACGATTTTTGTTAAAGAAGAGAATGCACAAGTTTTCTACGTACGTGGTGATGGCTACTCTCAAAAATTGAATTAGTAAATTGACTATTCCGCTCTTCCTTCTTAAGTTAGGCTTAAAGAAGGAAGAGAATGGAAAAATTACTTAATAATCTAAATGCCTACCTTAAAGAAACTAAAATCCTTGATTCAGAATTTTTCTTACTTACTAATGGTAAATGGCTTCTTCTTTTTTTACTGCTTCTTGTAGGCTTTGTTTTGCAAAAACTCATACAGGCACTTTGGCCTAGAATATTCTCGTTTACTAAATTAACACTTACAGATTGGGATGACAGACTTGTTGAGGTTTCTAAGTCTTATGCGGGTCGAATATTTGCAGGACTCTTTTGGTATATTGGCATTAGATTTTGTAATTTTGGAGATACTGTTGAGCATGGTCTTCTTGCTGGGATCCGACTTTATATAGGTTTAAATTTAATCCTTTTTATCTATAAATCTGTTGATGTGTTTGTCGGTGTTGTTAAGGCGTCTACAAATGCAAAGCGTCTACCTATAGATGATCAGGTGTTTGTTTTATTACAAAAAACACTTAAAGTTTTTGTAGCTATCTTTGGCTTTTTAATTATTGTGCAAAATTTTGGCATTAATGTAATGTCGCTTTTAGCGGGTCTTGGTTTAGGTGGTTTAGCTATTGCGCTGGCAGCACAAGATACATGCGCGAACTTTTTTGGTTCGGTTATGATCTTACTAGACAGGCCATTTCGTATAGGCGATATCATTAAGGTGTCTAATGTTGAAGGCACTGTAGAAGATATTGGCTTTCGTTCTACTAAAGTTAGAACATTCTATGGCTCTTTAATAACTGTTCCAAATGCAGAAATGGCTAAATCGCATATTGATAATTTAGGTGTAAGAGTACAGCGTCGTGTGCGGTTGCACTTAGGTGTAGAATATTCCACGAAACCTGAATTGATGAAAGATTTTATTAATGGAATTAAAAAAGTAATCGCATCTAATGAGTTGGCGGATAAGGATAATATCACTGTCGTATTTGACAGTTACGGAGATTTTAGCCTGAACATATTGCTGAACTTTTTCTTGAATGTTCGTGATATTAAAGGGGAATTGATTGAAAAAGAAAAAATTCTTCTAGAGGTCTACACTTTGGCGGACAGCTTAAAAGTGGGCTTTGCATTTCCGACACAAACAATTCATTTGTCTAAGCCCCAGTTATAAAGCTTATTTTGACTTAGCCCATTGTTAAAATATTGAATGTAAGCCATTAGCTCATTTTTTAATTGTGATTTTATAATGTCACTAACGTCAGATACTTCTGCAAGATTAGGGTCGGTATAGGTATAGTATGTATATGTATTCTTATTGCTGTCGTATTCTATCGCGTAGGATTTTTTAACTAGGTGGTAAAGTCCGTTGTTTTGGAAAATGGCGGAGCCTTCATCGTTTTGCCAGATGGGTCTGCCAAAGAGAGTGACTTGAGGGTTTTTAGCGCCAACATAATCTAAAACTGTGGGCAAAATGTCAGTGTGTTGAACTACTTTATCTGTGTTAGCGATAAGAGTATGTGTGGGATGATAAATAAGTAGTGGGACCATGTATCTACCAAAAGTTGTAGCGTAGTTAACTGATGGTGACATCTGTGTGTGGTCGCCAGTAATGATAAAGATAGTGTTCTTAAACCATTCTTGCTTGCTGGCCATTTCAAAAAACATTTTTAATGCATAGTCCGTATAGCCGATGCTTTCATGTAGAGGTGTAGGACCTTTTTTAAATTTTCCCGTATATTTTTCTGGAATCGGATAGGGCTGGTGTGAACTTAAGGTGAATACCATTGAGAAAAATGGTTTTTGAAAAGTGTTAATTTCTTTTACTACATACTGTAAGAATGGCTCGTCATATATGCCCCAATAGCCATCCGTATCTTCAGGCCTTGGATACCTTTCTAAGGGATAGAACTCATCAAAACCAGAAAGAGCTGCTATTGCATCAAAGTACATGCTTCCATTTTCTGCAGCATGAAAGAAGCTAGTGTGGTAATTATTCTCGCCTAGTTGCTCGGCAATCCCATGCCATGTGTTAAACTGAAATTTAGATTTTGCTAGGGGGTGGTCCATTAAAGATGGAAAGCCAAATAAGACAGCGGGAACTGCTTCTATCGATTTTCTACCGTTTGCAAAACTATTCCTAAAAAAGAGTCCTTGCTTAGCCAATGAATCTAAAAAAGGTGTGTAGCCATTATCATTGTTTGCCGCACCCCAAAACTCTGTGGCAAAACTTTCGAGTAGTATGACGACAACATTCTGTTTTTTTTTGTCTGTAGGCTCATTAAATGTTGGGTGTGGTATATGACTGTATACTTCAGGCCATGATTTATAATAGCTTACAGGTAAGACTTGATCTTTATTGCTACTTTTTAAAAGTGTAAAACTTGAATTTAATGTCAATATTGCTAATTGGTTACTAGTAACAGTGAACGCAAATGATGGTTGCAGTACTTTCTTTTGCAAGCCTCCACGAATTCCAATTAAAACCAAAGCTAGGATTGAAAGAGTTTTAACAATATATAAAAGGGCTTTTTGTTTATTTATGGATCTTTTTTTTAAAGTGCTAAAGTATCTAAAAAAAATAAAAATACTAAGAACACAATATAGAGTGATGTGCCAGTAGTTGACAGTAAATTGCCCTATCTGATTTAAGATTTCTGATTTTTGAGCGCCAAGACCAGTTGTCATGCGTGCGCCTGTGAAGTTGTAATACTCGATATCCGTTACATTTAATATATATATAGGTATATGGCATACGAAAAATATAGCAGATAGTACTTTTTGATACCACTTTGAATAGGTAAAATTAAAAGGCGGCAGTAGCAACAATATGTAGGGACACGATAAGATCAATACTGTTGATAAATCGATGCGTAGGCCATAGAAAAAAGTGATAGCAATATCTGCGGCTGAGTTGGTTGAATATAGATGGTAGTTTAATACTAAGAAAGCTAATCGTGACATTGTGTAAAACAACATCATTAGTGCTATATTTCTTAAAATAAGTAATGCTTTGTCTTTGGTTGAATACGACATTTTAAAGTAAAAAATCTTTCAACGACATATTTCCTAGGATCCATGAAATATAAATTAAGAATACAAGTAAAGCGCTAAATAAAATTCCAGCACGTCTCTTTTCTTCTAAGTTAGTAAGGATGGGTTTACTGTAACCGACGCCTAAGCCATAGGTCATTAGGATACATGTAAAGTAATGTATTGCTCCGATCACTTCAAGAATCTCTTTCTCTCTTCTGTGCTTTACAAAGATCTCTAGTAGTATGGCTAAGCTCAAGTATACCGCCACTAATAGTAATGGTGGCAAAAACAAGCCTTTTGATTCTACCCAATGCCTGATCTTGGGTTTTTTTATGGAGAGCAGAGGCAATATTACATTATGGGAAAATAATCCTATAAATAATATTTTTCCAAAAATCAACTTGTTGATTCCTACTTCACCAATTTTTAAATTGTGTAAATTGGTTTCAGCTTGTTTGTTATGTGATAAAAAGAAATCGCTGGCCTGAATATCTGCGATTCTTTGGAACCAACTGATCTCTTCCATCGAGCCAAAGAAAAATAATAAGCCTAAGCCTAGTATGCCTAGGTTTTCTAAGTGCTTAAGAGACTCGCCCCTATGAACTCTTTCGAATACTACAAAAAATAAAAAAATAGCAGTGGTTGAAAAAGTTAAAAATTGCATCCACTCTACAAGACCATCTTCTTTGGTATATCTGGTGAAGGCATCTACATTCGTTTGGATAAAATAAATTCCTAATAGAATAAGAGCTGCATTTATAATAACCGAAGTCACAACTGCGGGATTTTTAAAGAGTAAGAAATTTTTCTTCATACAGTACCTTTTTTACCTAATTTTACAGACCTTTTAATCGAATCGGTAGCTAAAAATAGACTTACGCAAGGCACAGAAAATTTTTAGAAGTAGTCCAGTCTTTTAGGATAGACTTACCCTGTTTGTTCTAACCTGTTAGGATCATTCTATAGGCAATTAGAGAGGAAATTATGTCGCAATTAGCAGATTTAGAGTCACAATCAGTAAAAGGTGGGAGTATTATTTTTAATGAAGGTGATAAAGATCTTCATTTTTATATTTTACAAGAGGGAAAAGTAGAAATCCATACCAAAAATACTCAAGGGAATAAGGTTAGTATTGCAGTGATTGAAGAAGGGGATGCGTTTGGTGAGTTTTCGCTACTTGAGCAAAAACCAAGATCAGCGTCTGCCACTGCTTTAACAGACTGTACCTTTGTTAAAATATCAGAGTCCGCTTATGAGAAATTACTGATGGATTTACCGGATTGGGCAAATGCGATGCTTAAGTCATTAGCGTCCCGCCTTAAATCAATGAATGAAAAATTAAAACAGCTATAGGATTATTATGATTCTTTAATTGCTGTCCATAGAAGGAGTACGTCCTTATACCTTTTCTTTGTTAGTAATTTACACACTAGTTTTAGAAGATCCTTAAATACAAAAAATATGAGCTGCAAGCGAAATACTCCGCGTGTGTATTTTTTTGAAATTCGCAGGCGGTTTCTTTGGTAATAGTATATGGTATAAAGTGGATTTTTATGACAGGTTTTTCCGATATAATGACGCAGACGCCAGTCGGGATCGATGTAAATTTGATATCCAAATTGTTGTAGACGAATGCTAAAGTCGACGTCTTCCCAATAAGTAAATAAAGATGTATCAAATCCATTTGTTTTAATAAAGATATCTTTATGTAGGATAAAGCCGGTTCCTGGCACGTACTTAATGTCTGTATTAGTATAAAACTCTTCTTCACGGCGATAATGTCTTAATAAACCTTTTTGCGGGATATAGTAACCAGCGATAGAGTCGATATTCTTTGTATTTCTACTCATAATTTTAGGAGCGATGATGGCTGGCTTTAAAGGTAGTTGCCCAATATTTTCTAAAATACAGTCATTCGTTAAAAATAGACACCAGTCTGCTGTTTTATAGGCCTCAGTAAATCCCGCATTGGCACCGCCTGTAAATCCTAGATTCATTGGTAGTACGACATGGTGGATATCGGGAAAATCATTTATAAGTTTATCCTTATGGGTATCAGTGCTGCCATTATGAATTAAATAAATATTTTTGAATGTAAACGGGGATAGAGAAGATATTGTTCTTGCAGTTATTTCGGGATGATTATAGCTAAGTACTATGACATTAAGTTCCACTACTAAGTTATTAATACCCGCCGCAGGATTTGGCAAGCGCCTTCAGGCAAACAGGTCTAAAGAGTTATTGGTCTTAAAAGAAGAAAGTGAGCCAATGATTGAGTGGGCGCTTAAGTTAGCTAAGTTGAATAAAATGAATGCTGTTATTATTTCTAGAGAGGATAAGGTAGATCTGAATGTGTTTTTAGAGAAGAAGAAGGCGACTTATGATCTTGAGGTACTTTATATCGCTTCTTCTCTTGAATGGGCAGACAGTCTTTTACAAGCAGAGATGCTGTGGGCGGATAGAAATATTGTGTTACTTCCGGACACTAGATTTACGCCAACTTCTATTATAGGTAGTTTAAATAGTAGTTTAATACATGCACCATATAACTTTGCAACATTTCAACCGAAGAGCTTAAATGCTTGGGGGGCAGTTAGATGCAAAGACAAAAAATGTTTTATTGCCGAAAAACCACAAGTCACTATTGCGACAGATCTTGCTTGGGGTTTATTTGGGTTCAATAGGGCCTATGGTAAAACTTTACTGCGCACAATATTAAAAAGTACGAGTGACTTTATTTTACTCCCCGACGAAAATATTGAGACTATACCTCTTGAGCAATTCGAGGACAAAACACGAAGTGGTCTAGGGTTGTTTAGATTATAGATTTACTTAGGAGCTGGTGGCAATTTTCCAGAGTTATAATTATTTGTAAATAAAACCCTACAAGCATTATCAAAAAACTTAGCACCAGGGATATGTTCAGCTGCCGCTGTAGTTGTTTCAATTAAGCGCTCAGTGACAGTCTTTCCTCCAAATAAAATTCTACTCAATGCCCTTGTTCCACTCATAGTTGTTGTTAGGGCCATCAGGTTTCCTAGAAATTGTCCCAATATATTCTCATAAAGTTTATTGTAAACTTGAAAGCTCATACGAAGCCTGGTGATTTCTTTATTGGCCCACTTTATAATAAGTGGATTGCTGTGTAAGTTTTTGGGGACATGTCTAAGTACCCAACCACTAGCAATATCGAATGTTTGTTCGATCTTTGCACTTAGGCCAGTAAATGGTAAAAAGAAGGCGGTGATATACCCTAGTGTATAAAAATCTATATCGACTCGCCCTAAGGTGGTCATACCAATCACCGTCATTAATACAAAGGCCGGGCCCATATTATGATAAATTAATTTTGAATCATTTTTATGTTGATCAAACCATTTATTGTTTTTGTCAGTCCTAAATACATGCCAATACCATGTTCTAAACGGCTTTTCAGCCATTTCCCCTTTGGGGATTTGATCAAATCCGCCTAAACTATCTAACCTGACATCTCTTTGAACCTTAACCCAAACATCAGCAAATATGCTTGTTATGAGACCGGCAATATACCCCATAAAAACGTTTCTTGATAAGTAAAATGCAGAATCTTGGCTAAACATAGTGTCCCAAAGAGGTTTATTTGGTCCATCAGTAATTCCCGCGACCAGTAAGAATAGCAGAGCAAGCTCCATGGGCTTATCAACAATTAACCCTACAATATTAGCTCTAACAGCTCTGGCCATTGCACTGGGCTTTTTCATCTGCTTTTCAGCGTTCACGAATCTGCTAAACTGTCCACTGTGTGAGGGATCAAGATTCCAATAGGTTCGATGCTTCTCACGACTTACTTGCTTTTCTATAAAGTGATTACTTCTGTTTACCACCTCAATCGCTTGCTCATACAATTTAGGGTCAGACGCAAGGTCTCGAACGATCTCTTTGATATCAATGGTGGTTGATTGAGGACTAATTTTTTCGTGTATAAACCAGTTTTTAATGTCGGCCTGTGTAGAGGTTATTGAGGTGTCACTGCCAGCTTCTGCTACACGCCTTAAGTATACACTCATAGAGACTTCGATTAATTTATCATAATAAACTGTGAATAGGCTTTTAGCATCATAGGATAAATCCTTAAATGCATTGCTAGTTAGCTTTTCTTTTTGTTCAGATAGTTTTATTACATCACTACTTTTATACTTTAGATAACGTTGCAAAGCTTTGTAAGCCTCTTTTAGGGCTTCAGCGTTCGCCGTTTTTTCTACCTCTACAACTTCAGATTCAAATATTCTTGCTTGCTCAAAGTATTCCTTATCCTTGGTTCGATCAAAGTGCTGAGAAATCTCTTGCCAGATCCAACGCGTCCCACCATTCCAAAAACTAGGGGGTGTTATTTTTCCTAGGTCAGTGGCCACGGATCTTCGGAAGTAATTAGGAAAAAACAAAAAGGTAACTGCCAATTTTGGTTTAAACACAAGTGCTCTTAATAAAAAGAAGTAGTTCCATGAGGTTGTATAAAAGACACCTGATTTAGTAAAAGCAGCAAATGAAAATAAAAAATGCGACATTGCTCCGGCAAAATTTTCTATATTCTTAAAACGACTCATTGCCGCTTGGGTAGAATATATCCCATGCTTTACTTGAGGTAGGTTTATATCTACATAGTCATTTAACACATTCCAGATTCTTGAGTTAGTTAGGCGGTTCAACATGGTTTTACGACCTTGCCGCTCTTTTTCAAAACTATCAATAAACTCCTGTGCCAGACGATTTTCAGTTTCTATGTCTTGCGCATCAGTGCTTGCGGTTGCAGATTTTTTTTCATCAGACAATGCATTTATATATGCGGATTGTATATCTTGTTGCCTCTTAATAAAATTAGGAATTATTTTTGCCAGCACATTATCTTTATATGCTTTTAAGTCCTTACTATTTTCAGTAATACTAAAGTGTTTAAATGTAAGTAAGAAGCCAAGTAGTTCGCCAGGTCGCCCTTTTTGCCAGTCTAGACTTGGTGAATTTCTGAAGTCTTTAACTAGGTAATATGAGTTTACCAAGATATGCGGTATTCCGACAACAATGGTTAAAATTGTAAACATTGAGCTAACACCGATAGACGTCCGCTGCCAAGCGCCATCTGCTATGTAAGTTTCATATAATTTAATAGGACTAATTCCGCTGAAGGTTGCTTTTGTGGTCTCCCAACCTATGTTTGCGAACTCACTTCCTTTGGCGACAGCAGATTCAGTTAGAACTCTACCCATTTCTACTAAACTTAATACCGCATGTAGTGAGGCTTCAGGCATATAATAGGCGAAGGCAGAGGCACTTAATGTAGCTGCAGAATACCTTACTTTTTTGTTTGTCGCTAATTCAAGGGCAACTTCATAAAGGTCAGCTTTTTTTATAGTGCGTTTATAAATTCCTACAGCTAGTTGTACTATTTTGGCTTTTAAACTAGAGACCTCAGCAGGTCTTGGGACACTTAATCTTTGCCATAACATTCCAAGTCGTCCAACAAGTCCGCGCTGCGCTTGTAGGTTTTCATTAGCACTTTGCATGGACTTTGAGAGTGGTTCCCAGAAGCTATCGCCCAGTAATTTTAGAGTTCCTTCAGATACATCTTCCCCTTTTTGCTGTCTCTCTTTTAAGGCTCTTAGTTGTTGATCATAAGCTATTTGCATTTGAGAAATTTGAGTTTCAGAATTAGAACCCTTTTTTGCTACCTCTAGGTTAGCTGCAAAATAATCTATATAGGGTTCTATATAGTTCATTAGCCTAGTCAGATGCTCAGGGCTTGTTGTGTTAACTAGTACATTAAATATAATTCTTTGCATACTTGCTGCAAATTCAAAAAGTCCGGACTCGTATTTAGTATCATTAATAATTAAACTATCTCTGCCTGTAACTACAGAATTTATTGTTTGCTGCCCATGAATGGGTACTTTAAAAATTGGTAATTCTGATTTCGATAGATGAAAATAATTAAGATCAATAAATGATAAATGCCGTAAGTTTTCTTGAGCGTTATAAGAATTGTGTTCGATGAAAACTATAAAGTTTCCGACGACTGCTAGGGACTCAACAGGGACTCTGAATGTATGTACAGGCTTTCCTTCTATATATAAGATGAAGCCAGTGTTTTCAGAAGTTATTTTTGCGTCAAAGTTTGAGCTTAAACTTTCGCTAGCTCGAAACTGCTTAACCTGGCTCTGTTCGTTAATTACTTCAAACATCACGCCTCTGGGGCTAATGCTTGTGACAGTCGTATTATCTTTGTGAAAGTCTTGGCGCAGTAGTGAGAATGTGTCTAGAGGGTTAGCTTCGTGCCCACCCAACAGGGTTTCGTATAAGTGCTTAAATAGAGGTTCGCTATTTTTTAATTCTTCAGTAGTAAACTGAGTCTGTTCAATTATGCTGTCGTCAGCATAGGCTGTTGTAGGAGTAAAAAACTGCAAACCGCTTGTTACGATTAATTGAAATACAAGTACGTATATAAATAGACTGCGCAAGTTCATCCCCAATGTCCCATTCTTATAAAGATGTAGGAATATAGCTATATAGTCGCCTGCCAGCAATACAGAGTAGAATAATTACCTGTAAAAGCCTGAAATCACTTCATAATAGGCTCTACTATAAGTCCGGCTTTGGTATTAGATTTTAATAACTAATGAAGTCGTAAAGTTTTTTCATTGTTTTGGTCTGTGTCTAAGGTCTTTACAGTAGGTAGAATTATTACAGAAGTGACAATAAGCTCGAGTCAGTTTGTTCAGTTCATAGTATACAAAGACATATTATTTGAACTAATAGAGGTGAATAGTGAAGTGGATTTTAATTCTTCCCATATTGTTATCGTTTAATGTAGCATTTGCTGATTTTGCTGCATTAGAGTCAAAATTATCTGACCAGAGTTTTTTTATGCAGACTTGTCTTGAAGTTAAGGCCAAAAATGATCTTCAGGTTAAATATAATCAAAAAGTTGTAAATAGCCTTCTGGCAAAAACTAATAGTAGCAGTGAGGAGGTGGAAAGCCTGCAGGCTGCCAGTGCGGAGTTAAAAAGACTTTCTATTGAGGCAACTCGTGTAGTGATAATCGCTGGGTCCATTGATGATTCAATGACATTAAGTATTGAGTTGGATTGTGATCAGGCCGTTTTAGAGTCAACAATCACAGCATTTTCAGACACCATAATGCAATATTCGACGGAGATAAGAACGGTTAAGTTTTTAGCCCCTGGTATTGATAGTATAGACTTGATAATTGAGATTGCAGAAGGTGTTACGAATACAATGAAGCTCTTTTATGATGGAAGAGTGTCTATAGGTGGCCAGGGATTCGAGCAAGAGGTTGAATTAAAGCACTTATATCAATTGCCATTTCCAAATGGTCTAAATGAAATGCTTTACTCTTTACAGCGAGTTGTAGGTATTTAGGATAAAAAAAAGGCGCTAAAAGCGCCTTTTTTAATTTAAATGTAAAATCAAAACTATCTTTGTACTTTTACACCTACAGCACAAGGACCTTTTTTGCCCTGTCCAACTTCAAATTCTACTTTATCTCCGTCTTTTGGCTCTTCACCTTGAACTTCAGAGATGTGAAAAAATATATCTTTTCCATCGTCCGGAGTGATAAAACCAAAACCTTTGCCTGCATTAAAAAACTTTACGGTACCTGTGCTCATTTATAAACCTCACTAAAATTATGTTCTCACAGGTTAACACAGAAGAAACCAGACGGATAGGTATTTTTCTCTTTTGTTTAAATATGGACTTCCTGTGGCATTTTGCACAAAACTGCTACAAAACAGTCATTATTTAAGCCTTATTTCAGTGCTAATCAATCAGTTGACCCATTTCATGAAGTTCGATTTAATGCCTTAATACTATGTCAAGTTTGCAACATGAATCTTCCAATAAGTCCTTAGCGATTCAATCGCTTATCGCCCTCGGAGTCGTTTTTGGGGATATAGGTACAAGTCCGTTATATGCCTTTCGTGAATGTTTTAGTCCCCACTATGGTCTGGCATTAACAGAGGGAAACGTCTTTGGTATTTTATCCTTAATTTTATGGACACTAACACTTGTTATAAGCGTTAAATATATGACCTATATTTTGCGTGCTGATAATAACGGTGAGGGTGGTGTGCTCTCCTTGATGGCACTAGTTTCGAAGGTTGAAGAGAATAGAAAATGGGTTGTATTAGTAGGCTTAATCGGTGCCGCTTTGTTATTTGGTGATGGTGTAATCACTCCTGCGATTTCTGTATTATCTGCAGTTGAAGGTTTAAAGATCATTGCCCCTAATTTAGGGAGCTTTGTAATCCCCATCACATTGATATTGATAAGCTTGCTGTTCTATTTTCAAAGGTTTGGGACAGCCAAGATTGGTAGTTTCTTTGGGCCGATTGTACTGGTTTGGTTCATTACAATAGGAATGTTTGGAGTGATTAAATTGATAGAGCATCCATATATATTATGGGCACTGAATCCTATCTATGCTGTTAGATTTTTTATTGATAACTCACTATCTAGTGTGTTGGTTTTAGGTTCTATTTTCTTGGTAGTTACAGGCGGCGAGTCCCTATATGCAGACATGGGGCATTTTGGTAGAAAGCCTATAGTTAGAGCATGGTATTTTGTGGCATTTCCCGCATTGATTTTAAACTATTTTGGACAAGGGGCTTTATTATTATCAAACCCTGAAGCCATCGAAAACCCATTTTTTATGTTAGCTCCAGATTGGGCTCTATGGCCTCTAGTGATTTTAGCTGCAGCCACGGCAACTATTGCCTCACAAGCTCTTATCTCGGGGATTTTTTCTCTCTCAAAGCAAGCGATGCAATTAGGTTTTTTTCCGCGTCTACAAATTGTACATACGTCTTCTAGTGTAATTGGACAGATCTATTTGCCGTTTGTAAACGCCTGTCTTTTTGTAGGCGTTGTATTATTAGTATTACAGTTTCAAACCTCGGCTGCTCTTGCTTCAGCATATGGTGTAGCAGTTGCAGCAACAATGGGTTTAACCACAATCTTAGCATTTGATGTGGCCACCAAAATTTGGAAGTGGAAAATATGGCAGGCATCATTACTTTTTGGTGGGCTGTTAATTTCTGATATTTTATTTTTTGGGGCTAATGCCGTTAAGTTTTTTGAAGGTGGTTGGGTTGCATTATTACTAGCGTCTTTTGTGTTTATACTAATGAAAACTTGGCAACTAGGAAGAGTACAGCTTTTAGAAATCTTAAAGAAAAGATCGATCTCTGTAGAAGAGTTCTTAGAGCATATAAACAAATTACAGCCGCAAAGAGTTCCTGGTTATGCAGTTTTTATGTCAGGTGATGCGTGGGGTGTACCTGTCCCGCTTTTACATAACTTAAAGCATAATAAGGTTTTACATGAGAAGATTTTAATTTTAACTGTTAAAACCAGCAAGATTCCATTTGTAAAAGCATCGGATCGGGTAAAAGTGAGAGAGCTTGCTCCTAATTTTTATCGTTTAAAGGCGTATTTTGGATTTCGTGAAAGACCAAGTGTTGTTACTATTTTTCAAGCTGCAAAAGCAGCGGGCTTAGACTTTCCTTTAGATGAGATTACCTTTGTACTTGGCAGAGAAACCATAGTTGTAAGAGAGCAGACATTTTTTAGTAAATGGAGAAGTAAGTTATTCTCCTTTATGTCCCGAAATGCAGAACGCCCTATGCTGTTCTTTAACATTCCACCAAATAATGTAATTGAAGTTGGTACTCAAATAGAGATTTAACGGCCCGCTTATTGCTATATTTACTGCTATGAGATAGCCACCGGTACCCTAGATTAGATAGGACCATCAAGGTAGTTTTTTTATAGTTGTAAATAAGGTAGGCGGTTTATATGCGAAGATTTTTAAAATCTAAAGTACGCTTGTTAGCTATAGTTAGTCTTATTTTACAAGTGGGCTGTTATTCAGAGCCTGAGATGAAGCCGGTTTCAGAGTCAGAGCTGTTGTCACTTTACAGTCGTATTGAGTCGACTGATATTCAATCTCCTTGGGATAGTCTAGATTTAATAAGCGGTATTTCAGTTAATACTTTGCGTTTTATTGAGCTGAATCAAGGGCAGGCGCTGCTCCCTGCGGATATTGAAGAGAAATTGTTAAAGTTAAAAAAAATGGGAGTTTCTTTAAAATTGGGAGTTATTTCTCTTGATGAACCTCAAGTGCCTACAGCTAAATTCGTATCAGCCAGCACTGAAGCTTGGCAAGAGGCAGTTACTGCTAGAATGGAGATTCTTAAGAAGAGTCGTGAGGTCTACGCGGTTGAAGTCTTTGGGTCACATGACAAGATTAAGCATTACTGTAAAAACGAGTGCGCCTGTATCTCTAAGCGTTTACTTGAAGTGCTTGGTGACCAGCAGACAATGAGGTTGATAGCAACTGGCTATGGTGGCTTGAAGTTTAGAAATCACCTTAATGTTAACAATAACTCTTATGGGTACCATGTAGCTACTGCTATTAAGATGGAGTCGGGTGACTGGGGTATTATTGACCCCATTATGTTCGGTGATGTGTCACCTCATTCACTTAGGGATTGGCATTTAAATCTAATAGAAACAACTAAGCTTAAAATCTCTATGTATTCAAATTAAATATTTGTCATTAAACCCTCTCTAACATAGCCTAATAATGTCCAAGGGGGGATACAAGTGAAACTAATTTTCTCAATTATATTTAGTTTGTCTCTAATTGCAAACGCTGAAAATACAGAAGTTTTAGTTAGAATGCCAAAATCATTTGTTGGCCATCAGGTAAAAAACTTTATTAACGATCACTTTAAACATGATTTCTATGCAGTAGGGTATTTGTCGCAATCAGATTATGACACTCTACCAATCGATATAAAAAATAATTTGCAAATTTTAGATTCAATCACTTGGGCAAAAGGTCTTTATGATGTTGAAACTTTGGCTGTCAGCGCTGAAGAGAAGGGGCTAGACGAGTATCATAATTATCAGGCGCTAACACTTGCATTACAAACTTTAGCTCGTGAAAACCCATCTGTAGTGTCGCTGCAATCAGCGGGACGTAGTGTGCAGGGACGTGAGCTTTGGTATGTAATTTTATCAAACAGCCCTGAGGATGCCAGTAAGCCAATGACATCACTGATTGCCAATATGCATGGGGATGAAACTGCCGGAAGAGAGCTGATGCTATCTATGATTGAAAAGCTGGTTGCTTCGTACAGAGCTGGAGATCAGCGTGTATCCCAGATTTTAAATCATGCAAGAGTTTTAATTATGCCTTCGATGAACCCAGATGGTTTTGAAAGAGGTGTTCGTGGTAATGCAAATAATGTTGATTTAAATAGAAACTTTAATGATCCAATTACTGGAGCATCACGTAACCCACAAGTAGAAACACTAGCGGTTGTAGCGCTTCACAATAAGTACCATCCAAATTTAGGTTTAAATTTTCATGGAGGTACGGTTTGTTTTAATATGCCATGGGATCATAAATCAAATCGGCCAATTACGTTTGCGGATGATGAATTCATACATGAAGTAGCGATTGAATACGCTAGTTTAAATCAAACGATGTATCAAAATAATGAATTTAATCATGGCGTAACGTATGGCTATGAGTGGTACAAAGTTACAGGTGGCCTTCAGGATTGGTCTATTGTATTCGCGGATTCGATTCATGCTACTGTTGAATTGAGTCATAAAAAATGGCCTAACTCAGGAGACCTGCCAACGATTTACTCTGAAAATGAAGAAGCAGTTATTCGTGTGTTAGAAAAGGGTATGTTTGGGATACACTTAGAGGTGGTTGATCAGGCCGGTGCAAGAGCGGATAATTTTGAGGTAAGAACATCAGATTCTAATCGTTGGTTAAAGAACAAAGGAAGTAACTTTATTCACAGGTTAACGACTGATCAAATACAAGAAGTGGAAATTAAATTGAATGGACGAATTCTAAAATTAAATATAGATCCAACTGCTTTTGATGGAACTTTTGTAAAAGTCCAAGCTCCCTAGTCTAGGGAATATTTGATACCAGTGAAATACTTTAAATGGCCGATTAGCTTTTTTAACAAGCACTAATCGGCTTTTTTGTTCCGAAATGACTCCATTTTTTTGGCCCGAGCCTTGCTGTATAAAGCTTGTCTGCATGGGGTGGGCAAAAAAATATTTCAGCAAGTGAGAGTCATAATGAAGAAACCATATACTGTATTAAGTAATACGGACTTATCCCCTGAGAGTAAAAAATCGCATGATCATCCAGAGTATATTTCAAATTGTGGGGATTACTTTAGCATTGAAGAGGCTGAAATGCGGGCTATCTTACTTAAAAGAAAGTATCCAAAGATTAAAGTAGCTGTTTTAGATCATGTAATTAAACAAATTATCGAGATACATGGGGAAGCAAAAGATTAGGTTATTTTTTATCCAGGTAACCACTTAAAGAATATTTTTTTCCATTTTTTTTGAAGTTTTGCAGGGCAAGCACCGGGTTTATTTGTAGGTGTACAGATTGAAAGTAATCACTTGCAGAAGTTGTAACTAAAACTAAATCATCCAAGTCTCTCGCATAGAAGTTGTCTTTAAACTCTTGCTTACTTATTAATTTAGCATCTGGGTAATCTAGATCAATGATTTGTCCTTTATATTCTAATACAACATGATAATTCCACACGGCAGGTAATCTTTGTCTTTTAGCCATAAATCCGTGTTGAGTAGGATTTATAAGTTTTGGAAAGTCCTTTGAAAAACTTCTTTTAAAAATAAACAGCACTTTAAAGTCTTTGGCAAGATACTGAGGCTGAAGATACTCAAAGTATAGCTCCCTAACATTTTTGTAACAGACTTGAGGCTTATATACTATGGGATCGTCAGCAGCTTCAATAATTCGAGACTCAAGATCGGAGAACCTATTATCAAACAGACTCTCTGTTGGAATACACTGGTTTGCGCTACCTAAAGAGCTAGCTAGGGTAAAAACTATAAATATGTAAACCAAATAGACTCTTTGCATGGCTCTAGAGAGGTTCCTTTCATTCTGATAGTTACTTGAGTAATATTGCGAAATCGGGGCCAATAAATAGTCATTTTATGGGTTGCTTACTGCGACACGCGTCTTTTTATTAGCAATTTTACCTATAGATGTTTATGCTTTTTAGTCTACTTACGGAGTGAAAATGCATACAAAATTACCAACAGATTTGATTCGTTGTCATAACTTTATAGCAGGTAAATGGGTGCCGGGTACGCAGGGTACAGCCGACGTAGTTTCACCTTACTCACAGGGTCGAATTGGTCAGTATAGTATACCATCTAAAGAGCAAATCGACCTTGCGATCAGAGAAGCCAGGCTCGCGCAACTCTCTTGGGCCAAAGTATCCATTAAAGAAAGAAGTAAGGTATTATTTAATTTTCGAAATATTCTTCTAAGAGATATTGATGAAATTACTCATTTAAAAAGTAGCGAGTGCGGAAAGACGTTTGATGAAGCCAAAGCTGGACTATTAAAAGGAATTGAGGTTTTAGAATATGCAATATCCATTCAAAATCTTGATTTAAATGGCAAAGTAGAGGTTTCTCGTGGTGTTAGCTGCGAATATCGAAGAGAGCCACTGGGAGTGGTCGCAAATATAACGCCGTTTAATTTTCCTGCCATGGTGCCTATGTGGACCATACCTATAGCCATCGCTTTAGGTAACAGCTATGTGTGGAAGCCGTCTGAAAAAACACCATTAACATCTCTTAAGATTGCCAACGCATTTCAAGAAGCAGGTCTGCCAGACGGAGTACTTACAGTGCTTCAAGGTGGTGCTTCAACGGTTGAAGCAATCATCGATCACTCACTAGTAAAAGCGATTGGCTTTGTGGGCTCCACTAAAGTTGCAAAACTTGTATACCAACGGGGCACGAATCTTGGTAAAAGAGTATTGGCATTAGGTGGAGCAAAAAATCACATCATACTACTTCCTGATGCTAACCCAGAATTAAGTGGAGTAGGAATCTCGGATTCATTCACAGGTTGTGCGGGCCAAAGATGTATGGCGGCATCTGTGCTTTTAGCCGTAGGCAATGTAGATACTCATATTAAAAAAATTATTGAAAGAGCTTCATCATTAGAGTTCGGTAAAAATATGGGTGCAATCATATCTAAAGACCAAGTGGAGTTTTTGAAAGCTGCCATTGATCGTGCCGAAAAGGCTGGGGCAAAAATCTTATTAGATGGTCGAAAGGCAAAGGCACCTAATGATTTTTCTGGCGGTAATTGGTTAGGACCTACAGTGATCGAGCATGTAAAGCCTGGGAGCGAAGCTGCAACCCATGAGCTTTTTGGTCCTATCTTAAGTATCATTCAGTGTAAGGATTTGTCTGAAGCAATTCATATAGAAAACACTAGTGAGTATGGTAACGCGTGTAGTGTGTTTACATCTAACGGAGCCTTGGCAGAGCGTGTAGCACATGAGGCCACGACCGGAATGGTCGGGGTTAATGTTGGTGTGCCAGTGCCAAGAGAGCCGTTTTCGTTTGGTGGAGTAAATGATTCTAAGTTTGGGCACGGAGATATTACGGGTAAGCACAGTTTAGATTTTTGGACAAATATGAAAAAAGTAACAGTTAAGTGGGAGCCACAAAGCGATTCTAATTGGATGTCGTAACTGGAAGAGGATAAAAATGGAATTTAATAAAAGATCAAACCATATTATTTTAGCGTCGCACTCAAATTTACGTTATAAAGAAATGTTACCTATCGAGTGGGGAGCAAAAGACCCAATAAAAAGAGGTCCTGTTGTGGCCTCTATTGCTAACTCTAAAGCAAGAAATGCCATAGGAACCCACGGAGGGAGTTATACTGTTTACCGTGCGCTATCCATTGCAAGCGGTAAGTTTTCTAAGGAGCATAAGCCAGATTTAGAGAATACACAAAGCCCAGTAAAAATTGGACCTCATCCGCAATGGTTTGATCCAACAAAGATGGTAGCTATTGACCCATGGGGATTAGATCCAGAGCAAAACTTCAAACCATTATTTCAAAAAGGGTATGATATTAGGCCAAGTATAGCTGTAACTCAAGCACACTTACAGATTCCTGAAATTATGGAGGCCATACAAAAAGGGCGACTAAAGCCTGACGGAAAAATTATTAAAAGTACCGGAGACATTAAAGTTACTAAGGTTGCTCTTGATCCAGTATGGTATTTACCCGGTATTGCAGAAAGATTAAAAACGGATGAAGGAAATTTAAGAAGAATATTGTTTGAAGAAACAGGTGGAATGTTTCCGGAGTTGATTACCAGGCCTGATTTAAAAGTTTGCCTGCCTCCCATCGGAAGTACAACCGCTTATATATTCGGTGATGTACAAGATTTAGCTAATCCTGATATTGAACTTACTTGCAGAGTACACGATGAATGTAATGGTTCAGATGTGTTTGGCTCAGATATTTGTACGTGTAGACCTTATTTGATGTACGGGATTGAAGACGCAGCTAGAACTGCTCAAAGAGGCGGGGTTGGAATTATTATATACTACCGTAAGGAAGGGCGTGCATTGGGAGAGGTTACAAAGTTTTTAGTTTATAACGCTAGAAAGCGACAAGAGGGTGGAGATACGGCAGCAACATATTTTCACAGAACCGAGTGTGTTGCAGGTGTAGAGGATGCCAGATTTCAAGAATTGATGCCTGATCCATTGCATTTTTTTGGAATTAAAAAAATTCACAATCTTCATTCAATGAGTAACATGAAATACGATGCCATTGTAGGAAGTGGAATAGAAGTTGTTAACCGCATTTCAATTCCTGATGAATTGATTCCACAAGATGCTCAAGTAGAGATGGAAGCTAAAAAAGCGGCTGGCTATTTTTCAAAAGAGGCCACGAAATCATTAGATGATTTAAAGAAAGTAAAGGGGCGCTCCATTGAAGAATAATATAGATTTAAGCCAGAAAGATTTAGATTTTATTCTATCGCCCGAAGCCATCAGAGATAGGGCAAAGAAAATTTTTGATTTGACCACTAAGGGCCAGACCCACTTCACCTATCATGCAGATAAGTTTCAATCGACCTTAGATTATGTGCTTACAGTAATTCATAAGAATTATCCTGACCTTAATATTCCTTTTCACTCACGCTGGGGACATTTTAAAGTCGGGGGAGTTGATAGAGTAAAGGATTTAAATCAATTGCTTAGTGCTGATAAATTAGAAAAAGCTAGAGCAAAGTTGGATCTAGTAATTACATCAGTACTGCTTGATGCAGGAGCCGGGCCTGATTGGAGGTATGCGGAAGAATCTACGGGTAAAGTATTTTCTCGGTCTGAAGGCTTGGGAGTTGCTAGTTACTATTTGTTCTTATCAAAAAAAATGAGTGGAAGTGGCAAAGAAATACTTGCTGACGGTCAAGGTTTAAAAAGTATCACGGCTAAGGACATTGAGGCGTGTTTTCAGGTGAGTCCTACAAATCCTCTAATCGGTGTTGATGGACGTGTTAAGTTGTTAAATAACTTAGGTGATGCTGTTAGTAATAAAATTATTTTTAAAGATGGAAGACCCGGAAATATCATTGATTATTTAATTGAGACTCATGGAGATAAGATCCCTGCGACTGCTATTCTTAGAGCGGTGTTGGATGGATTGGGTCCCATTTGGCCTGGCCGTATAAAGTCGAACGGAATTAATTTAGGAGATGTTTGGGAGTATTTGCCACTTGGAACGGGAATGTCGTCTTTAGTTCCTCTACATAAATTATCTCAGTGGATGACATACTCATTGATTGAACCAATCGAAGAAGCTGGAGTAAAGGTCGTAGGCGTAGAGGGCTTAACAGGTCTGGCTGAATACAGAAATGGTGGTCTGTTTATTGATTCTGGCCTTTTGAGCTTTAAAGATCCAAAAGAGCAGCTAGAGTCTTGGACTCCATCATCGAATTTAATTATAGAGTGGCGATCGCTTACAGTTTACCTGCTAGATAAAATTGGTACTGAAGTGCAAAAGGCTTTAAATAAAAATCCAGAAGATTTTCCTTTAGCAAAAGTATTAGAAGGCGGAACTTGGTGGGCAGGAAGATTTTTGGCAAAAGATAAAAGACAAGATGGTGGTCCCCCAATTTTAATTGATAGTGATGGTACAGTTTTTTAATAAAGAGGTTTTTATGGAAGGCAAAGTTAAAGTAATTGATCATCCGCTATTGAAGCACAAGCTTGGGTATTTGCGGGATAAGAATACAAAGTCTGTTGAATTCAGAGGTTTGGTTCGTGAAATGAGTGGGCTTTTGGCTTATGAAGTGCTGCGTGACTGGAAAGATATGATGACAGTTCCGATAGATACACCAATTGCCAGTACTACTGTAGAGAGGATTCAAAATCCTCCCGTGATAGTTTCTATTATGCGAGCAGGAAACGGAATGCTAGATGCCATCCTTGATATCTTGCCAATCGCTGCCACAGGGTTTATTGGAATTTATAGAGATAAATTTGTACATAATACAGTTGAATATTATTTTAAAATGCCTGCTGACATAAAAGGTAAGATGGCTATACTTTGTGATCCTTTGGTCTCTACCGCTGATACGGCAATAGCAGCCATTGATCGCCTTAAGAGTTACGAGGTAAAGCAAATAAAAGTAGTGTGCATACTATTAAGTGAGTTTGCGCAAAAGCGTATCCATTTTTTTCATCCTGATGTTGAGATATATACTGTAAGTATCGAGAAAGAAGTAAACGAGGCGGGGTATTTAGTGCCAGGCCTAGGAGATGCGGGTGACAGACTCTATCAAACCCGTTAAACCATATATTATCGGTATTGCTGGGGGCAGTGGGTCTGGAAAAACCTACTTTGCAAACGATTTACAAAAAAAGTTAAAAGATAAATGCAGTATTATTCTTCAGGATAATTTTTATATTGATCAATCTAAACAGTTTGATTTTGATGGGGGATCGGTTAATTTTGATCATCCATCAAGTATAGATCATCTACTGCTTGCTGGTCTCTTGTTTGAACTTAAACAGGGGAGATCGGTAGATATACCAACCTACGATTTTAAAACCCATACTCGTACAGACGTAACAACTACTATTCATCCAACCCCAATAGTTATTGTGGATGGAATTCTAATTTTTCATTGGCCTGAGGTAAGAGAGCAATTTGACGAATTAGTGTATTTTGATACTGAAGAGCATTTACGATTTGAAAGACGCCTAAAAAGAGATGTTGAAGAAAGAGGGCGTGAGCCAGAGGGCGTAAAGAACCAATTCATAAAGCAGGTAAAACCGATGCATGATGAATTTGTCGATCCGTCAAAACAGTTTGCCACTTTAGTGGTGTCTGAAAAAGATAATTACGATTCAGTTTTAAAAGAAGTTAGTCAGAGATTGTCGCTTATCTGCTAGTTAGTTTGCCCGATAAATAAGCTATCACTTGGGTATTGTAAAAAAATACTCTCATTAGGTAAAGACGGAATGGTTTTTTATAAGTATACCATTTCTATGAATCAAACAAAATCGTCATTTAAATCCTTTAAAAGATTATTCTCATACTCTAAAAAATATCAAAAAGATTATTACTTAGGGGGCCTGTTTTCGTTCTTAAACAAAGCCTTTGATATTGCACCAGAAATTTTAATTGGTATTGCGATTGATGTTGTAGCGAATAGGGACAAATCTTTTTTAGCAGGTTGGGGTGTTACTGATCCAATGACTCAATTAGGGGTTCTATCTGTATTGACGCTTTTGATTTGGGGATTTGAATCTTTGTTTGAATATCTACTCTTAATAAAGTGGAGAGGCTTAGCGCAATCCATTCAGCACGAATTTAGAGTGTCTGCTTACGATCAAGTGCAAAAGTTAAACATGTCATATTTTGAAGATAAGAGCACAGGCGGTCTTGTGTCGATATTAAATGATGACATAAATCAGTTAGAGAGATTTTTAAATGTAGGTATGAATAGTATGGTACATGTTTTTACCGCAGTACTATTAATTGGTACGGTGTTTTTCGTGCTTGCTCCTACCATTGCTGTTTTTGCTTTTTTACCAATACCAGTTATTATTATGGGAGCTTTCTTCTTTCAAAAAAAAGCCACGCACTTGTATTTAGATGTCAGAGAAAAGGCTGCGGTCATTGGCGCCAGGCTTTCAAATAACATAAGTGGGATGACTACTATTCGTAGTTTTACAGCTGAAGACTCTGAATTAAAAAAAGTTTCTACTGATAGTATTAATTATTTAAAATCTAATAGATCCGCTATAGCCATTTCATCTGCTTTCAATCCATTGATTCGGATGGCGGTGCTATCTGGCTTTTTGGCTACCTTTTATATGGGTGGTAAGATGGCTATGAGCGGGGAGTTGAATGTAGGTTTTTACGGTGTCCTTGTGTTTTTAACACAAAGACTCTTGTGGCCACTAACGGGTTTGGCGGACACTGTAGATCTTTTTGAAAGAGCTATGGCCTCTGCGGATAGAGTTCTAGATTTATTTAATATTCCTATAGAGCTAGAAAAGGGTAAGAAGAATATTCCTGTGGATATCAAAAAGGGCATAGAGTTAAAGAATGTAAGTTTTTATTATGCAAACCAAGTCCCCATATTAAAGGATGTGAGCATTAATGTTCCTGTTGGAAAGACGGTCGCCATTGTGGGGCCCACAGGATCTGGAAAGAGTACGGTCACTAAATTACTTCTTAGATTTTACAAGGCCAATCAGGGTCAGGTTGTTTTTGGTGGTGAAAACGTAGATGATTTGGACCCGCAGTACCTGCGTTCGCAAATTGGTTTGGTTAGTCAGGATGTATTTTTATTTCAGGGAACGATCTTTGAAAACATAGTATATGGCAATCCAAATGCTACAAGAGACGAGGTAGTTATTGCTGCAAAAAAAGCGCATGCAATGGAATTCATTGATCAGTTGCCTGAAGGCCTTGATACTTTAATTGGTGAGAGAGGACAAAAGTTATCCGGTGGGCAGCGGCAGAGATTATCAATTGCGAGAGTGATTCTTAAAAACCCTCCTGTGTTGATTTTAGATGAAGCAACCTCAGCTGTGGATAATGAAACCGAAAAAGTAATTCAAGCCTCTCTTTTAGAGGCAACCCGTGGTCGTACCACCATAGTGATTGCGCATAGGTTATCGACCATTACTCATGCAGATCAGATATATGTGTTGTCTGGTGGAAAGATTGTAGAAACAGGAACTCACCAAGACTTGTTGCAGCTAAAGAAAGTATATTCACAGCTTTGGAATGCACCTACCGCTTAGTTGCCCAAAAGAAGCTTTCTTACTGGTGATACATGAAGTGCTCCGACAATTACGAGCATTTCGGTGGCTTCTGGATATTGCTCTAAAAAAGCTATAATATTTTTAGCCATTCGTTCATTTCTAGATGAAAAATGTTTTAGATCTCCAAACTCTAGCCCTAGGGTAAGTGAATCAGAAAAATCTTTAGTTATAAGTTTTGGATGAGATGGGAAAGGGTTGATACTTTTTATATTTAGAAAGCCGGAGTCTACTTTTGTTCGGGCATCTAGCGCTCGGTCAGTATGTTTTTTTAATAGTGTAAAGAATAGTTCGGTTTTGTCACTCGGTAGTTGGGGTATTAGTTTTTTAACTCTAGTTTCATCGTAATAAAAACCATCTGCTCTTAGCATACCAACTAGATAGCCATTAAACACAACCTGATTTTCTTGGGTAATAAAGAAGCCACTATACATGGTGTCTAAGACGCTAGTAGCGCCTTTTTCTAATCCTATCCATTTACGGATGGCGCCAATGCTACGGTCCACGGCAACTGCAAATCCTATAAGTGCTGCTTGAATATATGAGGCATTGATATCATTGATGGGAGGCATTTCTATGCCTCGGTACTTAAATTGGGTGATTACAGCCTCACCCAATTCGCTAGCTGCTTTCGTCTTTTTGTGCATTTCTCCTAAAATAACTACTTCTCTGGGTACGCCAGCAATAGTTACTTCTACAATTTCCGTAGTATAGAGTAAATGATTACCAGCTTTCTCAACCGCCTGGCTTTGTAAATCGGTAAGACTAAAAACTAAAGTGCATAAAAGACTTAGTATAAACATATTAGCTCCTAGGTTTAGTGTTAGCAGCACCCATAGGTCATATGCACTGAAAATACGCGGAAAGTAAAAAATTCCAAGTTATCCAAACAATCTATTATGCCACAGAGAAGTCTTCTTAATGGCATTGATGAATTATTACAGATATTTCAGTATTCTTTAAAAAATCATAGAAACATAAGTTCAAGTTAGGTAGATGTAAACGCAGATGAACTTAACAGCCTTACCAATTTTTTCTAATCATACATTTCATTGGCATTGGTGCTTCTAGCACTATTATATTTTAATACCCACCCACATTACGTGTTTTTATAGTCCTTAATTTTTATTAATAATGGATACCCCAATGGATATGCTTTTAATATATTTACTATTTTCAGCTCTAGCTGCCGCCCCGAATGAGATCATCAGGTCTAATACAATTACGCTTAAGAATGCTATAGGTAACTATGACATAGAAATTGAGCAACATAGCATGCCTAAAAATATGCTGGCTCAAGCGATTAATGAGGTTTTAAAACGAGAGAAGAGTCCGCAGTTAACGCTTACCTATGATTCAGCCTCTATGGGGATCCGTGATGTCATCTCTGCAAGCGCAACAGAAAGAAATATTTCAATTAGAGTTTTTGAAGAAAACAAGCTCAATGAGCTCTTGCCTCCCGAGGTAGATAGAGTAAGTGCCAATGAACAGAATGGATTGCGCACACTTTTAATTATTAGGTGTGTAGGTCTCGGTTCAGGGTTATTTGTTGGAACGGGTAGTAGTTTAGCTATTGCAGCGTATGCAGGAATTTTAAATTATATTATGATGGAAGTCCTATATATTCCCAAGCGCAATGGTCACATGCCAGGAGTCGATTTTGTAAGTTCATTGATGTCAAAAACAACATCTATAGCTAAAAAACAAAATCCTAGCATGAGTTCAAAGCGATTGTCGGGGATAGAAGGCGCTACTAATTTTTTGATTAACTACGCAATGAACTTCTCTATGTTAGTTCCTTTTTTAGGTATGACAGGGGCTGATTTTCAATCCTATGTGGAAGCGTTTTCATCCTCTGAATTATACATTAAATCGGCCTATCTTGCTACAGTTGTTACAATGTTTTTATCTTCTTGGAAAATGGCAGCGAGCCGTTGGGAAAAGTTACGGTCCGAGAGACAAGGTAGTGTAATTACTCCTAAGTCACAAAGCCGTCTGATCAATGGAATTGATTTTGTAATGTCTTTTGTCAACCCTGGCTTTTGGGCAGGTCAGTTTTCGAGTCAGGTTATTGTTACAACAGTTGGCATCACAGGGTTTTTGGCATACTTTTATTACGACATAAAAAATAGTTTAGGTGTAAAGATAAATACGATGGACATCTTTAAAAAGAAAACATGCGGATCTTTATTTGATTAGATAGAGTGCGCAATGTTGCAGAGGTGGTCACAATCTTCATTGAATCGGTCTCCAGAATGTGACTTTACCCATTGCCATTGTATTTTATGATTTAGGCTCAAAAAATATAATTGTTTGATGGTTTCAACAAAAGGAATGGGTCGCTTATTTTTCTTAAGCCATCCCTGTTGATTCCAATCGGAAGCCCAAAGACTCATGGTATCAACAACCACTCTTGAATCCGTATGAATGTTTATCCGACTGGGTTTTGTTATTGTCTCTATGGCTTTGATCACAGCTGTGAATTCGGCGTAGTTACAATCGACAATATTTAGTTTCCCGTAGTCTTTTTTTATGATTTTACCGTTGAACGTAACAATATAAGCCCAAGTCGCAGTATTATTCTTTACACTGCCGTCAGTGTATATATCTATAGCTGCACTTTTTTTTATAAAGTTAAGAGATTTGAACTTCATGATTTATAGTATTGATATTTTTGTTGTTATGCAAGAGGCGATATACTAGCCTTATTGTATGAGCCAACTGCAGTCACATTATAAAGCCTTACTGGTTAGCTTCATTGGTATTTTTTTATATATTTTAGGTAATCATATTCATGTGCCATTTTTATCAGATTCTATGTACCAATTCATTAGATTGTCTCCTGTATTAGAGGCAAATCGTTTTAGTTTCTTTGGCTTAGGTTTGGGGCCAGTGATTATGGGGTTCTTTTTTAGTGAGTTACTATCTTTTGTGCTTCCTCCGGTTTCTAAGTGGCGAAAGACGGGACGCAATGGAAGGGACAAAATCAATATTTTAGCCTTAGTTTTAAGTGCGGTACTGATCTTGGTTACAATTTACAGTGAACTGCAAAACTTTGCAATAAGCCCGGCTCAAGATCATGGTTCTATGTTTACTTCAAGTCTTGTGATCCCACTTATTTATCTATTTTTTTTCACAGGTGCAGTAACTTTATTTATTCTAGGCTATTGGATGACAAAGCGCGGGCTAGCGAATGGATTTGGCGTTCTGGTTGTTTTTGATATAATTATATATACGGGAAAAACTATATTCAATGATGTGAAGTATTTTATTAATGATAGCGCGAATTTTTATTTTCCAGGGATAATTTTCTTTTTTCTATTTATCTGGATATTATATTATTTTGTATTTAAACCCAAGGCTATGACGGACATTACTTTTAAAAATAAAAGACTTTTGTATGATGTACCGCCAGTAGCCCAAGGCGTTTTTGCCATTATTTGGTCTTACAACTTAGTTTTGCTTCCGCCCATGTTATGGCCGGAGAGTTCTTGGGCTAAGTATATGCCGCCGGATTGGATGTATACCATCGTATTTACACTACTATTTTTAGTGGTAAGTCTGTTTTCATACTGGCTGGCTTATAGTTCTAAAAGATTAAAAAACAATGTTACTATAAGTATGAATTCACTTTCTGAAAAAACATATTTTTTTACTTCAATGAAATATTTGTTGATTGTAGTGGTAGTTTCTTTCTTATTATCGATGCCTAGGCCGTTTGAATCTGATGGACGTTTGGCCCTACAGTGGATCAGTTTAGCGTACTTACTACTTTTATATTTTATTGGAAAAGATATTTTAGAACATTTTATGTTTATCAGGAAGCATAGTGATGTGGCGACGCTAGGGGAATTTGATAATTTTCAATATATGACGGTTATTAAAAAATATTTAATTTCTATGGATATAGATTGCCTTGTTCAAGGTTTCGAGTTTCGTAGACTCTATGCTTTTATTTCGCCAATATATAAAATGCAGTTATTAGTACCAAGGTCCAAGTTAGTTGAGGCTAAATCATTACTAGAAATCGATAAAGTAGAGATTATTTAGAGTATATTGATTGTTATTGTGACATTAGTCTAAATCCTTAGGTAATTTAGACTAAAGCGTGTTGTTAGATCGCGTAACTACTTAAAAATACCGATATAATTGTAGTGTTATACCTAATCATTTTCTTCTTTCAAATGTCCCATGCATCTGACTACGGTCGTGTAAATGCTAGCTCATTAAATGTAAGAAGCGGTGCCGGTGTTACCAACACCAAACTATGCTCTGCGCCCAATGCATCGGAACTTAGTATTAAGGAAAAAAAGGATGGTTGGTACCGTGTAGATCTATCGACGGTAAAAGGTTGTAAAGATAATAAAATCACAGAGGGTTGGGTGTTTGGCAGTCCGCTGTTTAAGCCACTAGGGATGTTTGAAACGGCACAGGTAATCAATGCACCGAATGGTTTACGTGTTAGAGCTAGTGAATCCAGTCAATCTAAGATTCAGTGTAACTTAAAGCAAGGTGATATTATTTCGGTGATTGGCCCATCCGTTAAAAATCCCAATTGGTTAAAAGTAAACGTAGAAAAAATGCCGGGTTGTAAAGTTAAAGAAGCTTTTGTCTACAGGGATTATTTAGAAGAGCTAAGAGATTATACTTATGTCGAAAAGGACCCGCCAATTTCGGATGGCTTAGATCCTATTGATGGAAATGAGACAGAAGGAGCTGCTGGTTGTATTAATTGTAGTAAAGATAATAGTGCATTTAGATCTGAATTGATTGATATGTATGATGAAATCGAAGAGGTGGTTTCTACGGAACAACTGGGCACAGATGAAAAGATGGTCAAGGACTATAGTGAAAGCCCTGAAGTGAATGCAATGATACAATGTGCAAAAAGAAATGTTCGGCCCAGATCTACAGGCTATTGTTATCGATATGTTAAGAATGCACTGTTGGGTGGTAACCTGAGTTCATCTTATTTAAATGGTGTTCCTGCTAAAGGGGCGGGGCCAGCGCTTAAAAGAGAGGGCTACACAAATTTATTAAATAAACCCGAGTGGGGTAAGATGATTCGAAACCCATATGATGCGCCAAAAGGTGCTATCTTAGTATATGATGGCGGAAAATATGGTCATATTGAAATTAAATCAGGTGATGTAGGTGAAGGTGGATTTATAAGTGATTATTATACAGAATCATCTAGAACAGGTCGTATTAGTAATGGATTAAGTGGTAGAGGTAGAACTTTAATCGGTGTATATGTAAAAGACACAAAAGGAGTGAAGAAAAATGAAAACTCAAATTATACTTGCCCTCGTTCTAGGTAGCCTTAGTTTTTCTCATGCGCAAGAGCACGAGGTTACTCTTGATACGTATTTATTTTCAGTCAGCCAACTAAAAGAAGTTCGCTCTGATACAGTTGATGAAGGTTATTTACTCTTAGAAAGAATTGTAAAAGCCGGGAATAATGTAGATAAAGCTACGATGTTAAAAATCATGAAGGTGCATTTGTTTTTACTGCAAAATGATAAATCTAACTACGGGGCAGAGCTACTGGCTCCTCTATTTAAAGCTAATAAAAAGATGTACGCTGACACGTTAAAGACATTTAAGCCTATAGAGGTCGATCTGATTACACAAAGCCAGAAAGTTTATGAAAGAGAATCTAAGGGCGGTAATGGGTAAATCCTTTAATATTTGATATTCAAGTTGAATATTAAGAAGCAAGGGGTTATCACCCTTATCTATGCTAGAAGTAAAATTAAGTAAAAATTTAAGAAAGAGTATATTACAAGGCCATCCATGGATTTATAGGGATGCTATTTTACCAACGGATGCAAAAACGCAACTATGTCATGTTGTGGATAGTAAGGATCTACATTTAGGCTGGGGCTACTATGATGCAAAAAGCCCCATTGCTGTAAGGGTGATAAGTCTTAAAAAAGATAAACCAGATTTAAATTTTTATTTTGATAAAATGCAATTGGCCCTGAATTTCAGATCATATTTAGATAAAACCAAAACTAATAGCTACCGTCTGTTTAATGGTGAGGGCGACAAGCTTCCAGGTTTAGTTTGTGATGTATATGCCAATATAGCTGTAGTGCAGTTGGATGGACAGGGGGCTTATGATTTTTGGCCTAAAGAAGAAATTGCAAAGTGGTTATTAAAAAATGCCAATGTGGATACAGTGATTGCCAGATCCAGAGAAGATAAGGCCAACTTTCAGTCGTGGGGTAAAGAAGTCGAAGAGGACGTTATTATTTTAGAAAACTCTGTGAAATTTAAAGTGAATATCATTAAGGGCCAAAAGACGGGATTCTTTTTAGATCAGCGAGAAAATAGAGAATACATTAGAACTCATGCGAAGGATAAAACAGTACTAAACCTATTTAGTTACACTGGCGGGTTTTCGATGTTTGCAGGGTTTGGCGGAGCAAAGCACGTAACTAGCGTAGATGTAGCAAAAGATGCTCTAGATTATGCTACTGATAATTGGGTGTTAAATGATCTGCCAATAGAAAAGCATGAAATAAAAAAAGAAGATGCCTTTGAATTTATTAAAACTACGCAAGAGAAATGGGACATGATCATCGTAGATCCTCCTTCAATGGCACATAATGAAAGAGATAAGTATAAGGCAATGACAAAATACACAGAAGTTTTTGCTGATAGTGCAAAACGCTTGAATCCTGGCGGCAGTTTGATTTTAAGTTCATGCTCAAGTCATATTAGCTTTGAAGAGTTCTTTGCAATGATTGAAGAGGCCTTATCAAAAGCAAGAACCTCTGGTCAAATTTTTAGAGTTACCGGGCAAGCAGCCGACCATCCTTTTCTACATGTTGGCCGCGAGCTGAGATATTTAAAGTTTTTTCATTTGATTTTAGAGTAGCATCTAATCAATCGATGCTACGCTCGTCGTCGATGTGCTGTTAGATACAACTTCGCCAGCCATTTCATAGGCCACATTTAATCTTTTTACATATTTCACATAATGTTTCATCACGTTTTGTACATACTCCTTAGGTCTAACATTTTGGGCGATGTTACGCTTTAGTTTAGTCGCTCCCATATTGTAGGCCGAGATGTACCATCTGCTATTTTGAGAGAACTTAGTTCTTAAGTTGTTAAAGTAAAAAGCTCCTATAATAACATTATTTGATGGGTCCTTTAAGTTGATCTTCTTAACAATTTTGAATTTTTTGTTTAGCCATTCTGCAGTAGTTGGACGAATTTGCATTAACCCAATTTCTCCTACTAAGCCGATTGCATCAGGATTAAAGGTTGATTCGTGCCTGATTACAGAGACTAAAAATAGTGGGTCCATACCGTATTTGTTGGCCTCTGTTACTATTGTAGTAGCTAGTTTTCTGGCTTGGTGCTTATGTTTCTTTGGTAAGTTTTCTGAGACTAGTTGATAAACGATTTGGCTTGCGATCTGACTAGTACCTTTAGTAGCCTCTAATACGCCGCTGGCGCGCTTGCTGCCCACTAACTCTACTTGATGGTTAAATGCTGACTCTACGTTAACAGAAGGTAGTTTTGTAACTGCAACGTAGGCATTATTAGTAAATAAGAAACCTACAATAACTGTTGTTATGTAAACTGATATAATACGTTTCATTTAATCCCCCTTAACACACTTACTACTTAATAAAGCAAGCATGGTGCCACTTGTAAGTGCCTGGTATTACTAGGGATCTCTAAATGAGAAAGAGACGCCAGATAGGTTCGACCTGAGGCTAACAGCTGGCAATAACTTCGTCTGTGTACTTATGAGAAAAGTGACTAATATCGATATGACAAATTCTACAAAGGTTTTTAGATCAAACCTATTTTCTATTACATCTGCTATAGAAAAGTTAAAAACGATGTAGTGAAACCTCGCTACCAGTAACAAAAATTGTACTGAATTGTAAAAAATAATTCGAAAAGTAGCACTTCTCGTCACTTTTTATCCTAATGAGCACTAAGACATGCTCTCTGAGATTGCATATATAGTCCTTGGAGAACGTTATGTTGTGGTTGTTACTAATATCGTTGTGGGCTAAAGAGACTATGCGGTCAGAGGCAGTGTTGCCGCCACCTGATATTGTTATTGAGGCAAGCTTGCCTTCGGCTAAGGTAATAAACGGTAAAATTACTCTAAGTAATGGCCTAAGTTATACTGTGGTTAGCGAAGAATCCCATGAATTAAAACATAATCTGAATGATCTTAGTCCAAGTGACGTAGAGACTTTTAAAAAGAGAAGAATTGAGAGATTAGTATGGATGGCTAAATACCTATCCTACGGCGGTCTAAGCAGTGGCTTGGGTTATATGGAAAACAATCAAATCTCTATGTTAAAAGATGGCAATCTTACTGGTAACCCGATGGACATTATTGCTGACTTAGAAAAAGAAAAAATGAGCCCTGAAAAACTAAGTCGTAGAAATCAGGTGATTACTAAAATTTTGGATCATTACGATAGTAGTACCTTTAAAAATTCAAAAAGTTTTGTCGGCGGAAAAGAATATTGTTTAGATCTGTATATAGCTCCTATGTCCGTGATGGGTTTTGGTAAATATATTGTCGGTGGCTCTTATGGGTTTAATATAGTTGTAGGCTTTGATTGGAAAACAAAAAGAGTAAGCTTTCAGTTAAAAAAAGTTGTAGAGATCGCAAAATTCGGCGCTACATTTATACCTCTAGGCTTAAATCTAAGGGCTGGTGTTTTTTCTAGGTCATTAGAATATGCTCCAAAGACTTTCGACGTTACTTATATACCAGCAATCCCTGGCTACAAGGTAGATGCCAATGGGGCCAAAGGAGGAGGTATAAGTTTACCAGTATCGCTATTAGGGATACTTACAATGGGAGCCTTTACAGTGGCAGAACAGTTCATGGCTTATAAGGGACCCAATCATTCGGTTACATTGATCGATACGGGCTTTAGGATTTCATTTTTAGATATGAATCATTTTTTTGAAGGTTTTAAAAATATTATTTTGTATGGCAGCGCGCGTAGATGCCAATCTGTGTTTTAATTTTTAGTTATTGTAACACAGATAGCCAGCATACAGCCCGTTGTACCCATAGTTACCAGGATTTAAATCATCTCTTGGGTAACACTTCATACTAGAAAAACCGAGACTTGAGCAATGCATTCTAAAAGGAATTTGATTTTGATTGCAATAGGCCACTGATGGCGCATCGATAGTTGGTATATACCTTTCTTCAGGTGCAGGGGTTGGCGTTGGAGTAATTGTAGGAGTTGGCGTAGGCGTGATGGTTGGGTTGCAAGCAGAAGTACGAATTCGTAATTCGGGTGCATAAGTGTTGGTAGATCCACCGCAACTATCAGTTTCAGTGACCTCAGCAACAACGCGGTAATGCTCACAAGTATTTGTAGCGTTGATAACAAAATCAATCGAACCCTGATTTACTTGGCTAATTAATTCTAAGTCTTTATAGATACTCCACGTAGCAATTCCTTGGTATGGCTCATTAAAATTGAGATCTTTAACACTTAAAAGTAGTGGGCCAGAGTATACAATTTCTTCACGTCCAATGATTTCACTGCCAGAAGAAGAGTTTACTGCAATAAAGTATTCTGGAGGTATACGAAGACTAGTAGTATTTCCTAATTCTCCAGCACATAGTTTAGGATTTACTTGATCTTTACTAGCGTTCATTTCGCCGCAGTTTTGATACATTACGGTGATAAGTGCTAAAATGACAATGCTGTAAAAAGCTTTCATATCGATCTCCTAAACACAGTATAGTATCGGTTCAATTTGAGAAATATGTAAGCTTTTTTAGCGTCTCACTATGAAACACTTTTATCGAGATTGTAGAGGTAAATTAAGAAGCTAAATTTTTTCCGCAATCAGTGCAGAATTGATTTCTATCTTTTCTTCTTCTTGCATGAGACTCAGTGCTACATTTTTTTTCTGGAATATTTTTATTTACAATATTTCCGCAACCTGAACAATAGCGTACAGCTACATTCATTTTTGAGTGATTTTGATTTCTACATCCATCTGAGCTCATAGGTTTTCCTGCTTTATAAGATTTGGGAATCTATATTTTAAGTAGGAGTTAAGGCCAGATCAAAATAAAGAACTTATGCTTAGGGTAACATCTATTAGCCAAAAAGCATTGATTTTTATATCAATCGGCACCAAACATGACTGTTTCATCATTATCTGAGGCATTCGTGTCTGTACTAGGTTCATACCAAGCCTGAAACTTAATGTTTGATTCAAATCTATGACCAGCAGTGGTGGTGCCAAGGCGTGCTTTGTAAGGAGCATTTGGTTCGACTCCAGTTTTTACTAAGGTAAGCGTTGATGTGCTCCCGGCAGGAGTTGTGACCGTGATAGTGCCTGGTTCAATGGATGCGAAAGCAACAAACTCAGCGTTTACATTTATGGCAAAGCGCTTTTTCATCATTGTTACAGGGACAAAAGGTGCCGAGCAGTTTCCGTTTGAATCCGCATGAGAATTTCCTACCACTTCTGTGCTAGCAATGATTCTTAAAGATTCACCTTGATACAGTGAAGAAGTCCCTTCAGGGCTAATAGTTTCTTCTGTACCGGCATTTGCTGTACCACTGATAGTAACACTATTAGAATGGTATCCATTATATGTATTTGCATCTAGAATACTACCCATTTTTAAACTACTACTTGGAAACCCAATAATATCAGTAGCGGCGGGTAGTAAAGGTTTTGGATCTGAAATTCCGGTATTGTTATTACTTGAATACATATATGCGACAATCAAACCAGTCGATGTCATAGTGAAACTGCCAAGTGTGCTGAGAGAAAAGGTGTGATTATTTCCTGTAGTAATTGATTGGCTGGCAACAGTAGTGGCACCCTGCTTAATAGTAATATCTGTGTCTTCAAAAGCATAGATTGTAATTTTATGATCGGGATCACGGGAGCCAGTAAAAGCAAAAGTTTTCCCTGCCCAATCAGGCGTATTCCAAACCATATTGCCTTTTTGTGTATCTGACCCACTTCCTCTTCTACCAGCAACAAAGATCGGCTTGTCAGCCGAGATAATATCATTTTGTGCACTAACAAATCCAAATGTCTCTCCTGCATTGATTGTAGTTAGCGGGTTGCCATTTAATTCAATGGTTGTGGCGTCGTCCATAGCGACTACTGCGCTAGCAGTAGCTCCTCCTAAGTTCATTGCTTTATATACAGTTGGATCAAAGAAAGGATCATCAATAGTTGTTTCACCAGTCGCTACATTTGAATATAAACTATAGGCTCCGTTGAAAGCTCTGACTCTAAAATCATAAGAAGTTTCTTCACTTAGGCCAGTTACAGTTGATGATAAATCTGTAGATACGCCGTCTGCAAATACCAACCACACTCCGGCGGCAGATTCTTTGTATTCTATATTGTAATCAGTGATTGCCGTGCCATTGTCTACCGGCGCAGTCCACGAAATACTAAGTTGAAATGGAGAGGCATTTGTTATCGTTAAGTTATTAATTGCATCTGGTGGACTCTTTGTAGTGTCAGTTGCCGTGTTAGAATCAGATGCATAGGCGCCATTAAAAGCCTTAACCCTAAAATCATATGAAGTAGACGGACTTAAGCCAGTCACTGTAGCATTTGTGGTAATGGACACACCATCAGTAAAGCTAAGCCAAGTACCAGAGGCAGAAGCCTTGTATTCGATACTATAATCTGAAATGGCAGATCCATTATCAGCCGGTGCAGTCCAAGACAGATCAGCGCTTGTTAATCCAGTATTGGTTACGCTTAAGTCAGAGACCATATCAGCAGCTGTCACATTTGTAGCTATACCAGTTAAGGTTATAGAGCCCATATCTGGATTTTGAGAATTGAAATAACTAAACTCTAAATCTTCAGAGTAAATCCCGTCAATGGCTGGAGCAAAACTTAATACAACAGAGCAGGTAGCAAGTGCTGGTAAGTTATCAGAGCAATTGCCGCCTGTGCCTGGGTAAGTTCCATCTTTAAAGCGAAAAGGACTACTTGCTATAGAGAAGCTAATGCCAGTAACATTTTGTACACCTACATTGGTAACAATAAAGCTATAGTCACTACTGGCACCACTAGCAACATTACCGTAATTATACGTTGGCGCCTCGCTAATTTGTAATTCACCCACTAAGGCACCGTAGCCAATCAATTTAAGTTTGCTAGTAGTAGGTTCATTGATTAAATCATAATTAATAATTAAGTCGTCAGAAAAAATGCCAAGACTGCTAGGAGTAAACTCTATGTGGATATAGCAGTCACTGCCGCTATAAATAATTCCAGTGCACGTTCCATTTAAACCAGGAAAACTGCCGCCAACAAAAGTGTAGGGAGCCGCTAGTGTATCTGCGGTAAAATTACTTGCAGGTGAAGCCGTATTATTAGAAATTTTTAATAAAGCCTTAGTCACAGAGGCTACGTTTCTTGAGCCAAAAGAATAGGAAGTGCCTATGTCAAATTCGAGATGAGTAGGAAGAACATTAGGAGAAGGTATTGCTTCTGTATCACTTCCAGACTCTGATTTACATGAAATCAAACACAGAGATAATAGAATGACATAAATCGTAGAAGTAAGTCGCATACTTATAGTATCGGTAATTCTTCAATAAACTTAAGACTTTAGTCCTGATATGAGACACATATCTTCAAAAAAATTACAAATTGCTAAGGCTATAAAAAGCAAAAAATATTTTTTCTCACAAAAATAAATATAAAAGTAAATAGATAAAAATTTATTAGTGTACAAGATTGTAAGTTGATAGCGATCCTTTTTTTATTTTAATGATTGTTGAGAGTAGTTAGGATTTTAACCTGACATTTTCTCAGGTTAATCATAGATGAGTGTATATAAAAAAAGCAGTGAGCGGTGACTATATGACACTGATCTAATGGCATAGTATTTGTACAAATTAATACTAAGGGGAGAAATAGTCCCAAAGTAACACCACATAACATCGAAAAGGGGAATCATGAAAAGCTACATACTATCTACAATCATTCTTAGTGCAGCTGTAAATCCAGCGTTAGCGGGTCAAATTGAAAAAAAGGATAAATGGATTTTAAATGAAGTCACTGCTAATGATTCAACAGTATGTATTGCCTCTACCGAGGACAGAGGATTTTCTAGAACCTACACTTTGCAAATCCAAAAACAAAAAAACTCTAGTAAGCCAGTAGAAATTTTCTTAAATGAAGCTGGAAAGCCTAAATATGGGCCAATGGCTGCGGCCAGTATTGGTAACGAGGTAGTACTATTTAATCAACTTTCGATAGAAGCAAAAAATCAAATGTTTTGGTATTTACCGGATGAAACAAAGTTGTTTTTAGACACCTTAAAAACAAGCAGTAAAACCTTTGAAGTTAGACCATACGGAGATCTTGATGGTGGAAAGATTAGTTTCTCTCCAAAAGGTGCTTCGCAAATCATAGCTTCTATGGAAAAACATTGTAATGCAGGTAAATCACTTGTTGATGATAGATTTAGTGCCCTTACTAACCATCCAAGTGCGTTTGATACAGCTCCTAAATTATTCGACCCTTCTCATATTTCCAGCTTAAGATCTATCTACTTTGAGTTAGCAGGGCATCACAATAATCTTTTACAAAATGAAGCACGTCTTGCAAAGTTGGTAGAGCAAAATCTTCCTAAGATTACAGAAAGAGATTCTCTTAGGGTAGAGCAGGCGAATTTAAATGGTCGTAAAATTCCAGAATTAAAAAATAATATTCAAGTTACATCTCAAAGAATAGAGAGCGGAGAGAGAAGACTTGCTCAGTTGCAAACAGAAATCCCTAATGCGCAAAAGCAAAAAGATCTAGCGCAAGCCAAGTACGATGAAGCACAGAGACAAATTGCCCCGCATTTACCTAGGCACAATCAATTATCTAGAGATTTGAGCTCTGCACAATCTGATCTAGCAGAGTCTGAAAGAGAGATCTCATCAGCACAAAGAGAGATTAGTGATAATATAAGGCAGATGGATCAATTAGATCGAGAAGCGCAGCAATTAAATAGTAGAATTCAAAGATTGCGTAGTGATCTTCCATCATTACAATCGCAATATGATAGAGCCAGAAGAGATCTAGAAAGTTTTGACAGCCGCTCTGAAACTAGAAGAAGACTTGCGTCGTCTAGTCGCTACCGTACGGCACAAAGTGATGCGGACCGGGTGCGTGCGCAATTAAATTCTGAGAGAGAAGAACTTCGTTCGCTAGAAAGGGATTTAACTAGAAGCAGATCCCAACTATCGCAATGCCAATCGAAGCCTGGAAATGATTGTAGTAAACTAGCTGAGCAAACAAATAGATTGGAGGCTGATGTAAATACTAAGAAGAGTATGGTTAGCAGATTGCAAGGGCAGTACAACAATGCGCAAAGAGAAGTAGAGAAAATCGAAGAAGACGTAGCGCGTGATGTTGGTAGAGAAGAAGATCAATTAAGAGCTGAGTATGACCGAGCAAGCGCGAGGTTGACAAACCTTAATTCTGAATTGCAACAAGCAGAAGGTCAACGCCGCGACATTACTGAGTACCAAATTCCTAGATTGCAAAACCGTAACCTAGATCTAAGAGCTTATGTGTCTTCGCAAGAAAGTCGAGCGGCCTCTTTAAGACAAGAGATTAGAAGTCTTGCCGACGAATTAAATCGATTTGATCAAAGTGTTGGGTTTAGTCGTTTAGAACAAAACTTAAATGTTGCAAGATCTCAGCTGCAATCCACTAGTAGTGCACTTAGCCGATTAGTTTCTGAAGATTCAAACTTAAAGGTGCAAGTACCTAAAGATAAGATCCTGTTAGTTCAACTAAATGATTCATTAAAAGCAAGTGAAGCAAGGTTAGTTGCGGTAGGACAGGCGATCGTTAAGATAAATAGTGATCTAGCTGGATTTGATAGTTCAAAGGCCGAGCTTGAATCAGTGCTTGCTTCGATTCAATCGCAGATTGATAGTGCGAAGAGTAGGTACCTAGCATTTTTTATGTAATTTAAATTATTACTTTGAGAGGGGGCACCCTCTTAAAAGTTTCATGTAAAAAGGGAGCTCTTAGAGCTCCCTTTTTGTTATTAAAGATCATATCTAAATAATCGATTCTTTATTAACCAAAAATCAGAGTTATAGTTGATGAAACATTTGTTAATCGTATTTTTACCCCAACAGGCGACAAAAGCTACAAAACATATTTAGAGGAAGAGCGTCCTTTAGGTCCACATACGTATTAAGATAGCAGGTTTACGTTATTTAAAAATAGGAAATTGGCTACGAGTCAATTTTTCGAGCGATTTAAGAAAAGTTAAAGTAGGTAGGATCACATAACCGGGATTTATGTCTTACAAAAAATATTATGATTATCTTTCAACCGATACATTTGCTAGCTTCTTCTAAACAAGTTCTAAAGGAGGACAAAGTGAATATTCTTAAGTTAGGTAAGTCGGATATTATAAAAAACAGGATCCAGTCAAACGGTTATAGTATTGTGAGCCGGAGATCACTTTGGACTTTCATCGCACGAATCCCTCAAATTAAATAAATTCAGAAGTCTCTACGAGACAATGCCAGTGGACCCACATCTCTTCTCAGGAGAGGGTGAACGACGCAGAAGGTACGGCCGCTTTCTTATCGATCCCATCAAAAAAGAATTAAAAGTTTTTAAGCACGATTCATTTTTTCAAGAAAAAAAGTTTGATGACTTATATGGAGATATTCACCGAGAGTTTGCACCAATGCAACCTGTGGATTATGAAAATCCCTTTTTTCAAAAGCTTGTCTTAGAATCTTACAAAAGTTTTCCAATACAAAGTCAGCATTTGCATGAACCTTATGAAGTTAGTGCTCATATGATTCGTATAGAGGCCACTCCTGGTAGTCAAATGGGTCGGCCAGCCCCTGAGGGCATACACCGGGATGGCTATCATTTTGGGTCTATACATTTGATGACAAGGTCGAATGTATCAGGTGCCATTAATAATTTTTACGATTTAGATAAAAATTTAATTGATCAAAAGTTACTGGAAGAACCAATGGATTCGATATTTTTTAATGATGCTGCTATTTTTCATGCAGTGTCACCATTTGAACAGGCGAATCCAAATCTAAAGGCCACAAGAGATATGTTGATACTTTTGTATCAGCCATTATCCGAATCGCCTCAAAAAGACAGTCAAAATGTAAAAACCATTCGCTTGTTTAGCGATTATTAAGGAGAGAAAAAATGAAGTTGTTTTATATAGGTTTTATATTGTTATTTTCAAATTTGGTACATGCAGGTGAAAGTAAATACATTGAGTATCAGTGCACGTTTACAGTTAAAAGTGAGGATAGAAATGATTTTATCATGAAAGGCATTCTAAGGTTAGATGCTAAATCCATTACTGATACTGCGTATTTGACCCTAGAGCCACCGATGATTTCGGGTATTCCTTTTAGTGCTAGAATTTTATTATCTCGCTATGAATCGGAGGATTACTTTCCTATGAGTATCCATCCTCGTGGGGATACAGTTAGATTTGCGGCTATGGCGCGTTTGGATCATTCTGATTATGGCTATATAAGCCATCATTCTGAGGGTGTTAAATACAGCCTACACTGCAATAAGCTTTAGTAGTGACATGCACTTCAAGTGTATTTATAATTTAAATTAGTAAA
>JBBKWS010000013.1:0-4811 GCA_037969075.1 Bdellovibrionales bacterium | reverse complement strand
TATCTAATTTTTTTCTTTGAATTAAATACGTCTACATCTTTGTCGGTTTCTTCTTTAAATTGAAACTCAAAATCATCGGGTGTATCGTCGCGATCTTGCGTTTTAAGAGTGGGTATTTTTTTATTTCTTCCACCAAAAGCAAAGCCGATATTAGCTAAAAACTCAGTGCCATAGGCAGCATTTTCTCCAAATAAACTCTGCTTAATACCTAGTCCCAAATACAATTGCGGCTCAACATAAAATTTAAATAAGCCATAAGCTTTAGTCACTGACGGATTTACGGCGTAATAGGCCAAGCTTCCGCCGTTAACTCTATTGGTAACATCAGTGCGTCGATTGGTATCAGATGTATGGTCGTCATCGGTCACACTAAAAATACTTTCAATCCCGCCACCAAGCATAAAGCGTCTGGAAATATAAAAAACTTCTGCTCCTAGTGGCGCAAGCCATGAGAGGCCTTCGGTTCTGTAGGTGAATCCACCGTAAGCTCTTAAGTAAAAAGACTGCATGCGCTTAGAGATATTTACTATTGCCTCTACATCAATAGAGTTATTATTTAATAAGACGCTATCAGTGGTTTCAGAGTAAGTAGCAAGAGGTATTTTTACCAAAAAGCTTGGCATTACTAGAAACGTATTTTTTCTTGATAAAATGTATTCAAACCCTAAAGCAATATCAGACAGGGCTGTTTCGGTGCGCTCAGATATTCCATCATTAGAAGTGACTGAGTTCACAGTTAAATCTGTAATAAAGGTGGTGTACCTGCTGTAGTCGTATTCACCCTTGATATTAGTTTTAATTTCTTCAAATTTATTATTGTTTGGTAAGTCTACGATATCTCCACTCGAATCTAGGTTTTCAGTGGTAGAGAGGTATGTACTTTTGAAATCAAAAGTAAGCCGCCCCTCTCGTTTACTGTACGGATTGGCCTGTAGTTGCGAACTTAAAAGTAAGACAAGAAGACTGCTCAAAAAACTCATAGTTTTAAGGCTATCATAAACTCAATACACATAAAAAAATTAACATTGTAATCTAGACCAAAATCCTTATGATGTGCGAAGGTCAATTATGCTTAAAAATAACTCAAAAGCTATAGCTGTTGTATTTGTAATTGTGTTCATCGATTTGGTGGGCTTTGGCCTTATTTTACCTCTCTCTTCTTATCTAGCTAAAGACTTTGGGGCTACTGGTATACAAATTGGGCTGCTAATGATGATTTATTCATTGATGCAGTTCTTGTTTTCACCTGTTTGGGGAAGAATCAGTGATCGGATTGGCAGAAGGCCCATTTTATTAATGAGCTTACTCTTCTCTGGTATGTCTTACCTGGGCTATTCATTCTCAACTTCCCTTACAGAACTATTTATCTGGAGAGCTCTTGCAGGAGTCTTTGGGGCTAATATCTCTACCGCAATGGCCTATATGGCAGATATTAGTGAAGCTAAAGATAGATCAAAATCTATGGGGCTTATTGGTGCCGCTTTTGGATTAGGTTTTATGACAGGTCCTTTTTTGGGTGGTATTTTAGGTGACATTGGCCCAAGCATATCCACAGAGGTTCCGTTTGGTAGAAACTTCTCAGCACTTGTTGCAGGCTGTATCTGTTTTTTAAATTTTATTGCCGCCTACTTTGTTCTTAAAGAGAGTTCAAAAACTCGAAGTATTCGTAAAAGAAAATCTAGATGGAATTTAGTCAAAGCCTATGCTCTTAGGCCAAGAGTTGGCAGCCTACTTTTGATGGGATTTTTATCTACCTTTGCTATGGCACATATGGAATCCACTATCTTTTTATATGTGATGGACAAGTTCGAATGGTCCTTGCGATTTACAAGTTTTGGTTTTGCTTACATTGGTTTGGTAATTGTTTTTACACAAGGTTATCTGATTCGAAAACTTCTTCCAAAATACGGGGAGAGAAATCTTTTAATAGCTGGCGTAATTTTAGCCGCGATTGGCTTATTGTCTATACCGGCGGTAGTTGGCCCCTATACAATGGCTCTTAGTCAGACATTTTTTGCGATTGGTACCGGCTTGATCAATCCCTGCTTAACAGGGAGTATTAGCCTTCTTTCAAATAGTGATGAACAAGGTGAGATCATGGGAGTTTATCAAAGCATGACCGCTATGGGTAGAATCTTAGGGCCAGCGCTTGGTGGTTTTGTCTATGATAGCTTTGGACATTCATCGCCGTATTTTTTAGCTGGCGGTATCATGCTATTTACAATGTTAATGGCAAAAAAAGGTATTTCTCAGGTAGAAAAAAAGGCAAATTCCTAAAGCTTGTTGGCTTCAATAAACTTTTTGGCCCTATCTACATCACTAGCTGGGACGTAAAGTCGTTCCACTCTTCTTGTGCCTTCATACATTTTAAATATATGAGTCGTATCTTCTATAGGAATGGTTGGACTTAATTTATCAAATTGATCAATGACATAGATTTTATGTATTAAATGCTCTTCAGGGCTAGTGGCATGGTATTTTGATAAACGATTTTGAGAGTTAGATTGAATAGTCGAAAAGCCTTCTTTATTTAAAGCTTTTTGCATTTTATCCAAACGATCATTATCTTCTAAGCTATGAAATTCAAAAGTAACTCGATAAGGTTTTCGGTCAGCAATTAATTTAGCCCAATAGTTTTTAGAGGTCCTTAAGTGTTCGTACAGTAAGTAGTCTGTATAGCGAAGGTACTCATTAATGTCTGCAGGTAATCTAAAATCACATTCAGGAGATGTTAAATACAAATTTAGCATTTCATCGTACACAATACAGCGGTGATGAAAATATACCTGCAAGTACATATGATGTCTGCTAATTAAAAAATCATCGAAAGTGTAAAGTGCCCGGCGGTTAAGAGCTAAGTGCAAGCAGCCATTAACGATGTGGTAAGATAGGTTGGCGATGATCCAATCCATATCTACATGGCCATAATTAGTACCAGTGTAATAAGAGTCTCTTACTAAGTAATCCATACGATCGGCATCTAATTCTGAGCTGATGATTTGGGTAAGTATAGGTCTAAAATCTAAACCGTCTACTTTAAAAAAATCATCGGGCGCAGTTAATGTTTTATCAATGATGCAAGCAATGTGAAGGGGTGTGATGTCTTGAAAATTTTCTCGTATGCAGTTGCTAAGATCAGAATCAGTGACAAACTTAATAGTATAGTCTTCGTGATTGGCCCTGCGATCTTTTAAATTTTTGTAACATGGGATTTTTAATTCAGAAAGTTTTGGCATTACCTCTTCGGTTGTGTGGCTAAGAGGGCCATGGCCAATGTCATGAAGAAGGGCTGCCAAAACGGTAGCTTCGCGCAAGCGCCATTTGTCAGTTGCTTTTGTAAACGAATAGCCTTTAAAGATCGAATCAAATATACGACCGGCATTGTGGCTTGCGCCCAAAGAATGCATATAGCGGTTATGTGTGGCTCCAGGGTAAGAAAATTCACCAAAGCCTAATTGCTTGATTTGTCTAAGCCGTTGATAAACCGGGTGGCTCATAACTGCTTCCATTTTAGGATGAATATCTATATTACCGTGTATAGGGTCGCGAATTTCCATGGATTTGTTTTAACAAGGAATATAACTGAAGCAAAGCCTTCTTTTTGATCTGACACTGAAATTTTTGATCGCCTGTATCAATGCTTTTCAGGCCTTATCTTTAACTGGTAGTCTATATGTAGTGGGAGGATTGGCCTATGAAACAATACCTAGATTTAATGAAGCATGTTTTTGAAAACGGAACTTTTAAAGAGGACCGTACAGGTACTGGAACCAAAAGTGTATTTGGTCATCAAATGCGATTTGACCTATCCGAGGGCTTTCCCATGGTAACCACTAAAAAGGTTCACACCAAATCCATCTTTCATGAGCTTCTGTGGTTTTTAAAGGGTGATACCAATACTAAGTATTTAAAAGAAAATGGAGTTCGTATTTGGGATGAATGGGCCGATGAAAATGGAGATCTGGGCCCAGTCTACGGTAGTCAGTGGCGTTCTTGGAAAGGGGCAGACGGAAAAACTGTAGATCAAATTACTCAGGTGATTGAGCAAATTAAGACAAATCCTGATTCTAGGCGATTAATTGTAAATGCTTGGAACGTGGGGGAGCTTGATAAGATGGCGCTTCCACCTTGTCATGCATTTTTTCAATTTTACGTGGCAAACGGAAAACTTTCTTGCCAGCTGTATCAAAGATCAGCCGATATTTTTTTGGGAGTTCCATTTAATATTGCAAGCTACGCGCTTTTAACCCAAATGGTAGCTCATGTGACGGGCTTACAGCCAGGGGACTTTGTTCACACTTTAGGGGATGCGCATTTGTACTCAAATCATATGGAGCAAGCACAACTGCAATTAACTAGAGATCCAAAACCACTGCCGACGTTAAAGATCAAAAGAGATGTAAAAGATATTTTTGATTTTACGTTTGAAGATTTTGAAGTGGTAGGCTACGAAGCACACCCTCATATTAAGGGTGTGGTTGCGGTTTAACAGGTATTATTGGTATGCAGCTTGAAAATAATCAGCACTTATACTCACTAACTCTTGTATAGATGCAATGCCAATCCCAGTGTCTACGGTCTCGCCTTTTGAAGTGATCAAAGCGTATGGAAACTTTTTGGCTTCATACCCTTTGATGTTGTCGAGTACACCTTTTTCTAGCTCTTTCATCTCTTGGTAATTTTCTTTTAAACTGTTTAAATTTAAGCTCATGTCATTGTTAACTAAAACTCTAAAATTTAGTAATTGCATCATGTTCACTAGATTGTAGTAAGGATTACGGTTTCTTCTTTCATCACTTCTTGTTTGTAAG
>JBBKWS010000012.1:0-29991 GCA_037969075.1 Bdellovibrionales bacterium | reverse complement strand
AAACATGATATCAAAATTTTAAGAACCGAGATGGTATGTGAGTTTAAGAGATCAGATTCTGATAGAAAAATACTCTTTTATAACTTGGTACTTACTATTTGTGGTTTTATTTTTGTTTTTGCAAATATTACTGGTTGGCTTATAGCTTTAAAAAATAGAACTTAAACCCCAACCACTTCTTTTATTTCTGGTAGTACTTCTTTTAATCTAACTTCAATGCCAAGTTTAAGCGTTTGCGAAGAGCTAGGACAGCCGTTACAGGCGCCAAGCATTTTAAGCTGTAAAATTCCATCTTCGTATTTATGAAACACCACATCGCCTCCATCTAGGGCAACCTGCGGGCGAATTTCTCTCTCTAATACTCTTTTAATCAATCTAACATCATCCGTATCAGTAAGGCCTTCATCGTTTGCGGTTTTATCTAAAACAACGGCCTCTTTGTTTTGGATATGCTCTTTAAGTAGGCCACAAAGGGGTTGCTCTAAAATAGTCCAATCCACCCATTCTTGCTTAGTAATTGTGATGAAATTTTCACCAATAAACACGGCCTGCATCCAAGGAAATCCAAATAATTTAGTGGCAAGGGGTGAGTGAGCTGCTTCTTCTGAAGAAGGAAAATCATGCATTCCATCGGCAATTTTTTGATTTACCAAAAATTTACGACTTTGTGGATTCGGTGTTTCTTCTGCCCAAACTTTTACTGTTTCACTCATATGTACCTCGAGGTGGCATTTTTAACATAAATCTCAGAGATTTACAATCCTTGTCATACAGTATGGCTTGATTTCGAGCCTTAAAATCTCTACTCTCACGTGATATTAAAAATAAGGATACATATGAGCCAAAAGGTACAAGAAATTCTATCATGGTATGGGGCAGATAACCCAGGAACTCTAACTAATTTAGCAAGATTATTAAACCACGGAAGAACCGCCGGTAGTGGAAAATTGGTAATTTTACCCGTAGATCAGGGCTTTGAGCATGGACCCGCCAGAAGCTTTGCTAAAAATCCTAAGGCCTATAATCCAGAGTACCACTTTGAGTTAGCCATTAAAGCAGGTTGCTCCGCTTATGCGGCTCCTCTTGGTTTTATCGAAGCCGGTGCCAGAAAATATGCGGGCCAAATCCCATTGATTTTAAAAGTAAATAACTCAGAAACTCTTTTTAGTAACAAAGCCCCGATCTCGGCTGTTACCTCATGTGTAGACGACGCTCTAAGATTGGGATGTGTTGGAATCGGATTTACCATTTACCCAGGATCGGCCGAGAGAAAAAACATGTATGAAGAAATTGCAATGATTGCAAGTGAAGCCAAAGAGCGAGGCTTAGTTGTTGTAATTTGGGCCTACGCCCGAGGCGAGCAGCTTTCAAAACAAGGAGAAACTGCGATTGATGTAATTTCTTATTGCGCGCAAATCGCTGCGCAACTTGGCGCACATATCATCAAAGTAAAACCTCCGACAGAACATATCGAACAAGCGGATGCTAAAAAAGTTTATGAATCTGAAAAAATTCCAGTAAGCACACTAAGTGAAAGAATCAAGCATGTGGTTCAATCTTCATTTGATGGAAGACGAATTGTAATTTTCAGCGGCGGAGAGGCGAAATCTACTCCTGATCTTTTAAAGGAAGTAAAAGAGCTAGCTAAGGGCGGAGCCTTTGGAAGCATAATGGGAAGAAATGCATTTCAGCGCCCAGAAAAAGAAGCGATCGAGTTACTACACAATGTAATGGACATATTTGTTAAAGGCTAAAAAATGACAGAAAAAGAAAATCCTCTTCGTCAGGAAAAAAGAAGAAAATTAAAAGAGCTTCGTGAAAAAGGAATTAATCCTTATCCGTACAATTATGACAAAACTCATGAGGCAGCAAAGCTAAAAGAAAAATACGCTGGCCTTAACACAGGTGACATTGTCGAAGCTGATGTAGTTAAGATTGCTGGTCGATTGATGACAAAGCGTCCGATGGGTAAGGCCGCCTTTTTCAATATCCAAGATGAAAGTGGAAACATACAAATCTATCTTCGTAAAGAAGAGTTAGATGAGACGTCTAATACAGTATTTTCTTTAGTCGATATCGGAGATATCTTGGGTGTTGAAGGCTATATGTTTAAAACCCAAAAGGGCGAAGTAAGCATTCATGCAAAAAAAGTAGAAATGCTGTGTAAAACTTTAGAGCCACTACCTGAAAAATATCATGGACTGGCTGATATCGAATTAAAATACCGATACAGACATTTAGATTTAATCACTGACCCTGAATCAAGAGAAGTTTATAGAAAGCGTGCGACAATTTTAAGAGAAACAAGAAAGTATTTAGATGATCTTGGGTTTTTAGAAGTTGAAACTCCTATTTTACAAAAAATCTACGGTGGTGCAGCAGCACGCCCTTTTGTTACTCATCATAATACTTTAGATATGCAGCTTTTTTTAAAGATCAGTCCTGAAACATACCTTAAGCGGTTGATCGTTGGTGGCTTTGAAAAAGTTTACGACATGAACCGTAACTTCAGAAATGAAGGAATGGATAGAACCCATAACCCAGAATTCACAATGATCGAATGGTATGAAGCGTACACAGACTATCATGACCAAATGAACCGGGTAGAAGAGCTCGTAACAAAACTATGTGAAAAAACTAATAATTCTTTGCAAGTCGAATTTAAGGGTAAGACTGTTGATTTTGCCCGTCCTTGGCGCCGACTCACCATGTATGATGCCATCAAAGAATTTGGTCAAATCAATGTGAATGATTTATCAGATGCAGATTTGTTTGCTGCTATTAAAAAGCATGGATCAATTCGTGATAAAGCTGCGCTAAGAGGCGAGATGGTCTCTGAGCTTTTTGAATTAGTAGCCGAAGAGCATTTGTGGCAACCAACTTTTATTACGGATTATCCAGTTGAGATATCTCCTTTAACTAAAATGCATAGAGAGCACAAAGGCTTAGTAGAGCGTTTCGAGTTATTTATTGCAGGGACAGAAATTGCTAATTCATATTCTGAGTTAAATGACCCTGAAGATCAGCTTGAGCGCTTAAAGCAACAAGACGCTCAAAGGGCTGTTAATGATGAGGCCCAGCCCATGGACGAAGACTTCATTCATGCCATTGATGTTGGTATGCCACCAACAGGTGGAGTGGGACTGGGGATTGAAAGAGTCGTAATGTTACTAACAGGTAAAGAAAGCATTAGGGACGTGATTTTGTTTCCGACTCTAAGGCCTGAAAAATAAATGAAATATTTGTTTTTAAGTTTTCTTTTGATTTCGGGTTGTTCGTATTTGGTTCAAACCCCAACTACAACAAACGAGATTTATCCAAGGCCAAAGTATGCCGCCAATATCGAAGTAGTCGATGACGATGTACTGCTAGATGCAAGACCGTTCTTTTACTATACCAGTAGTCATGTAGCTGGTGCCTATCACGAAGATATTAAAAAATACTTTGAAAAAAAGACCACATGGCCTAAGAACGATCTTTTTAGTGAAGCCAGAGTCTTAGCTAGAAAAGGTGTTAAGCCAAATTCCAGAGTTATAGTTCTGGGACAAGGAAAAAACGGCAAAGGTGAAGAATGCAGGCTCGCTTGGACACTTTTATATATGGGCATTAATAATGTTCAAATCACTAGTGATGAATCTATAAAATCTAAACGAGTTACCAATACCAATCCACCGCTACAAGAAGATATCAAGTATTGGGAGCCTGCTTTCAATGAAGCCTTGTTACTAACGCCACAAGAGCTAGTGACGAGAATTAAATCAAAAGTAGCTTTCAAGGTGATTGATACAAGAGATGAAAAAACTTTTTTAAAAGTACGTCATGCATGGGATGCCGAAGTGGATTCGCACGTTATAAATATACATTGGAGAGAGTTTTTGACTAATGACGGTAGGGCAAAAGTTTCTATTGGAAGGCGGCTTGAGTCTTTGGGCGTTTCTAAAAGTGATAAAATTGTGGTTTTAGATGATGATAGTATTGGTGCCAGCTGTGCATTGATGACCCTTGTTGATGCTGGTTATAAAGCCGTATCTTTGTATGCAGGCGGCTACATTGATCTAACAAAGAAACTTGGAAATTAATGGGAAAACCTCTAAGTGTTTTATCATTTTACATTCGTAAATCATTAGAAAAATATAATCTTATTGAGAAAAACATATATCTATCGGTCTCCGGCGGAAGAGACTCAATGATCCTACTGAATGCTTTTTTAGAGCTACATTCAGAGTGGAGACCTTTTAAGTTGAAGGTCTTTCATGTTCATCACGGAACTGATTCAAACGTAGAGTACAGAAATAAAGCAAAAAAATTAGTGGTAAGCACCTGCGCCGATGCAAACATTGAAGTTGTTACTAATGAAGAGGCTAAGAACAATTTAGCGAGCGAAGCGGATTTTAGAGAGTTTCGGCAAGAAGAATGGGCTAAAATTGCTATTGATGGTGATGTTTTAGTTACAGGACACCATCAGCAAGATTTATTAGAAACTAGATTGCACCGTTTGCTTAGAGGAACAGGAATATCAGGTCTATCCGCAATGGAAGAGTTCAACGGGAAAAATTTTCGTCCGATGCTTGCAAGTTCACAGAGTGAATTAGAGGATTATGTTCAGAAACATAATATTTCTTTTGTGCAAGACCCCACAAATACTGACACAAAATATTTTCGAAACTGGATTCGCAATGAGCTTCTGCCAAGTATCGAGGCTTATAAGGTCGGGTCTGTTCAGGGTTTGGGACAGAGTTTAGAAAATATAGTCTTCCTCTGGGACAATAGGGCAGCTTTTTTTAAGACTTGGATCGTTGATGATCGAATCAAACGGCTGGCTTTTTCGGCATTAGACCAAATGCATCAAATGCAGGTATTGGTAGAGTATCTAAAGTTAAAAAATGTAAACCAATACAGGCGCTCTCAACTAGAGGAAATCACTAAGCTACTTGACAGAAGGGATAGTGAGTTCACATTTAAAATGATAGGATGTGTTTGGAAAGTTAGTCCCGAGTGGGTAGAAGCTAGCTTGCTTGATTAAGGTGCAGGATTGTCTCAAAGATGAGCCAATTATACCTCATCTGCTTGAGTAAAAACCCGTCTCTTGTTATCTTATAGCTTAAGACAAATAAGGATTTATATGCGATCAAATCAAAAAACATTGGCTCTCTGGGTTTTACTTTTAATCGGGTTTTTAGTGATCTATCAAACTTTTGAACAGAGGCAAAAAAGTGTAGCTTCTGAATTTAATTTTTCAAAGTTTATGACCTCTATTCAAAATGAAGAAATTCAAAAAGACTCCATCGTATTTCGAAAAGATAGCGGTGAGATATTAGGTAAGTTTAACGAAAAAGGAAAAGAGCTATACAAGGCAGAAACTTTTTTGATCGTTGGTAATACAGGAGATGAAGTTTACAAAACCCTTACGGAGAAATATAACATCATCCCAAATTATGAAAAGGCAGAAGGAAATTCATTTTTAGCTTCTCTTTTAATTAATTGGCTTCCGTTTATTTTATTCTTCTTAATTTTCTTGTTCTTCATGAGACAGCTGCAAGCGGGCGGCGGAAAAGCCATGAGTTTTGGAAAATCCAAAGCAAAGCTTCTTAGTGAAAGTAAAAACAAAGTTACTTTTAAAGAGGTTGCAGGCGTTGAAGAGTGCAAAGAAGAATTGCAAGAGATTGTCGACTTTTTAAAAGACCCTAAGAAATTCACCAGACTTGGTGGCCGTATCCCTAAAGGTGTATTGCTAGCAGGAGCACCGGGAACGGGTAAAACTTTATTAGCAAGAGCTGTTGCAGGCGAGGCTGGTGTTCCATTCTTTAGTATCTCTGGATCTGATTTCGTCGAAATGTTCGTGGGTGTAGGGGCAAGTCGTGTTCGTGATTTGTTTGAGCAAGGCAAGAAAAACGCTCCTTGTATTATTTTTATCGACGAGATTGATGCTGTAGGTAGACATCGTGGTGCCGGTATGGGTGGAGGACACGATGAGAGAGAACAAACTTTAGATCAGTTGCTAGTTGAGATGGATGGTTTTGAAGCAAATGATGGAGTTATTATTATTGCCGCAACAAACCGTCCAGATATCTTAGACCCAGCGCTTTTAAGACCTGGTCGTTTTGATCGTAGAGTGATGGTGCCTCGTCCTGATGTAAGAGGAAGAGAAGAGATTTTAAAAGTACACACAAGAAAAACGCCGCTGGCACAAAACGTAAGTTTACATCACATTGCTGCTGGTACTCCTGGTTTCACTGGAGCAGAACTAGAGAGCTTAGTAAACGAAGCGGCGCTTTGTGCGGCTCGTGCCAATAAAAATCTACTTACTATGAAGGATTTTGAATACGCCAAAGATAAAGTGATTATGGGTGGCGAGAGAAGATCCATGGTGGTCAGTGAAAAAGATAGAAAGATCACAGCTTATCATGAAGCTGGCCATACAATAGTGGCAAAGCTTATTCCAAATGGTGATCCGGTCAATAAGGTTACAATTGTTCCTCGTGGTATGGCTTTAGGGTTTACGCAGATTCAGCCTGATGAAGATATGCTAAATTACTCTAAATCAAAAGCTCTGGCTATGCTTGCCTATATGTTTGGTGGAAGAATAGCCGAAGAGTTAATTTTTAAAGATATTACAAGTGGTGCAAGTAACGATATTGAAAGAGCCACGGACATTGCTAGAAGGATGGTTTGCGAGTGGGGTATGTCTGATAAGCTTGGACCTATTGCCTATGAAAAACATGAAGGACCTGTGTTTGTTGGTTTACAACAATCGCAGCATACTCATAATTTTTCTGATGAGGTAAGACGCGATATCGATATTGAGATGAAAAAATTTATTGATACCGCCTATACTGATGCTAAAAAATCTTTGGAAGATAATATTGATAAATTACATACGCTATCTCTTGCACTACTAGAGCTTGAGACCATCGAGGGTAAAGAGATTGACCTTATTATGCAGGGTAAAACTCTAGAGGATTTAAAAGAAATTCGAGTTAAGCACGATGATTTATTAGCGGCTGAAGACAAAGAATCACAGCGCAAGCTTTTAGAAAAAGAGCGAATTGAAAAATTGAAGCAAGCAGAAGATAAAAAGAAAAAAGGCTCCGTAAGCGGTGGGGACTCTGACCCAATCGTTGTGTAGCGAAAGATATTGTGAATTTAAATCATATTGCACACAATTTGTGGCTTACCTGGGGTCATTTAGAATGGAATGACTTCTTTGATATCTTGCTGGTCTGGCTAGTTGTCTATAAGCTATTAACTTTTATAAAAGGAACTGGGGCTGTACAAATTTTAGCAGGCCTTGGGATCGTTGCTATCAGTTATATTTTAAGTATCTGGCTTGAGTTAAGTACTCTTAACTGGGGTTTACAGCAATTTTTTGACAACTTATTTTTGATAGTAATTATTTTATTTCAGGCAGAAATTCGTAGAGCACTTGCTCACATTGGTAGAAATCCATTTTTCTCTAATATCACTGCAAGTCAAGAGATGGAAGCCATTGAAGAGCTATGTATCGGCGCCTTTCGGTTGTCAGAGCTTGGCTACGGAGCTTTAATAGTTATTGAAAAAGAAATTGGTTTAGAAAATTATATTGAAAGAGGAGAGGCTGTTGATTCACAAATTTCCAGTGAATTGCTAATCAGTTTATTTCACCCGCAAGGCCCTCTGCATGATGGAGCAGTGGTAATTAGGGGTGGAAGACTTGCAAGCGCAGGCACTTTTTTACCACTTTCAAGAAATCCAAATATCGATAAACAATATGGCACTCGACACCGGGCCGCTCTTGGGATCACCGAAGAAACGGATGCAATAGTATTAGTAGTTAGTGAAGAGAGGCAGCAGATTTCGATGGTTGAGCAAGGTATCTTAGTTACAATTAGTGATTTAAAGTCCCTACGTTCTAGTTTAGTTAAAAGCTTGCAACTAAAACCAACTGGAAAGGTTGTGACGCATGCCTAGACCTGAACCAATCAAGCAATTCTTCACTGAAAACATAGGCTATAAGATTTTAGCTTTAGTAGTTACGGTCTTTTTATGGACATTCGTAATGGGGCGTGATGATGCTATTGAAAGCAAAGATATGTTAATGGAAGTATATCTCCCAACAACACACGAACTGTATTTGTTGCACCCTAACAAGGTGCAAGTGACTCTAAAGGGTACGCCTAAGTTGCTTCGTAGATATTTTAATCATAAGAAATCAATTAGATACGATATTTATAATATTGAAAAAAATGATTTAAGTGTTGAGATCAATGATAACATGCTTGAGCTTCCATACGGGCTACGAGTAGTTTCAATCACTCCGAGACATTTTAGTATGCGTATCAAACCTCGTTCTGGATATAAAGACGCCGTAAGGGATGGGGAAGCTGGGCCAGGACGTCTTGAGGAGAGTAATCTTGAGTAAGAAATTATTTGGTACAGATGGTATTAGAGGAACGGCAAACCAATTTCCTATTACAAATGATATTGTTTTACGTGTAGGGCAGGCTTTAGGATATCTTCTTCGTAAAAATAAGCCTAAAGGTGCAAAAACAAAAGTTTTGATCGGAAAGGATACAAGGCTATCTGGTTATATGATCGAAATGGCTCTAGCTAGTGGATTAAATTCTATGGGCGTGCAGGTGCAACTGGTGGGTCCTCTTCCTACTCCTGGTATTGGTTTTTTAGCCAGAAACATGCGGGTGGATGCAGGAATTGTAATTTCGGCATCACATAATCAATATTTTGATAATGGCATAAAAATATTTGGTGCTGACGGATATAAAATATCTGAGCAAATGGAAAAAGAAATTGAAAGACTCGTGTTTGACGAAGAGCTTAATGACAAGTTGGCTGCATCTGCTGATGTGGGTAGGTCCAGAAGAATTGACGATAGCTTAGGAAGATATATTGTTTACGTGAAGGGGGCATTTCCTGCGGATTCAAGTTTAGATGGTATGCGAATCGTTTTAGATTGTGCAAATGGTGCTGCTTACAAAGCGGCTCCTGCTATTTTTCAAGAATTAGGAGCTGAAGTCATTGTGATTGGTGATGAACCAAACGGTTTAAATATCAATGATAAGTTTGGTGCTTTGTATCCTGGTAGGGTCGCAGAAATGGTTTTAAAGTACCGAGCTGATTTAGGGGTGTCATTAGATGGGGATGCCGACAGAGTGGTAATGGTGGATGAAGCTGGAAAGCTACTAAATGGCGATCATATATTAGCAATCTGCGCTCTATATATGAAAGAAAAAAATAAATTAAAAAATAATACTATTGTTTGTACTGAGATGAGTAATTTTGGTCTTCATAAACTTATGGCGTTAAATCAAATCCAGTTAGTTACTACGGATGTTGGTGATAAGCATGTAGTTGATGAGATGAAGAAAAATTCATATATGCTTGGTGGAGAGCAAAGTGGTCATATTATTTTCTTAGAGCATTCAACTACGGGTGACGGAATAATTGCAGCTTTAAATGTGATTGCCGTAATGAAAGAAAAGAAGTGCCGCTTAAGCGAGTTAAATGCTGTGATGGAAGACGTTCCGCAAGTACTCTTGAATCTTCGTGTGTCTAAGCGGGTAGATTTAGAAAAAGTAAATGGCTACACTGAATTGATAAGTAGTATACGAGACCGTCTAAAGGGGCAAGGGCGTACATTTATTAGGTATTCTGGGACTGAGCCGCTACTTCGTATTCTTGTCGAAGGACCGTCATTAAGTAAAATACAATCCTATGCAAATGAAATTGCTGATTTATTAAAGAAAGAACTTACTTAAATGAAAAAAATTCGCCTTGGCGTGAATATAGATCATGTCGCTACTCTAAGACAAGTTAGAGGGGATACAACTGTATATCCCAGCGTCTACGAAGCAGCTGAACTAGCAATCGCCGGTGGGGCAAAGCAAATTACGGTTCATTTACGTGAAGATAGAAGGCATATTCAAGATAAAGATGTAGATATACTTTGCAAAAAAAGACCGGGTCTTATTAATTTAGAAATTGCAGCGACTCCTGAGATGTTAAAAAAGGCCTTGTTATATAAGCCGGATTGGGTGTGTATTGTCCCTGAGAAAAGACAGGAGCTAACCACTGAAGGTGGTTTAGATGTGATCAGGCTATCTAAAAAACTTGCGCCAATGGTAAAAAAATTAAAAGACAAGGGGATTAAAGTATCTCTTTTTATTGCGCCAAATATTGCCGATGTAAAAAAATCAGCAGAGCTTGACGTTGATGCCCTCGAGTTTCATACAGGCAAATGGGTACATCTTAAAGGTCCTAAAGAGAAAACTGAGTGGAAGCGTCTTAAAGACTGCGCAGAGCTATGTCATAAGCTAAAGATGCGTGTGCATGCGGGACATGGGTTAGATTATGTGACAGCAAGACGAATCAAAAAGCTTCCCCATTTGCAAGAGCTTAATATTGGTCATTCGTTGGTTTGTTACGCGATAAAAATGGGACTTAAAAAATCTGTTCGTAAGATGGCAAAATTATTAAAATAACTAGGAAGCTTTTTGTGCTTTATGCAAATGTTGATCATAAGAATCTAAATTGATTTTTTCGCCCTTTGCTTTAGTAGTAAAACAAACCACTTCTCCACAAAAGTTATCATCACTGTAAACAGGAAATATAGTCACATGTTCTGGTGTTCTGCCAGCATTGAAGTTTTGAAAAAAAGAATCATTCACAGGATTTCCAATCACGTGTCCGTGATACGGGTATGTTGATTTTAAGGGAATTTTAAATATGCTATTACTGCTTATATCAATTTTTTTACTAGCATGTGGATTGATTTCCCATGGGCCTAACCAATTCGCAATTTCTAAATGGGTTCCCATCCATTTTAAAAACATGACCTTATCAAAATCTTTTAAGAAGGGTTGAATATCCCAATCAGATGCGGGTGCACTAGTGTTTGAGGCAGTAGGCATAGCAACTACATTATTCACTACCGCTACGGGTGCCTCTGGTGTTACAAAACGCTTTGTAACTTCCTCTGTCTCTGTGACCACAGGAGGGGGAGTGTGATTTTCTTCTGTAGTATTTAGACCAGAAAAATCGATATTTACATCTGGCACATCAGGAATGGCAAGATTGATTTCTGGTATTGGTTCTGCTGATGCGGGAGAAACTTCTTCCTCTATAGGCATGGAGGGTATCTGAAAATCAGGAATATTTGGAACTACGGGTGCTTCTAATTCACCTATAACAGGTGATACAGATGCGGCACTGATTTTAGACTCAGCTATTGGCTCAGCATTTTGTGAGAAGGCGCTTTGGTATAATTTTTTTAAATCTGTTTTTTCTGCTCTAACTAAAATGCAAGGAACTCCCATGTCAGGTACTTTATAACTAGGGTCAGAGGTTGCGATAATGGCAGAATTTTCCCAAAGTCCTACGGGCATTAAACTTTCGGACCAATAATCCCCAGTTTTTAGTAAATGCGAGATAGTACTAACTTCTAAGTTAGTAAAAAAACTCGATTTTAATAAAGGTAAACTTTCCCAGCTCATTGGTTACTTATCGGAATTTAAGGCTTTAACATTTAAGAAAGTCGGGAGATTCTGGACCATGGTCTTGTGTGTAGATTAGGGTTTTGTAATGACTCTGATAACACGTTTTAATAGGGTATGGCATACTTACTTATTCTCATATGGACACAGAGTATATACGCAAACGTGGTTGGTGGAGAATTTCAAAATTTCAACCCTACGACAAATGGCATCGACTTTGTGACCGTACAGTCCTCTGAAACTCTAGAGCCATGGGTGATGAATTTTGGGTATTTTATTAATTATGCTGTAAATACTCTGCCTTATTTTGAAGATGCAACCTCTATACAAAACAGAAGTAGTTATAATGATTCATTATTATATGGAGATTTAAATATAGGTTTAGGTTTAGGAAAAAATTGGGATGTCGGGATTAATTTACCACATCTAATTGATCAGAATGTAGATAGTGATCTTGATCACGGAGAGTTTGTTAACAGAGGATTGACTGAGGTTAGGCTAAATACAAAGTATAGATTTTTTGGCGATGATAAGCACGGGCTTGCGGCTGTATTAAGTACAGATTTTAATATGGTGGATGATAATCCATACCTGGGTAAAAACGCTGGTTTTGTTACCGTTGTAGAGCTTGCTGGCGATATGACTCTTGGAAATTTTGCAGTAGGTAGTAATTTAGGGTATCGCTTTAGGCAGGCTGGAAGTCAAATTGACCCAGACATTGAACCTTACGGCGACTCATTCATTGCATCAATTGCTGCCAGTTATTTATTTCCATCTATCGATACAAAAATAATTACAGAAGTTTTTGCGGGATGGCCATCTGAGGGAAGACCTAATAATACCGCCAGAGAAGAGAGTAGCACAGAGGCTCTTATTGGTTTAAAATATGATCGTACAACCAACTTATCGTTTCACGCGGGTGTGTCGACAGAGCTATTTAATGGGTCAGCATCTCCCGATTTACGACTGTATGCAGGTCTAAATTATGCCATCGGACCACTTATTAAAGATAAGCCAAAGCCTACGCCAATGCCTGCGATTACTAGTGAAGACATTGAGGTTGCTGAGATAGAGGAGTTTGATGAGGATCTGCCAGAGATCGAACAAATTGAAAAAGGTGAAATTTATAAACTAGCAAAAGTTGAATTTAAATTTGCATCAAGTTACCGTGCGGTTGGGGAAGCAAAAAAAGAATTGGATGCGGTAGCAAACCGAGTTCTTGAAAAAGGCTATTCTGAAATCGTGGTAGCAGGACATACAGACTCTGTTGGAAGTGAATCTTATAATAAAAAACTAAGTCAGCAAAGAGCGAAGACAGTTGAGAAATATCTAATCGAAAATCATAATATTAAATCTTCCGAAATCAGATCCGTTGGTTACGGCGAGTCTTTGCCAATTGCTGATAACGGTAACTACCAAGGGCGCCAGAAGAACCGCCGGGTAGAAGTGATTGTTATGCAAGAGGGTAAATGGCAAGGATACGCTAGTGACTATGGCTACCAGGGATGGAATGATCCAGAGCCAAAAGCTGTTTATGAAAAGAAAAAATCTAAAAAGGTGAGATCTAAAAAAGTTCCAAGAAAGCTTCCAAAGAAGCTTCCTCCTAAAAAAGTGAATTAACTAGGTATTGGCTATAGATAATTATTAGTTTTCTGAGTTACCGCTTGCGCCGGATGTGTTTATAAAATTATCTGCGCTGCAAAAATAAAAAAAGATTTGACGTGGGTTTTTGATCTCTAATTTTAGTTTTAAGAGCCGGATCTGTAATTTGCTTATCTAAGCTGCTCTGGGCCGGACCAGTCGCAGGTTGAGGTTATAGATTGCTATTATCAAAAATAAAACCGGCCACGACTGTCCGGTACATAAAGCTAAAAATTCAATTTTAAAAGTTGGGGTAATCTTTTTTTAAGAGGTAAAAAATGACTAACCAACAACTGATTTTAAAACTAAAACAAACCGTAGCTAATGAAAAATCTTTAACAATAGAGGTAATCAAATTATTAAGTGAATTAGATAAACGAAAATATTATCTTGAACTTGGCTTTTCTTCACTCTTTGATTTTACCACCCGTGAACTGGGCTATGAAGAAGGAGCCGCTAATAGAAGAATTCAATCAGCAAGACTATTAACGGAATTACCAGGAATTGAAGATAAGGTAAAAAAGGGGGAACTAAATCTATCAACACTAGCCCAGGCAAACGTATTTTTTAGAAAAACCAATGCCACAGCACAAGATAAACAAGACATCTTAGAGAAAATCTCGGGCAAAAGCTACCGGCAAACCGCAAAAGTTTTAGCAGGTCTTGCACCCGAATTAGCGCCAGCAGAAAAACAAAGAGAGCTAGGAAACAATAAAATAGAGTTAAAAATTGTAATCAGTGAAGACTTACAACAAAAACTAAACGACTTAAAATCGCAGTTGTCCCACATAAACCCAAGTATGAACTACGCAGAGCTATTAGAAATTTTAGCAGATAAAATGCTAAAACAACCAAAGCCTAAAAAATCACCACCGGCGCAAGCGGCAACAGTAAAAAAATCTATTTCTGCTATTGTGAAGCGCCAAGTTTTTAAAAGAGATAAGGGCATATGCTCGTATCAAAACTGCGAATCAAAGCACCTCTTGCAATATGATCATATAAAACCACAGGCATTGGGGGGTAATCACACTGCAAATAACTTAAGGCTTTTATGTTTTTGGCATCACAAGTTGATGACCGAAAAGACGTTTGGTAAGTATAAGCCTCTTGGAATTAAAAATGAAGGCTGCCAATAACTTAAACCAAATGGTTCAATAATTGTATTCAAACCCGATATTAAACATAAAGGGCAAGACGGCAAAGAAATTATCATCAAAGCCGTCTGTCTTATAGATTGAATCTAAAACAAAAAACGTCTGTAGTCTGCTGACTACATTCCATCTTTTATAAATCTCTTTTTGATAGCCAATACTAGCGCCCACAAAAAAGAAGTTCGTAGTTCTTGCTCGTAGATTAGTTCGTTTATTGCTAGAGGCTGTTTCGGTATCAAGGCCAATTTGACTATTGTCACCAATGGCAAATCCTCCGGCGTATTCGTAAAACCAAAAGTCTTTGGTCCACTGGGCGCCAACGCCCAGTAGGGTCCACTTTTGTTGTAAATGCTGAATGCTTTCGGTATTAGAAACGTCGGCTCTGGTGTACAGCGCTTGTTCTAATGTAATATTTTGAATAGATACGGATAACTCCCAGTCTTTTTTTATATCCCACACAGAATATAAACCATATTGGTAGCCGGTGCCTGCGCCAAAATGCGCGCCGTCATAATCAGTATATGAAATTGAGCCTGAAAGACCGCTCTCAAGGCTAATAGTTTTAATACTGGCTGCACTACAAAGGCTTGATACTAATAGTATCAGTGCCTGTATTCGAAACCAATACTTATAGGTTCGAATTCTTCTGAATTCCATTTTGTTGTCCCTTGCGTGTTATTTGTAAACTTTATTAATTCTTTGTTAAATCCAGCTTCAATTTTCCACCAGATTTTATGCCACAGTTTTTTTGATAAGCCTAATTTAAATTCGTAGGCGTCGCCTTTTAAATCTCCAAAGTTTTGCTGCGAACTTTCTATTTTGTGATATAAAAAATCAATGTGTAGTCTGTGGTCAGACGGCAGGCGACCTAACATTTTAAAGCCTAAAATGGGCCCTCGGCCTGATAAGATATTTGTTTGAACACTGGCCTCTCTCCATTCTTCAATGTACTGGCTCTGTCTTAAACCTATAAAGAATACCTGTTGAAAGTTAGGTACTCCAATTCTAGCAAAATATGCAATATCTATCGCATTACGGTCTAGTTGTGTAGAGAAGTCATATTCAGATTTTTTCATTTGTAAGAATAGCGAACTAGTTTTAGACATTTGCCAATTCGCATACCAAGTGTATTGAAACAAACTATCTTTTTCATCAAGATTGGTGCTTGTGGCAGTGGTCCTTGAAGTTTTATAACTGGTTTCATTTTTTAATAAGGCAAAGTTCATTCCTATATAATAATCTTGGTTAGATAAAACTTCTTCATTTACGGTAAAGCTTTTCCATTCACTAGCAATGGTGGGTGCGTTTTTTGATTCACTACTTAGTACGCGCCACTTGTAATCTCCAGGCTGTAGACCCTCAATGCTATGGTCAAGTAGACGAAGATTCTGTTTTTTGTATGTTTCTGGTCCTTCAATTTCAATATGGCTAAGAGTAGAGGGAGGGAATGTTTCCCATTCAAATTTTATTTTTCTGTACGCTGGAAAGTAACCTTTATCATCAGGCTTAATTAAAAGTGGTTCGTTTAAATTTCTTCTTTCTACATCAAAAATTCGATCCTCAGAGTATTCGCTTGTGTTGGTAGAATCAAAAAGAGCTTTTACTTTCCAGCGATAGCGACCTTCCTTTTCAGGTGTCCAAGTCCATTTTTTACCGTTTACTTCTTCTTCTAATATGGTTTCACCTGTATCCTTAGCGATAGATATCTGAAATTTTTTAATATCAGGAGTAGACTTCCAGGTGAATACTACTTTTATATCTTTTTCAAACCTTCTAACCACGTCAGCATCTTTTGGCAATAAGAGCTCAGGGGAGTAGGGCTTGACAATAATACGCTCGGTTTCTGACCATACTCCTGGGCGCTTAGAGTTATCAATGGCTCTTACGCGGTAATAATAAAGCCCATAACCCAATTCGACTGAGTAAGACGGGGATTTGGTAAGTTTTTTTTGTAATGTCTTTGTAAAGTCAGTGTCACTGGCTACTTGTATTTGATAGGCCTTGGCATCATTGAAAGGCTCCCAGCTAAAATCAACCATGCGGCTAAAACAAATCGATGTAAGAACGTATAATAATATCATTTCTTTAAGTATTAGATGAGTTTAACAAAAAATCCAGAACTTATTTTACAACTGGTGGTCTAAGGCGTGGTGCACCTAGTGCTTCTTTTAATTCTACATCGAAGGTCTTCTCAACGCTCCATGTTCCTTCTAGTTTGTCAGAGTCTATAGCTCTTATTTTCCAAAAGTATTTCCCTGGAGGAACTTTCTCTAAATTCGCCGCATTCGTATTACTAGTTGTTTTTACATCTCTATATGGAACTTTTGTTTGCAACCTATCATTCCAGGCTTCAATGGTAAGTCGGTATTGAAGAGCTTCTTCAACTTTTTGCCATTGAAACTCTATTTTGGCATCTATTGGTGTGTAAAAGATAGATTTATCAATCGGGGTTTCAGTAATAACAGATGGTAGTGAAGTGGTGAATTGCAATTGAAAGACCTGAATCGGGCTTGTAAACTTCACTTCGTTTTTTTCATTGAGCCAATCTACTTTCCAATAGTATGTACCTGCGGTATCTACAGAGATGTTGTGACGTAGAGAACTGATGGGTCCATAAAGTTTCCCCTCGCTAAGATTAGGTGATGTGCTTAAGTGGATTTGATATTTAGGGGTAACCTGCATCTGTGGTTTCCACTCAAAGACTACAGGATCAACTTGTTTGCGTTTTTCTCTAGGTATGAGCTCTTGATTTTTTGGTAGTAGTAGCGTGATATTGTCTTTTTTTAATGCTGGTTTGATCGAGAAAGTATCAATTGTACTCTCAGATATCCGTAGATCATCTTTATAAGCCGCTACTTGCCAGTAGTATTTGCCTTCCTCTGACCAAGCCCAAGTTGCTTTTACGTCACTTAACTTCTGGGTATAAGAAATGTTTTTAAACTCACTATCTTTTGCAATGGTGAGTACATACATATTGGCTTTGTCATAAGGTTTCCATTCTACAAGAAGAGGTTCGTTTAATGACCATACTAACTGTGATGATGGGCTTAACAGGGTAGGATAGCTTGGGAAAATATTTTTTACTGTAAACGATCTCGTTTGACTGAGCCCCTGTAAGGTATTGTTTTTATCAAAGGCCCTGACTCTCCAGTAATAGCCGGCGGAGTTTAAATCTTTAATAGAAAATGATTTCATATTTATTTTTTCATTTTTGATGATTGTTCTAAAGTTTGGTGTACTAGAGATCTCAATTATAAAATATTCTGACGCTTCTTTTGTGGTCCATTCGAAGTTGATATTTTGTTCTCCAGGAAGAAATTCAAAAGCAGTATTGTCTTTAGGTGAACTAAGAATTACCCTGTCATCCCCTTCTAGGTATATTTTTCTCGTTACAGAATAAAAAATCTTTTGTTTGTTAGTGGTTGGATCAAGTCGACTCCAGCTGACACGCCAGTAGTTTATCCCTTGCTGAATATTTCCATCAATACCCTGATGCCCGCGTTTTAACTTAGTAGTCGGACCACTAAAGTCTTCATTTTGTGAAATTTCTAGGGTCTCTTGTTTTACATCGTCAACTAATACAGCCCAGGTGAAAGGATAGGATACTTGTAACCTAGGGTCTTTTAGTTTTGCATTGTTCTCGGGAGAACTTAGTAATACGACTGTTTGTAGGGCTTGCACCTTGCCGTTTGCGCTAATTTCTAAGAGTTTGTTGCGGTCGATTTTGATTTGTTGGTTGTTTTTATCGGTAATGGTGGCATTACCTTTTTGTACCTGAACTTGTGTATTATTATCTAGGTCTGTTGATATAAATAAATCAGCTTGATTACCTTGGATGATAGTGTCTTTTACTTTTAAAATTACATTTTCAGATGTATTTTTAGTTGAAAAATCACCGAGCTTTAAATCAATTTGAAAGCTTGAGTTTGTTTTTTCAAGGGCTACCAATGAGTTTTCATCAAGACTTATTATTGTTTTGTCATTTAAAACAATGGTTGTAGAGCTATCAACGCCAGTTTTAATGACATCTTTATCAAAAACATATTCTTGTGAAGATAGATTGTACCAAAGTGGATCAACTTCTGATTTTCGTTTTACTGTATTCGCACTTGTGGTTATGTACCCAACGGTTTCTACTTGCTGGCTATTTTTTGTAGGGGCCTTCTTGTCAAAGTCCTCCCATAGGCTAAAGCTTGCCCATATTAAAATTGTAAGTACTGGAAATAGGATAAGAAAGTTCTTCATTTTGTAGATATAGTTTACGTAGTTTTTGTCTCTACTTCAATCAGGGGTCTAGTTCCATTTTATCGATTTAAGTCCAGGCCATCAAAGGCCGATCTTAATATATATGAAGTTAGGTTATAAATTAGGAATTACTTCAAAACTACTACTAGTGGTGACCTCAATCATTGTGATTGCTATTGGTTCGGTGGTTTATATTGCTAGCGATTTATACCTTGAAGAGTCTATCAATCGTATTCAAGTAAACAATAAAGATTCGGTATTGAATGCTAGTGTTAAAATTAAAAGTAATTTAGAAGATGTTACAGCCAAGATGAAGCTTATGGCGCAGGTGGTAAATGATGGTGGTTATCAATCAGAACAAACTAAAACCACCGTACACAGAATTCTTTCGGGATTTGATAGTTTCTTGTCATTTTACATTTATAAGAAATCTAAAAAAGGTGAAGTAGAGCTTTACTTCTCAAGTGTGTTAGATACTTCTCTTAGCGAGTACGACATTGATAAAAGACAGCTTGAAGAGCTGCCACTAAAAGAAATACTTGAAGTAACTGGTGGGACCGCCAATGAAGTGATTGTCATCAATTCTGCGAAACAATTAAATAGGCCTATTTTAAGTGTAGGGTTTGTATCTACGACAAAAGATCAGCAAGAATGGCTGTTTAGGGCCGAGATTAGACAAAGTACTTTAAGTAGTGCGCTGCCTGAATATAAAGAAATAACCTCTTATGTAGTGGCAGCAAATGGCGAAGTTTTGGCGCATTCTAGTCCTGTTGAATCTCATAAGATTTATCAAGGATTAAAAGTCTCTGATCAGCCAATTGTGCAGCATCTACTACAATCTAAGTTTAATAATCATCAGATGGAATATGTAACGAGTAGCAATGAGCCAGTGTTGGGAGCTTACCGCAAATTAGATTTGGCAGGACTCAGTGTGGTTGCACAAGTACCAAAATCAAAAGCATTGGCTACAATTAGACAGGTCCAGTACCGCTCTTTTTTAGTTATGCTTATTATTGTCTGTTTTGCCTTTTTTATTAATTACAGTTTTTCTCATAGTTTAACTGAGCCACTTCGTAGGCTATATCTTGCTACATCAAAAATTATTGAAGGAAATTATGACGTCAGTCTCAAGAAAACCTCTAGTGATGAGTTAGGCGCTCTAACACTTGCATTTAACGATATGGCTTTAGGTTTAAAAGAAAGAGAAAAAATCAAGACTGCATTTAATAAGTTTCACTCTAAAGAGATTGCAGCAAAACTTCTGTCGGGCGAAATCAAGCTAGGCGGGGAGAGAAAAATTGCCACCGTTTTATTTAGTGATATTCGTGGTTTTACTTCAATGAGCGAAAACATGAGCCCCGATGAAGTGGTGCAACTACTAAATGAATATCTAACCGGAATGGTTAAGATCATTGATAAGTGGCATGGCATTGTAGATAAGTATATAGGGGATGCGATCATGGCGGTTTGGGGAACTCCCGAAACTAAACCTGACGATGCCTACAATGCGGTAATGGCTAGTCTTGAGATGCGTGATTTCATGAAGACGTTTAATGAAAAGCGAGTGCTTGAAGGAAAATCAGAATTAAAGATCGGAATAGGCTTACACACAGGCGAAGTTGTAGCAGGAAATATTGGCTCAGAAGAGCGTTTAGAATACACATGCATCGGGGACACCGTAAATCAGGCCAGCCGAATCGAAGCAGCCACGAAAGTTTTTGGTGCGGATATTTTAGTGAGTGATGCCACTCAAATTTTGATTGAAAAAAAGAAAGTCGTATGTGGGCCACAATTAAAAGTTCAAGTTAAAGGTAAAGCAAATCATTTGCGGGTTTGCCGAGTTATTGGATATATGAATGAAAGTGGAATGCAGACAACGTTATCAGCAGATGTGATTGCTACGATCCAAAATCAAGTGGCACCTGAATTTCTTAGTGAAGAAGAAAAGGTAGAGAGTTTAGAGAAGACAGTGGTTAATATGCCAAGCCCTGCAACGTATCATGTAATTGCTGACCCATTAACGGGCGCAAAAACAGGTCCATTTAGCTTAGAGCAAATCAAAGTAAAAATGGCACACGGAGATTTTGATCCAAGACTTGCTTTGATCTGTAATGAGGGCGAAACAGAAATGAAGCCAATGATAGGCTTTCTAGGAGTAGATAGAAGAAATTCAAAACCTCCGACTTCTCCGCCGAAACAGTCAGTGACTGAAGATGTGCAACGTAGCTCCTTTGCCAATGAGTGGTTTATCTACGGCCCTAAAGGCGAATCCATGGGACCATACTCTTTTGATGATATCAAGAAAGCATTGGAAGCAGGGCATATCACCAGATCCACCTTTATTTGGAAAACTGGCTTTGATGATTGGGTTCATTTGCATGAAGTGGATGAGTTTAATCGTAGAGCTGGGTAATCTAATTCTTTAGTTCTAATGCTTTTTATTGCCTTTTTTTTGAATTTACTTACCTTCACACCAATGAAATTTAAATCAAGGTAAGTTTATCAGAACAAAAAAGAGTGATTGCTAACCCATAACAGGCTTATCTTATCCGCGGGTGCTAAAAAATTAAACTATTAACGCACAGGGCATCTAATTTATCAGAGCTGAGATTTTGACATTCTTTTACTTATAGACGAGATTAACTACTTCAATTCATAGGAGTGGTAATGAAAAAGATTGTGGTTAAAAACCCAGTAGTTGAGATGGACGGCGATGAAATGACTAGAATTATATGGTCATTCATTAAACAAAAACTAATTTTACCATATCTTGAATTAGATATAAAGTATTATGATTTAGGCATTGAAAGCAGAGATAAAACTGATGATCAAATCACGATCGATGCAGCAGAAGCGACTAAAAAGTATCAAGTCGCTATCAAGTGCGCAACCATCACTCCAGATGAAGATCGAGTAAAAGAATTCAAACTTAAAAAAATGTGGAAATCACCAAACGGCACCATCCGTAATATTTTAGATGGCACGGTATTTCGTGAGCCAATCATTTGCAAAAATGTACCAAGATTAGTTCCAAATTGGACAAAGCCTATTGTCATCGGAAGACACGCATTTGGTGATCAATACCGAGCAACGGACGTAAAAATTCCAGGAGCTGGAACTGTCACTATGACCTTTAAAGGTGAAAACGGCGAAACGCAAGAGTGGGAGATCTATAAGTTTAAGACCCCTGGTATTGCTATGGGAATGTATAACACTGATGAATCGATCATTGGATTTGCAAAATCTTGTTTTAACTATTCATTAATGAAGAGCTGGCCATTATTTTTAAGTACTAAAAATACAATCTTAAAAACCTATGACGGACGCTTTAAAGATATTTTTCAAGATATCTATGAAAAAGAATATAAAGCTAAGTTTGAAGCGGCTGGTATTTACTATGAGCATCGTTTGATCGATGACATGGTAGCGTCAGCCCTTAAGTGGCATGGGGAGTTTGTTTGGGCATGTAAAAACTATGACGGTGATGTGCAGTCTGATACTGTGGCTCAAGGCTTTGGTTCGCTTGGCCTAATGACATCTGTTTTGACCACGCCAGATGGTAAAGTTATGGAGGCTGAAGCTGCCCATGGTACAGTGACCAGGCATTACAGAGAACACCAAAAAGGTAACCCTACATCTACTAATCCTATCGCATCTATTTTTGCATGGACTCGTGGCTTAGCATTTAGAGGAAAGCTTGATAACAACGCTGAGCTGGTTAGATTTTCTGAAACTCTAGAAAAAGTGTGTGTGCAGACGGTAGAAGCTGGCTCAATGACAAAAGATCTTGCCTTGTGTATTCACGGTAAAGATCTAAAGCCAGATCACTATTTAAATACAGAAGAATTTTTAAATAAGATTGATGAAAACCTAAAGAAAGCTCTTTCTTAAAGAATGCTGCAGGCTAACATCTTTAAGGTGTTAGCCTGTTTGTTAATAGTAAATCCGTTTCTACCGTAGGCAATCCCACTTTTGGACTTATCGTACAAAGTGTAATCTGCCATCTCTCTCTTCATTTTAAATATCTTGCAAAGTTTTTGTCTGGTTTTTCCAGTGTTTGCAAAATAAGTTACTGATGAGCTGCTTTGATCGTCTGAATAAATAGCTCTAGGCATTTGCACAAACAGTAAGTGGCCAACTTTTTGAATTTTTTCTGCTTTCAAGCAAGCTGAGATTACTTTTTCATTCACATGCAATGGAAATGGATTTTTGCATGTGCTTGCGTTCGCTAGGCTTAGTTTTAATAGTAATAAGAGTATAATCATAAATACTCCTTACTGTAGGAGGCTTTTTCTAATCGGTTCCAAATTGCTTCCCAAAGTCCGTGGTTTAGGGTTGCATCCTTAATGCAGTAAAATCCTTTGGTAGTATTGGATTGCTCTCTCATATCGGCATATAGTTTTCTTGCCGCAAGTAATGGGTTCTCATCTAGTTGCCACTCAGTAAATATATTCGCTAGTAAAAAGTCTTTTGTTTTTGTTCGGTCTACTAAGTAAAATGGCTTTGTTGGCTGGTAATGCGAATCTATATGGCCTGGGCTTGCAGGGTCCTTTTTTATGGTAGTAATTTCGATTTCAGGAAACAGCACTCGCAGCTCACTTGCTGTGATTCTGCCAGGTCGTAAGATTTCTAGTTTATCATCTAAAACTCGAACTACAGTGGATTCAATACCAATACTTGTATCTCCGCCGTCAACAATGGCAACTTTTCCGTCAAATTCCTCTTCGACGTGTTTACCAGTCGTAGGGGAGACTTTACCAAATTTATTGGCACTTGGTGCACACAATGGAACACCTACTTCTTTAATGATCTCAAGAGCAATAGGGTGATTTGGCATTCGTACTGCAACGGTATCTAAAGAAGCTGTGATTAAATCGCTAACTTTAGAGCTCTTTGGCAGTACTAATGTCAAAGGCCCTGGCCAATATTGTTCAATTAATTTTTTAGCTAATGGATTTATGGTATTAACTAGTAAATCTAGCATTTTAACGTCTGATACATGACATATCAACGGGTCAAAGTAGGGGCGCTCTTTGATAGCAAAGATGGCCTCAACGGCTTTTATATCATCATATCTTGCAGCAAGTCCGTAGACAGTCTCCGTAGGTATTGCTACTATCTGTGAGTTCTTAAGTTGTTGTATGGCATCTGTCTTAGATATCAGCATGAGTCCTCTAGCTATTTAGTGGGGTTTTACCACGCGGAAGTGTGAGCTGAAAGAAAAGGCCAAAATATTGAAAACTTTATATATACGTCAAACCAAGGAGTTTAAAAATGTCTGATTTATTTACGATCCCAGTAAAAACTGTCGATGGAGCTACTCAAACCTTAGAAAAATATAAAGGCAAGACCTTATTAATTGTAAACGTCGCTTCTAAATGCGGGTTCACCCCACAGTACGAAGGTTTAGAGCAGATCTATAGAGAATATAAAAGCCAAGGGCTTGAGATCTTAGCCTTCCCTTGTAATCAGTTCGGCGCACAAGAGCCAGGGGATGAGAGTGAAATCAAGAATTTCTGTAGCCTTACTTACAACGTAAGTTTTCCGCTGTTTGCAAAAGTTGACGTAAATGGCGACGATGCTCACCCTTTGTATAAGTATTTAAAATCAGAGTTAGCAGGCATTTTTGGAACAGAGGCAGTTAAATGGAACTTTACCAAGTTTGTCATCGATAAAAATGGTAAACCATTTAAACGCTTTGCCCCTAAAGATACTCCGAAAGAAATTATTAAAGACATTAAATCAATACTATAGGTGCCTATGGCAAAATATAAGAAAGGTAGCAAGGTTTCATGGCCTTGGATGGGCGGGCTGGTAGATGGCAAAGTCATAGACATCTACACGTCTCCTGTTATTAAGGTTATAAAAGGTAAAAATATAAAAAGAAATGGCTCAAAAGAAAAGCCAGCTTATATGGTGCAATCAGAAGCTGGGAACTTTGCCCTAAAGCTCGAAACAGAGTTAAAGAAATATGAGTGACCTAATAGTAGAGACAAAGAGACTTGCTTTAAAAAAGCTAGCCGAAACAGATGGCGAGTTTATTTTAGAACTCCTAAATTCCCCAGGCTTTTTAGAAAATATTGGCGATAGAAAAGTCCGAAATCTTGAGGATGCGAAGGCTTATATTGTCAATGGGCCTAACCAAAGTTACAGCATCAATGGTTACGGACTTTATCTCGTAGAGTTAAAAGAAGCCGGTGAAAAGATCGGGATCTGCGGTTTAGTAAAAAGAGATATCTTTGAACATGCAGATGTTGGATTTGCTTTTTTACCCAAATTTTTTCGTCAGGGCTACGCTCTTGAGTCTTCTGCTGGGGTATTAAAATACGCAAAAGAAGTACTTAAAATGAAGAAGATTTTAGGTATCACTAAAATGCATAACATGGCCTCTATTGGGGTTTTAGAAAAATTGGGCCTAACTTATGAGGGGCCATTTAGGCTGACGCCGGATGAAGATGAAGGTAAACTTTTCGCGATTACATTCTAAAACCAATACAGCCTTTGATTATATAATAAACCCATGAATTCATTGTAATTTATAACAGTATTATGATACTAAATCGTCATTATGTACAAAAGTCCCATGCCTTTAACACGGGAAGCTTTTGCTGCAAACGGAAAGAATATTTACTTCGATCATAATGCCACGACTCCTATAGCGGGGTTTATTAAAGAAGCCATTCCTGGATTAGTTGAGGAGTGGGGCAATGCCGGAAGTATTCATTTTAACGGTCGCGGTCCAAAAGCCATCCTGCGTGAATCAAGACAAATGCTCTCAGACTTCTTAGGATGTCATCCTTTAGAATTGGTGTTTACATCAGGAGGATCTGAATCCAATAACTACGCTTTTACTGGAATGGTCGACTGGTGCATTAAGAACGATCGAACTCACTTTTTAGTTTCAAGTGTAGAGCACCCCAGTATTGTTAAAACCTGCGAGTACTTGGCTTCAAAAGGAATTCATATTGATTTTATCCCGGTTAATCGAGATGGGATCATTGATTTAGAATTTATCAAAAGTAAATTATCAAAAAAAACAGGTTTGGTTTCAGTAATGCTTGCCAACAATGAAACGGGCTGTATTTTTCCTGTAAAAGAAATTACCCAAATGGCCCACGCTGTTGGTGCATATATGCATTGCGATGGGGTGCAAGCGCTGGGTAAAATGGATTTTAATATTACTGATCTAAATGTGGACCTAATGACCTTTTCTGCTCATAAATTTTATTCGTTAAAAGGAGCAGGTCTTCTGTTTGTTAAAAGAGGAACTCCCATTGAAAATTTAATTTGGGGAGGAGCGCAAGAAAGATATCGAAGGGCCGGGACAGAGAATATTTTAGCAATAGCTAGTTTTGGGATGATGATGCAATCAAGGTCTGTGTACTCACAATTATGTTACGAGACCAAGGTTTTACGTGATGAAATGGAATCCCTAATTTTAAAAGAAATATCTGGAGTTCAAATAAATGGTAATGGCGTAGATAGAGTTTGTGGCTCAAGCAGTTTGATTCTAGATGGGGTGGACGGTGAAACCTTGCTTATGAACTTAGATATGAAAGGCTTTTCTGTTTCAACAGGAGCCGCTTGTAGTTCAGGAAACCCCGAGCCAAGCCCCGTGCTATTGGCGATGGGACTAACTAGAGCCGAAGCGCAACAATCTCTTAGGGTATCCTTAGGTTGGGGAAATACCAGAGAGGAAGTACTTAAGTTTGTAGAAACATTAAAGCAAGTAGTAAAAAGAATCCGTGATTTAGGTGAGGTTAAAAATGACTAAAGGTAGAGTGCTAGTTGCCATGAGCGGCGGAGTTGATTCATCCGTTGCGGCAGCAATGTTAGTGGAAGAAGGTTATGATGTAGTTGGTGTTACCATGCAAGTATGGGATTACTCTAAATGTGATATCGTCGAGGGTAGCGGGACCTGTTGCTCAAGTATTGACGTGGATGATGCAAGAAGTGTTGCGGATAAAATTGGAATTCCTTTTTATGTTCTAAATTGCGAAGAGAAATTTAAAGAAAAAGTAATAGACCCATTTGTCGCAAACTATCTTGAGGGTAAGACACCTCTTCCATGCGTAGATTGTAATACATTTTTAAAATTTGATCATTTGATTCAAAAGATGAAAGAGCTGGATTGCGATTATTTGGCAACCGGGCATTATGCCAAGATTGTAGAGGCCGATGATAACAAGCACTATATTGTGACTAGCGAAGATGATTGGAAAGATCAAACCTACTTTTTATTTACCTTAGATCCAGAGATCGTGCCAAAGCTTATATTTCCTATAGGAGATATGAAGAAGGATAAAGTTAGAGCTTACGCTGAAGAAAAAGGCCTGACTGTAGCAAGAAAAAAAGATTCCACCGGAATTTGTTTTGTTGGGAACCAAGGCTACACTAATTTTATTTCTTCACAAGTGGGGAGTGACGCATTTAAAACAGGAAATTTGAGACGTTATCCAAATGGTGAAATTTTAGGTCAACACAAAGGGATCCACACCTTTACCTACGGGCAAAGACGAGGCCTTGGGATTGATCATCATGAAACTCTATATGTTATGAAAATTGATGCTACTACTCATGATGTTTGGATAGGGGATGAAAAATATTTATATAAATCTACTGCCGAAATTGAAAACTTACATTTGTTAGGTAGTGTTCGTGAAGGCGAGAGACTTAGGGTTAAGATTAGATACCAGCATAAAGGTGCTACGGCACTTGTGAGAATAAAGGATGACGGTAGGGCAGACCTAGTATTTGAAGAGCCGCAAAGAGCGATCACTCCAGGGCAAGCGGCGGTTTTTTACCGAGAAAATGCATTGATAGGTGGAGGCTGGTTTGTCAACGGATGAGCGCTACACGTATAAGATTCATACCTATGGTTGTAAGGTAAATACTTACGATACAGGTTTATTAGAAAACCGTATGAATAAGGCGGGGTATACAGTAAATCAAAAGCCAAAGGTTCATATTTTAAATACCTGTGCCGTAACGGCAGAAGCTACAAAAGAAGCCATTAAACAAATCAGATATATTAAGGCCAAAGATCCCTTTTCTACAGTGGTGGTAACAGGCTGTGCGGCGCAAGTTGATACTAAAAAAGTAAGTGTGCCGGGGGCGGATCTTGTGATTGCTAATTCTCATAAAGGACAACTAGAAGAAATTTTAGATTCGCACTTTAAAGGAACGCTTACAGAAAAAGTTTTTCATTCAAATATTTTTAAAAAAGAAGACTTAGAAGCAGGTGGCGGGATTGAATTGGGTCACACAAGAGCCTTTCTAAAAATTCAAGACGGTTGTAATAGTTTTTGTACCTACTGCGTGATTCCTTTTGCCAGAGGTAAAAGTCGTAGCATTCCTATAACTCAATTAGTAGATAGGGTGAACGAACTCTATGATAGCGGTGTTAGAGAAACAGTTTTAACAGGAGTGCATATTGCAGACTATGCTTCGCATAAAACCAATGAAGATATTTTAGCAGCCGCTCGCGGAAAAAAATTACCAGAAAAATATAATTATCTAGAAGATCTGGTGGAGACCTTATTATTAAAAACCAAAATGCCTAGATTTAGACTATCAAGTTTAGAGCCAAAAGAAGTGAGCGACAGGATGCTTGATATTTATCAAGACGAGAGAATGTGTCCGCATTTTCATATGAGTATACAATCGGCCAACACTAAAATTCTTGCTGCGATGAAGAGAAAGTATACAGCAGAAGATGTTGAAGAATCCCTAACAATAATTCATAAAAAAATTCCTAATGTCTTTGTTGGGATGGATGTGATTGTAGGGTTTCCGGGTGAAACAGAAGAAGATTTTAAAGACACCTACGATCGATTGAATGGTTTAGATTGGACCAGAATTCATGTGTTTCCTTATAGCGAAAGACCTGGAACACTAGCCGAAACTTACACTGAAAAAGTAGCGCAACATAATATTTCTAGGCGTGCTAAATTACTGCGCCGGCTATCGAGCGAAAGATATTCTATGAAGGCAATCGAACAGGTTGGTAAGACAAAACAAAGTTTACTTTTACAAAGTGCAAAAAGGTCGCAAGCAGTGAGTCGGGATTATTGGACTATCTATTTAAAAGAAGAGCTTCAAGATTTGTCTCGCGATAAAGAATATCAAATCAAAATTTTAGGATATGACACTTCCCATGCATCAAGAATGGATGGGGTTCTCTTAGGTGAAATTCTTTAGGTAACTCATATTAGAGTAAACTAGGTTTGACTTTGTAGCTACGAATTCAGTGAGCCTATTTTAAGCACAATCGCGTTTCGCTTGGCTTTCGTTACTATTAAGAGTAAGAAAATAGCAATGAAACAATTTTTGCGTCGCATATTCTTATTCTTAGGAAGTTTAAAATTCGCAGTTGTTGTTATTCTTTATCTTGCTGTTATTTCTGCTATCGGAACTATTTTAGAGTCTAAGTACAATGCCGAAATCGCAGGCCTTCTTATGTACAAAACCGTTTACATGTATATTGGATTGATTGGATTATTTGTATGCATTTTGTTTTCAGCTCTTAGCCGCTGGCCCTGGAAAAAGCGACACACTCCATTTTTAGTAGCGCATTTAGGGATTATGACTTTAATTTATGGTTCTTGGGTCACTCAGCGCTATGGTATCGACGGTAGTTTAGTCATACCCTTAAAAGAAGAAAACCAATGGGTCTCTATCACTCCAAAAGAACTTGAAGTCTATGCTAGTTATGATGGGCAAAAATACGCAAGCCTTTATAAGGGCGACGGTGAGTTTTATATAAATTCACCAGATAAACATCCCATTTCTATTCCAACGGATGAGGGCAATATTGAAATTATTGATTACGTTCCTTTTGCGTTAAAAAACACACGAGTCATTGAAACTGATGATGAAAACTTTGGTCCTGCAGTAAAATTCTCGCTTGCAAATGATAGCGTGAATGTATCAGAGTGGGTTTTGCAACGAGGCACACGGGACGCAGTGTATGCTTTAGGGCCCGCTAAAGTTATATTGACCACAAAAGAATATAAGCCGACGGAGCGAGAAAACTCACTCGTGCTAACTTCAAAAAAAGGTAAGAACGATGTTTCATACGCGGTTAATTATCTTAAAGATATACCATCTAAGTATGGGACTATAAAAGTGGGGGACAGTATCCAGACAGGCTGGATGGGGCTACAATTTCAAGTTCTTGAGTACGTTAAAAAAGCCAAAGAAAAAAATGAATTCATGCCACGTCCTCGACCTACGGAAAAAACAATGGCGGCCATTAAAGTTAAGTACCAAGAGCAAGAGTATTGGCAAGAGTTGAATTCCTTACTAAGGGTGTTCACTAGCACCACGGCTTACATCATGTCTTGGCGTAATCAGCAAATTGATATTGGATTCCCAATTAAATTAGAAGAATTCAAGTTAGGAAAATATCCTGGTACTCAAAGAGCTGCATCCTATTCTAGTGTAGTCACTGTGCCAAATCTTGGCAC
>JBBKWS010000011.1:0-3604 GCA_037969075.1 Bdellovibrionales bacterium | reverse complement strand
GAAGGTATTTATGAAAACATCGAAAAGATTGCAAATAAGAACTTAAAAACAAAATTAATTGAACACAAAAAAGAAGCTATGCTTTCGCAAACACTAGTTACGATTGTGACTGAGAATCACACTGGCGTTACAGATACGGGTGACTTGGTCAGAAAAGAATTTCATAAAGAAGACTTGCGGGCCCTATTGACCGAACTAGAGTTCAATACATTTTTAAAAAAGCTAGTGCCGGAAGGCGGCGCTACTGCTGCGTCTGTAGTTAAAAATAAAGCTGAAGAAAAGAAAATAGTAAAAACAGGAAAGCCAGAATTAATAACGGATGGTTTGAATGGCTCTCTACCTAAAGTAGACACGAATTATATTAATCAATATGACATAAAGCCTATTTTTTTGGACGCTAAAGATATAGAAGAAAAGCTAGATCACAAAAAAGAACTTTGGGCGTATTCGTGGAATAACTATTTATGTTTAGCGCAAGATACAAATTTATACATTCTACAAGAGACCGACTACAATTTAACTTTTTTAGATTCTGATAAATGGCAGTGGAAAGGTTTTGATTTAAAGACAGTTTGGCGCCTATTAAAACTTAAAAATGTAAAGGCAACCTTTGATTTACAGCTCGCTGTATACTCTTACACATCTACTGCGACAGAAAGTTTTATAGATGTGCTTAGAAATATGTTTACTGATCCAAATCCTATTTTAGAAGATGTTAGTAAAAGTTATGCAGCTCTTCGTGTATTAGAGACAGCAGTAACTGAACTTTTAAAATCCACAGGCACTGGCGAGATCTATGACCAGGTTGAATTGCCACTATTACCCATACTTCATCGAATGGAAGTCAGGGGCATTACCCTAGATACGGAGCTTTTAAAAAAACAAAGTGAGAGCTTGGCTACAGATATTAAAAGTTTAAATAAAGAGATATTAACAGCGCTAGATTCAGAAATTAATTTAGACAGCCCAAAGCAGTTGGCAGGCTTATTATTTGACGTGCATAAAATGCCAGTGATTAAAAAAACAAAGACGGGATATTCTACGGACTCGGACGTTTTGATGAAACTTTCTAAAGATTATCCGATCGCGGGCAAAATCATTGAATATAGAGAACTAAAAAAATTAGCTACAACCTATGTGGACGCTCTTCCTAGATTAGTAAACCCAAAGACAAAGAGGCTACACTCGCATTTTAATCAAGCGGTGACAGCAACGGGCAGGCTATCTAGTACAAATCCCAATTTACAAAATATTCCCATTCGTACCGAAAAAGGCAATGCCATTAGAGAAGCTTTCATTGCAGAAGAAGGTAAAGTTTTAATCTCAGCTGACTATAGTCAGATTGAACTTAGAATTTTAGCCCACATCACCGAAGACCCAGCGCTAATTCGTGCGTTTAATGAAGATGTCGACATTCACTCACTCACTGCAAGTGAAGTGTTTGGGGTAAGCCTTGATCAGGTAGACGGTGAAATGCGAAGAAAATCTAAGGCCATTAACTTCGGAATTGCTTATGGTATGGGAGCCTATACTCTTGCCGACAATTTAAATATTCCAAGAGCTGAGGCAAAGCAAATCATTGATACGTATTTTGATCGATTTAAAAATGTAAAACTCTATATGAAAAATTCTATCGAAAAGGCAAAAGAGTTTGGCTACGTAGATAGTATTTTTGGACGTAGAAGGTATGTGCCAGAAATTTTTAATAAGAGTCAGATGATCGTGAAGTTTGGTGAGAGGATCGCCATCAACTCTCCGATGCAGTCATCGGCTAGTGATATTGTAAAAAAAGCAATGCTCGCTGTAGATGTACTTCCATACGCAATGCTGTTACAAGTGCATGATGAATTGATTTTTGAAGTAGAAGAAGCAAAAGCTGAAGAGGCTGCTAAAATTATAAAAGAAAAAATGGAAACTGTGGTCTCCCTAAAGGTCCCACTAAAAGTTAATATAGCTTGGGCAAAATCTTGGAAAGATGCTCATTAATTTGAATCGACAAGTATGCTTAAAAAATCACCGCCGGCGCCGACGGTTACAGCTGTGTCGCCTTAAATTTCAATACATCCGTCGCTAGATCTGGGGAGTGACTGAAACTTATCTTTTTCTAATCTGAATCAAAAAGCCTGCACTTTTATATGCATTTTATAGCTTTTAAAGATTTGGTTTAATCCAACTTTTGATTTTGTGGCATTTATTTTGCTATATCATAGACAATATGAGAGCTAAAAAAGAATTCGTCCTCAAGTCTATTGCAGTGGCTGCGAGCCTTATGTTTGCTCAGTTTATATACGCAGCTGACAATAATAGTCCATGGACTTCATTTTGTGGTGATATCAATGTTGTCGGTGAAGTGAAAGCTGGTCGAATCAACGCTATTATAGACTCCATACTGAGTCTTAAATCTATGATTGAGCCTTCCTCTAATGTTGATGCGTGGGTCGGGAATGTTGTTTCGTGTAATCTTCCAGGGTCAGATTTCCAAATATGTCGAGCTTGCCAAGATGAAATAACAAAAGATCAGATGGCTGCCATTCTTCCAATGCTCACTGATACCAAGCATAGAAAGTGGCATGATTTCTGGCACCGTATGTGGAACTTTACTTACGAAATTGATCTCGATCCACCGTTTGAAGTTCGCCCGCATGACCAGGTTCTTGAGCCTCAAACTGCAGTTAGTTTCAAATTACTAACGGAGAATGGTTGGTTACCTAGGTCTGGAGTGTCTAAGTTTATTAAAAAAGCCAACGAGTATGATGGTGAGAGCTTTCTCTATATGCATCGCCAAATGATTAAAATGGTGAACTTAGAGCTAACAGCTAACGGACTTTCTTGCATAAAGCCTTGGAAATCTATATTGCCAATGAACCATAAAATCTGGCCAGTGCCACAATTGATAGAGGACCCTAGAAATAAAAAGTTATATGAAGAGAGAAAGCAAATGAGCGACCATTTGAGAGTAGAGTTTCAGGATTATAGTAGTGAATCATACTTGAAAACAGTGACGCTGGATCAACTTGGATACGACATTAATATGTCCTCGTTTCACGGGGATTTGCATGACCTCTATTCAGACTCAGAAGAGAAAATAAAGTCACGCTGTCAGGGCGATGAAATGACAAGTAAGATCTGCGATAACTTGGGTTCTAATGTTTCCAGTCATGTGAACAAGCATTTTTGGAAGTTGCATGGGCTTATTGATGACCTTATTGGTAAATGGCTTAAAGCTAATGGGTATCAGGTAATTTCTGAAAACTGTAATGGCAAAAACTCTTGTTATCAGTGGAAAGGAACATACCTTGGCAAAGTTCCTAAATTTTCCCACAAATAAGTTATTTTCCATATGCACACAAACCACTAGAGAATAAGCTAAAATACTTTTAATAAAGTACTGATTTAATGATTAGTACTTCATTAAAGTCGTAAAAAAATATCAAGCGCATTACACCTACGTGTCACTTAATTAATTCTTAACTGTTTTCCAACCCTTTAGTATGCCATTTTCAAAGTAAAGATGCCTTTTTTCTTCGTAGTCGTTGGCGTTGTTCTCACCAAAGCTTGAGTAACTCCATCTTTCGTTTCCGTATGCGGGATTGCCTGAAACCTC
>JBBKWS010000010.1:0-11292 GCA_037969075.1 Bdellovibrionales bacterium | reverse complement strand
AGAGCTGGTGAAGAGGCAAGTAAAACTGCAAGAACAAGCATTTTGTTTTTCATATTAAGTTTCTCCTTCTTAATGTTCTTCATGTGCTACGGCCATGCTTAAATAAACCATAGACAATAATGTGAATACGAAAGACTGGATGATACCCACGAATAAACCAAGACCGTAAAAAATAATTGGAACACCCCAAGGAGCTAGCTCCAAGAAGATACCAATCACGGTATGATCACCTTGCATATTACCCATCAATCGCAGACCCAGTGACATCGGCCGCACAAGATGCGAAACAATTTCCAATGGTAGCATAAGCCATGCCAGCCATATCACCGGACCTAAAAAATGTTTTAAATAAGTAAATCCACCCTCTTTTAAGCCGAAATAATTATAGGCTAAAAAAGAAAATATTCCCACAGCCACTGTGGTATTAACGTTATCCGTGGCGGGTGTCATGCCAGGGATCATTCCCATTATGTTATTAAATAAAATGTATAAAAAGATCGCACCAAAGAGCGGAACATATTTACGATGTTGCGGGCCTAAAACCATATCATTCAAGTTAATTACAACTTCTGTAAATAACTCTGCCACACCTCTTACAGAAAATTTTCCTGCGGGAGCGCTATTTGTCTTTTGTGCTTTTGTAAGTTGAACTTTGGCAACGAATGCAAACACAATTAAAATCACTGTCACTAAAAGTGCAGTAGCAATGTGTATGTAGTGATGTCCTACAGATTCAATTAATTGTAGCCAGTTAAAGTGAGTCATTTGTTCCTCTAGCTAGTTTAGTAATTAGTATTGCAGCTATAGGCCCTGTAATAACAAGGCTACCCAGTCCTAAAGAGAGGGCTAATAAATCCAAACTCTTTTGCTCAACTAAATAATAAATAATATATCCTAAAATCGCATACTTAAATACAACGAGCAGTAAGGCAAACGCAACTGATTTTTCGCCACTTATAGCTTTTAACACTATAGCCAATGTAAAAAAATTAATTGAGATGATTAGTCCGCCAAATGCATATGAGAGAACCTGCCCGTACCCAAGACTATATAAAATAGCAGATATGAAAAATACGCCTAATATGTGAACATAAATTAGGGTTCTAAATCCTGTTTTTCCCATCTTTTTACCAAAATTATTAGGTGAAGGACCCAAAAAATAAATGCCAGGCTAATTCCTGATGCTACTCCAATACCATTTAAGGTATATTTTTCATCAAAAAACTGACCAATTAGCAGAAAAATAATGATCAAACCTGTTAATTCAAAAGCAATTCCTAAGTAAATTGCCATACTACCTTTTTTCATCTTCTAAAGCCTTTTGCGCCAGGCTCTAACTTCATTCTTTCTTTTAGTCGTAATATTTTTTGCTCAACAAACGTCTTTTCAGTGCCCGTAACATCCACTCTCTCTAAAAGCTCGATTGCTTCAGAAAACCTTTTTGTATCTTCTAAGCAGATAAGTAGATTGAGCCAGATTTTTTCGTCTTGTGCTAGCTTTGGGTAGTCCTCAATGATTTTATTAAACATCTCGATTGCTTCTTCATATTTTTTTTCTGCATGCAATATACTAGCTTTCAAAGTTGTGGCCTGAAATACATAATCTTGTATTTCAGGTGTGTTTTTTGATTTTAATTTTAATATCTCATCTAGCTCTGCATTAGCTTGAAACATTCTGTTTAAATAAAAATATGATTTCGCAATTAAAAAGCGTATTTCTAAAACTTTACTTTCCTCAGTTATCATCGACAAGTAGCGTTGAAATTCAACAATTGCAAATTCGTAATTATTTAGCTTTTCATAATATAATTTAGCTAACTGTTCGATGGCTTTTCTGCGATCATCAAGGCTTGGTGAAAAATGTATTATATTATTGAACGCAAAAATTGCGTCTTGAAAGTTTTCTAAGTATATAATGCTTATGTTCGCGACTTTTTTAGAAGAGTAAAGGGCTATGTTAGACTTAGGCTCTCGCTTAATAACCCGTTTGTAATGCTCAACAGCGACTATATAATTTTGCTTCTCTTCTGCTTCTTCACCGCGCTTCAGCTCTAAATCTACTGAGGAAAAGCTACATGCGGCTAAAAGCAAAAGGAGAGCGGCGTATTTCATTTTTATTTTTCGTCTTCACTTTCTTTAACAACAGCCATATCAACAACCTCTTCATCACCGCGGACATTAAATATTCTAACGCCTTTAGTGTTTCTTCCCATTGTCGAAATACCTTTACATTCAACTTGTATTAACTGCCCGCTGTTACTTGTTAAAATCAACTTCTCGTCATCAGTAACCGTTCTTGCGCCAACAACTAAGCCAATAGCATCGTCAGTTTTTTGCGTAATTACGCCCACACCACCACGGCTTTGAGCTCTGTACTCGCTAACAATAACTCGCTTACCGATACCTTTGCTGGTAACTACTAAAATTGTTTGATTTGAATTTTTAGTGAAAATACTCATATCTACTACTTCGTCATTTTCAGAAAGAGTTATTCCCTTTACGCCTCTAGCGCTTCTACCCATGGCTCTTACGTTAGATTCGTCAAAACGAATACACATACCCTCTCTTGTTGCTAAGAAGATGTCATTTTCACCTGTAGAAATTCTCACTTCAATCAGGCTATCATCCAGATCTGTTGAAAGAGCAATTATCCCATTTTGCTTTGGTCGCGAGTATGCCGTGATTTCTGTTTTTTTAATGATACCTTTTTTGGTAACAAAAACTAAGTTTTGGCCTTCTTTAAATTCTTTTACTGGCAAGATCGCTGTAACTTTTTCGTTGGCAGTAAGTTGTACTACGTTATTAATCGCCTTACCTTTGAATTGCCTGCTACCCGCTGGCAACTTATGTACCTTTACCCAGAAAACTTTTCCACGGTCTGTAAACACTAGTAATGTTGTATGAGTATCGGCGACGAAGATGCTTGTTACCACGTCTTCTTCTCTGGTTTCCATGCCTATTAAACCACGACCACCACGTTTTTGAACTCGGTATTCATGAAGAGGCACTCGCTTGATGTAGCCCGTCTGGGTAAGACAAACTACCATTTCTTCTTTAGTAATTAAATCTTCATCATCTATAGACTCATCTTCTGCAGCTTCTATTTTAGTACGTCTTTCATCACCGTATTTAGCAACGATCTCTTCTAGTTCTTGAATAATAATTTTATTAATTTCTTCAACATTTCCAAGAACCATTTTTAGCCAATTCACTCTATCCATTAGGTCTTTTAACTCTTGGATGATTTTATCTTTTTCTAGGCCTGTAAGACGCTGTAAGCGCATTTCTAGAATGGCTTGTGACTGTCTTTCAGAAAATGAAAACTGTGTCATTAAAGCGGCACGCGCAATCGCTGGCTCTTTACTTGCTTTAATTGTTTGAATGACCGCATCGATCTGGTCTAAGGCATTCTTAAGACCTTCTAAAATATGCGCTCTCTCTTCTGCTTTTTTAAGTTCAAATATGCAACGTCTTGTTACAACATCACGTCTATGGTCAGCAAAGGCTGTTAACATGTCTTTTAGACGATAAACTTGCGGGCGCCCCTTGTTATCAAGAGCAAGCATGATAATACCAAAGCTAACTTGTAGTTGTGTAAATTTGTACAGTCTGTTTAAAACTACATTTGCACTATCCGCCTTTTTAACATCAATAACTACACGAATACCTTCGCGTGATGATTCATCACGAATATCAGATATACCTTCAACTTTTTTATCGTTTACTAGGCCTGCCATCGTTTCTATCAACCTGGCTTTATTAACTTGAAACGGCAATTCAGATACAATAATTTGTTCTCTATCATTTTTTAGAGTAACGATTTCAGCCACAGCTTTAATGGTAATAATTCCTCGGCCCTTTTTATATGCCTCAATAATACCTTTTTTCCCCACAATAATGCCACGAGTAGGAAAATCTGGAGCCTTAACTATGTCGATAATTTCATCGTCTGAAATTTCTGGTGTTTTTATTACTGATATTACTGCTTCACAAATATCCTTTAAATTATGCGGCGGAATATTTGTAGCCATTCCTACAGCAATACCAGTTGAACCGTTAACTAAAAGATTTGGAAATTTAGCTGGTAATACATTTGGAATCAAAAGTGAGTCGTCGTAGTTTGGACTAAAACTAACTGTATCTTTTTCGATGTCTTCTATTAACTCTTCGGCCAATTTCTTCATTCTAATTTCGGTGTAACGCATTGCTGCTGCACTATCACCATCAATAGATCCAAAGTTACCCTGACCGTCTACAAGTGGATATCTTAAAGAAAATTCTTGAGCCATACGAACGATCGTATCGTAAACAGCAGTATCCCCGTGTGGATGGTATTTACCAATAGTATCGCCGACGACACGCGCAGATTTTTTATATGGTTTGTTGTGCGTATTACTCAGTTCATTCATCGCAAAAAGCACACGTCTATGAACCGGCTTTAAACCATCTCTTACGTCTGGCAGTGCTCTTCCTACAATTACACTCATGGAGTATTGTAAGTACGCTTCTTTCATTTCTTTAGAAATTTCAACGTGTCCCAATTTTTCTTTTACAGGAGTATTTTCCATTTTAATTCCTCAATTACACATCTAAAGATTTTGCGAGTAAGGCATTGTCTTCAATAAATTTTCTACGCGGTTCCACTTGCTCGCCCATCAAAATACTAAAGGTTTCATCGGCTGCAATTGCATCCGTTATTCCGACTTGTAATAACGTTCTATTCTCTGGATTAAGAGTTGTGTCCCATAACTGCTCTGGATTCATCTCTCCTAGACCCTTATAGCGTTGTATGTATAAACCTTTTTTACTTTCTTCCATCAAGTAATCATAAAACGCGACATAATCATCAAACGATCTATCTGCATCTTCCCCGATTTGTAATGGAAGTGTGGCTTTTTCACTTATACTCTTCCATAGATCTAAAAGCTCAAGGTATTCTGACGAGTTCAGTTCTTCGAAATCAAATTTATTAATGTTTTTTGCTGCGTATTTTTCAAAAGTAAAATCAACACTAAATGAACCTGTTTCTGTATCATCTTTTATTTCAAACGCGGCGTTTGCAATTCCATCAAAAGCGTCGTTATTAACTTCGGTAACTAACGTAGTAAATGCAGCTTCTAACTTAGCTTTATCTTTAATCGCTCCTGCCAGATCTAAATTTTTAGCTAAAACGGTTTTTAAGACCGTTTCATCAAATTTAGTACTCATCACTTTTAGATATTTTTTAAATCTCTCAATACTAAGAGCTAAAGATTTAACCTGCTCTTCATTTAGGTTTTGGCCTTTTAATTTAATCCCTACAGCAGAGTTGTTTAACAGGTATTCTGTTAATGATTTTTCATCTTTAATATAAGTTTCTTCTTTGCCTTTTTTTACCCGGTATAAAGGTGGTTGCGCAATATACACATAGCCCTTTTCTACCACCGAAGGTAACTGTCTGTAAAAGAATGTAAGTAAAAGAGTTCGGATGTGTGACCCATCCACATCCGCATCGGTCATAATAACAATTTTATGGTAACGAACTTTTTCGGGATTAACATTGTCTTTACCTATCCCCGTTCCTAATGCCGCCACCATCATTTTTATTTCTTCATTTGATATAATTTTATCAAATCTAGCTTTTTCGACGTTTAATATCTTACCCTTTAGTGGCAACACCGCTTGCGTTCTTCTGTCTCTTGCTTGCTTTGCTGACCCACCAGCTGAATCTCCCTCAACCAGATAAATCTCACATTTTGTAGGATCTTTTTCTTGGCAATCTGCCATTTTCCCCGGAAGACCGCCTGAATCCAATGCTGATTTTCTACGTGTAAGTTCTCTAGCCTTTCGAGCCGCCAATCTTGCACGAGCTGCGTCTATACATTTACCAATGATACTCTTAGCAACACTTGGATTACGATCAAAAAAGTCAGCTAGTTTTTCATTTACCAGCGATTCGACAATACCCTTTACTTCGTTGTTACCAAGCTTTGATTTTGTTTGTCCTTCAAATTGGGGCTCACGAACTTTAACCGAAATTACCGCTGCTAATCCTTCTCGTATATCATCTCCGTCTAAAGATTCTTTTAAATCTTTTAATAGATTTTTTTGAGTTGCATAAGAGTTTGCAGTACGAGTAAGGGCTGCTTTGAAACCAACTAAATGTGTTCCGCCTTCAATGGTATTAATATTATTACAATATGTGTGAATGGACTCTGAATAAGAATCATTCCATTGCATTGCTACATCAACTTCAACATTATCTTTTGTACCACTAAACGCGACCACACTACTCAAAGTTTTACGAGCAGAGTTTAAGTAAGCAACGAACTCGGCAATACCATCGCTGAATTGAAAATCATCTTTTTTGCCAGTACGATCATCCGACAAACTAATGCGTAAACCCTTATTTAAAAAAGCCATTTCTCGAATACGTTTTGACAAAATATCATAGCTATATGTTAGCCCGGGCTCTTGAAAAATACTTGTGTCAGGTTTGAAGGTTATTTTTGTACCTGTTTTGTCAGTTGCACCGATTTCTTCAACTGGTCCCTGAGGAACTCCTCGTGAATAAGTCTGTGTATATACTTTACTTCCACGTTTTACTTCTACTCGCAAGCGAGACGAAAGAGCATTTACAACACTTGAGCCCACTCCGTGTAGACCACCAGAAACTTTATATGATCCACCATCAAACTTTCCGCCGGCATGAAGAACTGTAAGAACAACTTCTAGAGCAGTTTTTCCACTAGAATGTTGATCGACAGGAATACCGCGACCATTGTCTTCGACCGTTACTGATTCATCGGCATGTACAGTAATTTTTACGTGAGTACAAAAGCCCGCCAAAGATTCATCGACTGCATTATCAACTATTTCCCAAACTAAGTGGTGATAGCCTTTGTTCATCGTATCACCGATATACATACCAGGGCGTTTTCTTACTGCTTCTAAACCCTCAAGTACTTGTATCGAATCCGCTGTGTAATCTTTTAAACCATCTTTAGCATTCAACGGCACATTTTGTTGCGTCACTTCCACATCCTCTTCCTTTTTAACAAACAACTCCTTCAGTAACCTTAAAAACCTTGGATCTTTCGTTACAAAGATCTTCAGTTAAAGATATTTCTGTTGAAGTCAAAAATGTTTGTCCTTCACTTGCTTTTAAAAACTTTACCAGCTGACTTCTTCTTTCGATATCTAGCTCTGAAAACACGTCATCTAAGAAGAGTACTGGCCACTCTTTGTGTAGGCGCTTATAATACATTATTTTGGCAATTTTTAAAGACAATATCAGTGTGCGCTGTTGTCCTTGAGAACAATAATGTCGTGAGTCATGCCCTTGAAATATAAAGGAAATATCATGTTTATGTGGGCCCACTAGTGTTTGCCCTGAACTTAGCTCTGCCCCTAGTAATTGTTCTCGTCTTTCTAGAAGTTTTGCGTGGATTGTTTGCAAATCCCAATCATTTACTTTCTCATCAGAAATCACATAATCCACAGAAATATCCACATCTTTTTTGTGTAAAATCTCTTTTACGTTGTTTTTGAAGTCCGGAAGTATGTCCTTAATGGCCTCTAGACGCTCAAATGTTAGCTCTGCTGCTAATTTTAGGTAATTTACATCCAGACTATCCAGCAAAGCTTTTGCTTGCGTTATAGGGGTTATTTCTTTGGCGGCGTTTTTTAAAATTCGGTTACGTTGTTTTAAGGCTTTTTCAAACATTTGCAATAATGCATGCGAATATGGTTTTGAAAGAAGCAGGAGATTATCAATCATTTCCCGCCTTTCGGCAGAACTCCCTTTAATTACACTTAAACTTTCTGGAGAAAATAATATAGCTGGTGTTACTTCTGATAATTTGTTCCAGCTAATTTTTTTTTGGTTACTTAGTAGCTGTTTTTTTTCGTTATAGTAAAATAGCTCTAGTTGAAATAATTTTCTCTCATATTCTAGTTCCGCACATACCCTAACAGCCTTATCCACATTTTCTTTTGGTAAGTAGTGCTGCCACTTAGAAAATCTAAAACTTTTTCCACGACAAAGTAAGTATAGTGTTTCAATTAGATTTGTCTTTCCTTGGCCGTTATCACCAATAAATACATTCAAACTTGGTGATAGCTCTAAATTCGCAGATACAATATTTCTGAAATTTTGTACCTGTAGATTTTTAAAATACATTCAACTTAAAAACGCATTGGCATAACTACACATCTGTAATTTGAGTCGTTATGAGGTTTTAGTAATGCAGGCGATGTTAAATCATTTAATTCTATATCAACTTCATCGGTATCCATATTTGATAATACATCGATTAGGTATTTAGCATTAAATCCTATTTTAACATTCTCACCTGAATAAGTAATTTCGATTTCTTCTTTTGCATCACCTAAATCTGGATTATTAGAAGATATCTCCATAATATTTTTTTGAATATTCATAGTTATACCTTTTGATTTTTGATTTGAAAGTAAAGATACACGTTTCAAACAAGAAAGTAATAACTCCTTAGGTACTTGAATTTTCTTTTTTAATGATTGTGGAATAAGTGGTTGATAGTTGGGATACTTACCTTCAATTAAACGAATCATTAAAACAGTATTATTTTTCTTAATAATGATTTGTGAACCTTCTATTGCCATTTCAACTTGGCCAGATACATCTAAGGTTTTACGGATTTCATTTAAACCTTTTCTAGGGATAATAACACCTGTGTTTGAATTAGAGGTTATTTCATTACCTTCAGATATTTTATCAATCAAACTCAATCTATGTCCATCTGTTGAAACCATTCTGTATGATGTATTTGCTCCTGATTTTTTATTTTCAAAATATACACCGTTTAGATGATATCTAGTTTCATCACTTGATACACAATAAATTGTTTTTTCAATCATGTCTTTTAAGACTTCAGAATTAATTTTTGAAAATTCAGTAGTTCTGTATGAAGGAAATATTGGGTACTCATCAGCAGCAATTCCTACAATATTAAAAACAGATTTATTTTGTTTTACTTCTAACCAATTGTTTTCTTTTTTAGATAGAGTAATAAATGTATCTGGTAATTCTTTAACAATATCAAATAAACTTTTAGCACTAACTGCGACTTTACCTTCTTCTAAAACTTCTGCTTCTGTATAATCTGTTAGACTAACTTCTAAATCTGTTGCAAATATTTTTAGCTGACCTTTTGTTGCCTCTAAAAGAACATTTACCAATACCGGCATAGTGTTTCTTTTTTCAACAATATTCTGTGTCTTCGCTAGCATGTTTATTAATTCTACTTTATCGATTTGTATCTTCATATTTCACCCTTATATATCTATTACTCTTTATATATATAAACTAGTAGTAGTAGTAGGGGCGTTGATAATTGGTATAACCTACTAACTAACTGTTTTACTTAAATATTCTTATTCACAACCTACTTAAAAACTCTTAACTAATTGGGGTACGAATTTGTGTATAAACCACTTCACATTTTTAAACACAAGTTTATTCACACCCTAATCAACAGTGCACATTCACACACCTGTTAGGTTGTGGATGCGTGATTCTAAATCTTCGATATCTTTACGTAAATCTGAGTTCTTCTCTTGTTGAGTTTGCACTCTTCTGAGCGCATTTATAACAGTCGAATGATCTCTGCCGCCAAAGGCTCTGCCGATGTCTTGCAATGATTTATCAAGATGATTCTTTATTAAAAACATAGCAACTTGTCTTGCAACTACCAAAGGCTTACTTCGACTTGTACTTTTTAAATCTAATTGTTTTACATTAAAGTGATCAGCCACTAGCTTTTGGATATCCTGAATAGTCAAAACAGAACCCTCATTAGAGTGGGTAGATAACACCTGCTTAGCCAAATCACTATTAATAGGTAAGCCTTGGAGCTCAGTGTACATTTTTAATTTATTAAGATTACCTTCAAGCTCTCGGATAGATCGCTTAGATATTTTAGCAATATAGGTTATCACTTCTTCAGGAAGCTTGATTCCACGCTGTTCAGCCTTATATCTAAGGATAGCCATTCTGGTTTCAAAATCTGGCATTTGGATATCTGCAATTACACCCCACTCTAAGCGCGTACGAATACGGTCAGCTAGAGCTTGGATATCCTTTGGCATTCGATCTGAAGCGACGACAACCTGCCTACCCTTAGAAATAAAATCATCTAATAGATAGAAAAACTCATCTTGTACAGATTCGCCTCGTCCTAATATTTGCACGTCGTCGACCAGCATAATATCGAAACCTTCTCGGTAGTTCTTACGAAACTTATCGGTCTCTTTATGACGAATAGCTGAAATACACTCATTTAAGAATCTCTCAGCAGAAAAATAGCTAATTTTTAATTGAGGAAAGCGCTGACTAATATGGTTACCAACGGCATTTAATAGGTGAGTTTTACCCATCCCCGTAGGTCCACATATAAATAGAGGATTGTATTCAGGGGATTTACCCGGGTTGTCAGCGATATTATAACAGGCTGCATGAGCAAATTCGTTATTGCGGCCAACCACAAATGTATTAAATAGGTAGTCATTGTTTAAAAAGGACTTTCTTTTTGAGCTAGAAGTATCAGACCTACTAATTTGCTCCATTAAAACTGCCTGAGTATCCTCTTTAATATCTTCTTTTTTGTAATTTAATTCTTGGCCCGTAACAATTAGGTCAACTTGAAAGGGTTTAGTGTAAATCTGCGAAATTTCTTCAAAAATCTTATCCAAGAAGTTTTCGGCTAGCCAATATTTATGCAGCTCATTAGGAACACCCAAATAAAAGCACTTGCCGTTATCACGCATCTCCGTATTGACGAGCGTTGTGGGCTCAAACCAGGTTTGTAACAGCTTATTACCGGAGTTCTTTTTGGTTAAATTACCCTTAATCTGCTCCCAAAAGCTTACATCTGTACTTAAAATGGTATTTTTTTCATCTATCATGGCTATTTTTTAGTCCCTTTATCCCCTGAAATCTACGCGGTATATAACAAGTTATTCAAGGCTTTTCAACATCTTGACTTTGTTGGACGCATGATGTTTTATTGCGCAACTTGCGAACAAGTTTTCAAAAAGACGTTAAAGCAGTCGTATCAAGGAGTTAGCTATGAAGCGTACATATCAGCCGAGTAAAAAAAGAAGAAAGACTTCCCACGGGTTCCGCGCCAGAATGGCCACAAAAAGCGGACAAGTGATTTTAAGCCGTAGACGTGCCAAAGGCCGTAAGAGATTAACGGTATCTATCGGTGGCAAATAAGCTCGTCAGCTTAAGACGCAAATCCGATTTTTTCTCACTACAAGAAAATGGAAAACG
>JBBKWS010000009.1:0-3156 GCA_037969075.1 Bdellovibrionales bacterium | reverse complement strand
AGATGACTAAGAACTCAGATTGCTTCGCATCAAGTGCGACCGCTTGTAAATTAGAAGATATGAAAAGAAGAGCTAAAAAAACTATAAAAGCGCGCATCAAAAATCCCCATGGATTATGAGGTATTATCAAATATTTCGGGTATTTGGTAAAAATAAGCTTAAGGCTGTAAGATCTACTCAGACCGTATAAAAGCTCTACACTTATGAACGTGTAGATATGAGCTTTAATGGGTTATAAACTGATGACTATGTGTTTATAATATATAAATCTAGTCTACCATAAAGAGGTAAAAAGTATGAAGAAACAAGCTACCCTATACAGAATGGTTACCGACAAGCATATTTGCCCATTTGGACTAAAATCTCTAGATTTACTTAAACGAGAAGGTTTCACAGTTGATGACAATCACTTAAAAACTCGCGAACAAACGGATGAATTTAAAAAGCAACATGATGTAAAAACTACGCCGCAAACCTTTATTGATAATCAAAGAGTCGGTGGTTACGATGATCTGCTTGTGCTTTTTAAAAAGAAAAAGAAAGCAGACGGAGATAAAACAACTTACGCTCCAATCATCGCTACTTTTTCTGTAACATTATTACTAGCGGTAGCTTTGCGTTGGAGTATGATCGGAGACACCGCCATATTACCAATTTTCGAATTGTTTATAGCACTATCCATGTCAGTCTTAGCTATATTTAAACTCCGCGACCTTGAATCATTCACCAATCAATTTATCACCTACGACATTTTAGGAATGCGTTGGATTAGGTACGCATATATTTATCCATTCATCGAAGCAATTGCTGGTATTGGTATGGTGGGAAAGTTGGCGCTTGTCATAGTCTGCCCACTATCATTATTTATTGGAACCATCGGGGCAATTTCTGTGATCAAAGCAGTCTATATCGACAAGCGAGATATCAAGTGCGCCTGTGTTGGCGGCAATAGCAATGTACCCCTTGGCCTTATCTCACTGACCGAAAATCTAATGATGATCTTAATGGGTATCTGGATGCTAAGAGGTATTGTTTGGTAACTGGCTACGCAAACAATTTTAATTATGTGGCTAGCACCTTAGGCTTCACAACAGGATCTTTACCTTTGAAAAAAGGCGAAGGCTTGTGTTTTGAGCCTAAAAATCCTAAAAGCATAAATTTTAATACTTTTGGCATAAAGGATTTTGGAAACTTATCATAGGCATCTTTAGGCTTCGATCCGCGCGCAGATCTACCAAAAGCTTTCATACTTACAGGCCCAATAGCTTTTGCTTTATCTTCTTCTGAAGAAAAGTTCATAAGCTTAACAGACAAACCAATAAATGGCATTCTTGCATTGGGCATTGTATTTGCCACTGGAGCGTTACAACAAGATGTGTACCAGCGTATTAAACTATTCTCTTTAAACTGAATACAAGTGAGATTCTCTTTACCCTGTGTAACTTTCATGTAGGCAGGATAGGTTTGAAACAATTCAGAGGCGCCATGTTGATCTAGTATTTTATCTTCATTTTTTAAAAAGGTAGCAAAATTTTGGCAATCTCTACAAAGGCAATGAACATGAAATGATCTTTTATTGGGTCCTACTTGTAAGTTACCCTTAAAAGCACCGCAAAAACATTGTAGATCAACTACACTCATAAATTTCTCCTATTTTACCATTAAAACCGAAGTTTGATAGTTCATCAAGCCTTGTACACAAAGTATTTATCACTTATGACGATTACCAGAGCTTTTCTATTGCCAGTAGTTTGATATATAGATAGATTTTTAGGATGTTAATATAAGTAATAAATTCAATAAACGAGGTAAAACATGTTTCGTCTTAAGTTCAAAGTAATATTCATTTCATTTTTGGCCCTACAGCTAATCGCTTCTCAAAACTTTGCCGTTGCTTCTACAAATATGATTAGCACCCAAGAATTGGTTTCAAAAATTGACCGTGAAAACTTACAAAAAGATTTAATCGCCTTAGTAAGCCGCGATGATGTAAAACAAGGTCTGGCAGACAAGGGTCTTACCGCAGAAGAAATCAACTCTAGAATTGCGAATTTATCTGACTCTGAAATTCAAAGTTTACACAACCAAGTAATTCAGCAACGAGCTGGTGGCGATATCTTAGTAACCATCCTACTAGTTGTTTTAATTATTTTCTTAATCAAGAGAATTTGAGATATTAAATGAAAGCCCTATTAGTAGTTCTAATTTTGTTATCTGTCGGTTGCGCAAGCACTACAAAACAAACGGATGAGCTACTAAAAGGTAAGCTAATTTCACCCTCCCAAAAAATAATTCCCAACGTTCCTTACGTAAAACAAACGACTAGCAACTGCGGACCGTCATCTTTACAGATGGTTTTAAAGTGGGCCGGTAAAGATGTTGAAATTGCAGAACTAACTAAAACCGCATTTACCCCTAGCGCCGATGGAAGCTTTCAAACCGACATGATCACTGCTGCCCGTAGACAGGGAATGGTTGCTGTACCAATCAATGGATTATCAAACCTACTCAATGAAGTAAAAGAAGATCATCCGGTCATTATCTTTGAAAACCTAGGAATAAGCCTTTGGCCACAGTGGCACTATGCCGTTATTTTTGGTTATGATACCAATTCTGAAACTCTTACTATGCATTCAGGGCCTGATGAAAATACAAAGATCGATATGGGTGAGTTTGAACTTTCATGGAAACTTGCTGACTATTGGGGGCTTGTTATTTTGCCACCAGGCAAACTTTCAGCTACGGCTTCTGCACTTGAACAATCAAGAGCTGCGGCTGCGCTTGAACAGCTAGGATATATTGATGAAGCTGGGGTTACATATGCCGCTATCTTAAAGAGGTGGCCAGATGTACTTATCGCAAACGTCGGATTGGCAAACACGTATTTTATAAAAAAGAGGTATAAAAAAGCAATTATACAGCTTGAGAAGACAACCAAAATGCATCCCGAATCTAGCACCACTTGGCACAACTTGAGCATTGCTTACGGCACTATGAATCTTACAGCTAAAGCTAGGACAAGTGCAAAGCGAGCCCTTGAGCTCGCAAATGCGGATGAGAAGTCCGTTTTTCTTCAAAACCTTAAGCCGTGGCTAGATTAAATCTATCTAGCGTTTGGCGTCGCCCGTACGTAAGACTTCCCAAAAGCGAGATTTT
>JBBKWS010000008.1:0-3734 GCA_037969075.1 Bdellovibrionales bacterium | reverse complement strand
AAGAAGGCCAACAATAGGCCTTCTTTTAAAATAACAATTAATGCAATGACTCTATAACTTACGCACCGTGCCCCTAAAAAGGAAGCAGGTACCTACGAGACAATCTTTGCAGCATCTTGTAGAGATACAGATACCATCTTAGATACACCACGCTCTTGCATCGTAACCCCATAGAGTTTGTTATTAATCTCCATAGTATGCTTATTATGTGTCACCACAATGATTTGTGAACGCTTAGCCATCTCTTTTACTAGTTCGTTAAAACGCATAACGTTGGCATCATCTAGCGGCGCATCCACCTCATCCAGTAGACAATACGGTGATGGTTTCACCAAGAAGATAGAGAATATAAGAGCAACGGCCGTAAGTGCTTTTTCTCCACCTGATAATAGTGTCACTGATTGTAATTTTTTACCTGGTGGGCGGGCCATGATATCTATACCCATCTCACCTTTTTCTTCATCTTCAATAAGCGTAAGATTTGCCTCGCCTCCGCCAAATAGGACCGGAAAGGCTTTTTTGAATCTTTCGTTTACCGCTTCAAATGTTTCCTTAAATCTACGCGTGCAAATACGATTGATTCGATCAATTACTTTTTGTAATTCTTTTTTAGCATTCAATAAGTCTTCTTGTTGTTTACTTAAGAACTCATAGCGCTTCACTGTCTCATCAAATTCAGAAATCGAAGATAGATTTACTTCACCCATCTTACTTAACTTATCTTTATAGTCTTTTAGTTCGTTTTCGGCCTGAGTTATATCTCCCTCACGTCCTCTATAAGATTCAGCCACATCATTTAGCTCAAGCATGTATCTTTCACGAACTTGCTGCACTAGATAATCTTCTTTCATTCTAGACTGTTCAAGACGCAGCTGTGCTTCATTCATAGCAGTTTGTTTTTGTGAATACTCTAGGCGCAGACGACTTAGTTCTTCTTCGACATTTCTCACTTCATCAAAAAGGTCTTCGAAGCTTTGCTTTTGAAGCCCCACCTTTTCTTGATTGATCTTCACTTCTTCTTCTAGTTTTTCTAAAAATATTTTTTCTTGCTCTAATGTAACTTGTGTTTCTGACAATTGCGTCTTAGTTGTCGCACTCTCGTCATTCATTTGGTTAAGTTTACTATTAACTTCATCCAATGACGTAGTAAGCATTTGCAGTTGTCTTTCAACCCCTTCAGCTTCTTGACGTTTTTCTGCACTGGCTACTTTGGCTTCAGTAGCCTTTTTCTGTAAATCATCAATACCTAAGCGCAGATTTTGTAAATCTAACTCAAGCTCCCCCGATGAAGACTCAAGGTTTTGCTTTTGTTCGTGCATATCATTTAATTTAAGCTGAATTTCTTCGACTTTTTGTGACAAATCATTTTCTTTAGCATCGAGCTTTGCTTTTTCTTGCACTTGCTTATCAACGGCGGCCTTTGCATTTTTTAATTCGTTGTCAGCTCTCTCCATATCTTTACGAAGTTCGGCAGCCTTGATTTCTTGTTCAGCTTGTGTTTTTTGAGCCTTTTCTAATTCAGACTCTAAGTTTTCAAGTTGAGATTCCATTTTTTTAAGAGAGACCGTAGCAAGAGCTAATTTTCCACTCCACTCTTCTTTTTGCTGCAGAAGACCTTTAATCTCACGCCCTCGCTTTAAAATTCCAGAGCCTGCACTCTCGGCTGTTCCGCCAGTTAGCACGCCATCAGCCGTCAGGGTATCACCCTCACGCGTAACAAACGTCCACCCTTTACATTCAGTACGCATACTGAGAGCTGATCTAATAGAATCAACTACGGCAACGTTACCAATAAGATGGTTAACAGTATTACTGTACTTTTCGGGGCTACTAACCACAGATTTTAACAAAATAACATTTTCACCTGTTGGAATCGTATCAATATTTTGGCTCTGAATGGCATCTACGTTAAAAAAGCTTGAACGCCCTGCTTTTTGCTCTTTTAAGTAATCCACTGCTTGCAGGCTTTCTTCGCCGTTCTCACTAAGTAGCATTTGCAAACGAGTTCCAAGTGCTGCTTCCATTGCTAATTCAAATTCTTCTGGAATAGATACAACATCAGAGATTGGTCTAAGATCAGTAGCCGTTTCAACCGAGCCGTCAGCTCTTACCACTTGGCGTTGCTTTTTCCACATCATCACTGACTTCACACCATCTTGGAAACCTTCAAAGTTAGCATGTAAATTTTCAAGACCATATAATCTTGATGTTACCGCATTGAACTCATCTTTAAAAGTTTCTACTTCTTGACGTTTTTCTTTTACTCTATCGAATAAGATATCTTTATTTTGTGATAAATTCTCTAGATCTTGAAGCGCCATTAAAGACATTTGCTTAGAACCTTCAAATTCTGAGTTTACGCGATTTGCATGACGCTCAAACTCTTTTACTTTTGCTTGCACATCCATAAGCGCCAGCATCGCTTCTTCTGCTTGCGCACGAAGAGAATCTTTTTGCGATTCATAGGCCTGCAAGCTTCCCTCTAAACTAGATTTAGCTTGAGTAACAGCGACTAATTGTCTGCGAGAACTTGTAAGATCTTCATCTTTTTCAATAATTCCTTGTGTTTGCTCTACATAGATTTCATTTTGAGTTTCGAAGCTAGCTCGTAAAACCTCACAAGTTTCTTTTAATCCAGTTAATTTATCATTTAATGTAGAGCAATCTTCTTCTAATAAAATCTTTCTCGCTTGCATCTCTTGTAAAAGAGTTCCAGTCATCTCTTCTTTACGGCGAGCTTGCTCTACTTCAAAACGTAAGTTTTGTAATTCCATTCGTTTTTCTTGTACTAAATTTTGTTTTTGTGACTGATCATCTTGTGATGTTTGCAAACTTAGCTCGATCGCCTCTACTTCTTGGCGCTTAGATTCATAACTTGTTGCCATATCCTGCAAAGTTTGAAGTCTTCCATCATCACTAGCTTTTAATTCGTCAAATAGTGCCTGTGCATTGTCTGCAACTTCTTTTAAATCAAAAAATTTAGTAGATGAAATCCATACATCTAAATCTTCTGCTTTTTCTTTAATAGAACGGTAGCGTTCAGCTTTTTTTGCCTGGCGCTCTAGATGATCAATTTGTCTTTTTAATTCAACAATAATATCATTTAACCGAAGTAGATTTTGGTCGGTTGCTGTTAATTTTCTCTCAGACTCGCGCTTTCTAACCTTAAATTTTGTAATCCCAGCAGCTTCTTCAATTAAAGTTCTTCTTTCTTGCGGCTTGGCTACAATGATTTTACCAATGGCACCTTGCTCTATGATTGAAAAACCTTTTGAACCAGCCCCTGTGTCCATAAATATTTCATGAACATCTTTTAGTCTGGCGCCTTCTTTATTAATTAAATATTCAGATTCACCAGAGCGATGCAAACGTCTGGTCACCATGATTTCGGTGTGACTCATGTATTTTGTTGGAAATGCGCCGCCATCATTTTCTAGTGTTAAGCTAACTTCAGACATTCCTGCCGGAGCATAACCTTCAGCTCCACCAAAGATCACATCTTGCATAGCAGATCCTCGAAGATGCTTTGCACTTTGTTCTCCCATTACCCAAACAAGTGCATCTACAATATTAGATTTACCACATCCGTTAGGTCCAACAATCCCTGTAATACCCGCATCAAAATGAATGACTGTGCGATCTTTAAATGACTTAAACCCGCAAAGCTCTAATTTCTTAATTCTCAATTCCCAACCCCTTTATTACGAATCGCTGCCTGCGCTACCGCTAACCTT
>JBBKWS010000007.1:0-2511 GCA_037969075.1 Bdellovibrionales bacterium | reverse complement strand
GTTGTATCGACTTCGATATACTTTTTATCTTTAGTAGGAATCTGATTTGGAAACCCATCCCAACTTAAAATCCTAAGATCAATACGACGGACATCTTGAATAAAAGGCAGTTTAAAATGTAGGCCTGCTTTTTTAACACTCTTTACTGGTTTACCAAATTCGGTAATTACAACCTGTCTACCTTCAGCAACAATGTAGCTAGAGGCATATATTAATATAACAAGTGCAATTCCAATTAAAAATCCTATTTGCTTATTTAACTTCACTTTTACCTCCATCACTTGATACACGAGTCTCACTAAACACAGGCAAAAGGCCCTCTACACCTGGGTCAATTAATGTTACCGTATCTAACTTCATTAACAGCTTTTCAACGGTTTCTATATACATTCGATCTTTAGTAATTTGCGGAGCCTTGTTGTACGAAACTAGCATTGAGCGAAAACGTTCCGAATCCCCTTTAGAGCGATTGATAATTGCTGCTGCAAAACCTTCTGCTTCGGCTATTGTCTGCTCGGCTTTACCGCGCGCTTCTGGGATAATTTTGTTGTAGTACTTCTCGGCCTGATTGATGGCTTTTTCTTGCTCTTGCTTTGCTTCATTTACTTTATTAAATGATGGCTTTACCGGCTCTGGCGGATTTACATCCTGTAATTTTATAGAGACCACTTTTACACCCATATCGTAGCTATCTAATATAGCCTGAGTTAATTCTTTGGCTTCAAGTGCGATCTCGGTTCTGCCCACAGTTAGTACATCGTTAACAAGCCTGTCGCCTACCACGCGTCTCATGATTGCTTCTGAAATATCTCTAATGTTTTGGATGGGATCCCTGATATTAAAAAGAAATTTTTGTGGCTCTGAAATTTGAAACTGGGTGATCCACTCTACGTCAGCTACATTTAAATCCCCTGTTAACATCAATGACTCATCGCTATAACCACTTTCATAGGTTGTACGATTCCCGTCAGAGGCTCTTGTTCGAAACCCAAACTCTTCCTGCAAAATTAATTTTGTTTTTACTTTTATGGTTTCATCAAGTCCAAACGGTAGTTTTACATGTAATCCTGGTTGCGTAGTTTCATGGTATTTACCAAACCGCAAAACAACTCCCTCTTCATCAGGTTGAATGGTGTAAAAAGACGAATATAGTCCCATAAAAATAATTAATCCACCAACTATGTAATAGACGAAATTTACATTATCCATTAAGCCTCTTATAAAGCGCTCTATCTCTTTCAACTCAGGGCTTGAGTTCTGATACGCCATAACGTCTCCTTTGTGTGTCGCCCAGAGTAGACCGATTTACTTGTGATTACAACCCTCTTAAAACCTTGACTGTTATCAAAGCTCTTTCTATATCATCGTTTATGATAATTATTTTAAGATATCTTATTACTGTTTTGATCATATATTTATTGATCAGATTCATTCAGAAGCGACTACAAACTTTATCGAACCCTCAACAGTCCGACTCAAACACTTTTAATCGGACAAAAAATCAACACGCTGACCCCTTCGAAATACTTGGCGTAGCAAAAAATGCAAATGCAGCTGAAATTAAAAAAGCTTACCACGAAGCGCTATCTAAATATCATCCTGATAAGGTAGAGCATCTAGGTGACGAAATTAAACAGGTCGCAAGAGAAAAGACTGTGCAAATTCAAAGAGCTTACGAGCAAATTAAATAAATCTATATTTCCAAATAAAAAAGTGCTGGAGCCAAACTCTGAAATAGTAATTAGATTATGAGTTTTTAAAACTATAAACTTGGCCTAATTTTCGCTTAGTAAATTACTTGTATTTTCATTAATGGTTAATTTCTTCCTCATGGTGAGCAAGAGCCGTTTTTGAACCTAAATTTACAAAGTATTTGTAAAATTAACAAGGAGCCCCTCATGATAAGAATTATTCTAACCGCCGTAGCTTTATTGGTATCAGTGCCCGCTTTTGCCGATACATATAGTCAACAAACAGCAAAAGAAATGGTCGCTGTTCTTGAGTCTGACGAAATGCAGGATCTTCTTTCTCAAGAAGATGGAATGGGAAATATTAAAGGCATTGAGTACTCTCGCTCTGGACGCGCTTCTTTCGGTCCATCTATATACGCAGTTAGCTTTAAATCATATTCAGGACGAGTACCGCAAGTTTGCAGCGTATCTGTAAATGTAAACGTTCAAACTCTTAGAGTTATGAGTGTTAGTAAAGCTGTTTGTAATGAGATTGAATAATTGTATTTAAAATATAATCGGGGTCGAATTTCGGCCCCTTTAAACCAGACCGACTTAGCCAAACTTTATAAATGTTCTCCTCGCAAGATAAATGAATTCATGAATGCCAAACGAGGGGCTTCTTCTTTCGCAATTACACTTGAGCGCGCTCTTAAAACCTCTGTCGAAATGTGGGTCCATATGCAAGCTGAGTATGATCTATGGCAGGCACGGCACGGTGCTACTTAAGAGTTAATTGAGTAAGGCTTCTTGTTTGGCTATCGGGCATTTGCCGCATGCC
>JBBKWS010000006.1:0-36659 GCA_037969075.1 Bdellovibrionales bacterium | reverse complement strand
CAAAAAAAACTAGCTCTTCCTGCCTGCACGATTCTTTGAATGGGCTTTTGGCAAACAACACATGGCTCACCCTCTTTATCATACACACTAAATTGGTGTTGAAAACTAGCGGCTCCCTCTATGGATTTAAAATCACGAATGTAAGAGCCACCAGCAACAATGGCTTTTTGTAAAACCACTTTAATGTTTTCTACCAGTAACTCAGCTTCAATAGGCTTTAGTTTTTCACCCATTCTTGTAGGGCGAATCTTAGACAAAAATAAAGCTTCACTAGCATAGATATTGCCAACTCCAACAACCACCTTTTGATCCATAATCAAATTTTTAATAGGGGCTTTTTTATGAAAACATTTTTTAAGTAAATAATCTGCTGTAAAAGCTTCCTCAAATGGCTCTGGTCCAAGATGCTTTAAAAAAATATTCTGATCTATTTCAACCTTTTTAGAAATGCTAAAAAATCCAAACCGTCTGGGATCATTATAAACCATCACTTTATTTGTATTTAATTGGATCTTCACGTGATCGTGCAAATAGGCATCTTTTAGTTCACGCCAAGTACCCGTCATTCCTAAATGGTTGATCAAAACTATGTCGCCTAAATCAAATAATAAATATTTTGCGCGCCTTGAAACTCCTAAAATAGGAAGGCCAACCACTGATTTTAGTTTTTTTGCACTTACCGGAAACCTAAGTTTTTTACTAGAAACCCAAACGTCAGCAATACTAGCATTTTTAGCTAGTTTGATTAGGCCTTTTTTTACGGTTTCTACCTCTGGAAGTTCTGGCATAGCTTGAGGTAATAAGGCTGATCTTTAATTAAATCAAGTGCTGAATGCGAGAGCGGTACTTATCTTCTAAAGCTTTATTGCGTTCTTCTCCACCTGGCGTATTTGCACTTTGATATACAGGTGGAATCAGTCCTGCATCGGTAAATAGCTCACACACCCGAATCACAATCAATTGTCCTGCTAATATGGTCGCAAGCGTTGATAGAGGCGCAATCTTTACATCGACATTTGGTAAACTCACACAAGCATCCCCAAATGGAGTGCCTGTATCAATCGTTAGATCTGCGACTTCATATAGTTTAGGATTACCGCGCCCTGGGCTTTGCTTTGAATGGGTAAGAGATGAAATCGCAATGGTAAATATCCCATTGTCTTTTGCTATTTGACACAACTCACTAGTAACTGCATTGATCCCTGAATTAGATGCTAAAATTAGACACTCACCTTTTAAAAACTTATGAGCCTTAAAAATAGTTGGTGCAATTCCCTTAGTTCTCTCTAGTTGACCTACACGTGTTGGGCCCGCATGCGGCATTAAATACGGCTCTAAAATCGCATTCACCGGAACTAAGCCACCCGCCCGGTGAAAAAGTTCTTCGGCAATCGTGTGCGAATGACCACTGCCAAACACATGCATCACTCCGCCGTCTTTGACAGAGGTAAAGATTTTTTGTGCAGCAGTTTCAATCGACTTCGCTTGTTCAATTAAGATTTTTTGACAGCGTTCAAATTCGGTAACGTATTGGTTTTGTGCAGATGATAAACTCATAGATATATAGTAAGCCGGTTGCAGCCAAGTGCAACCGGAACTGGACTATTTACTTTAGGAAATAAGAAGCTTTGCGTTAGTAAAATTGGGGATTTACCTTGCTCAGAATCTCGAAGACAACTGTAATACTTCTATGCCTATTTTATTTTTTCTTTTAGCAATAGCACTGCATGCTGATGAGACATGTAGTGACTGGTTCCGAGCTGGAAAAATAAAAAAAGGTAGCGATTGCACTTTTGAATGCTCAATTTTAATGGTTGATATGGCAACATTTCGTTGTCCAGAGCAATGCCATAAACTATGCGAGGATATCGCATACACTCCCGTAATATTTGCACTCTACCCTGGCTTAACAGCAGCAGAAAAAGAACTAATCAAAAAAGACCCCAAAACTTTATATAATGCCTATGAATTGGCCCGTGAAGCGGAGAGAATCTGCACTAAAACTTATGGCGTATCCGATATTAATGATATATCCGATGCTTGCCGACATTATATTTGGAGCTCAAAATTACGCCAAAATATTGGAAAAGAAGCCGCTAAGCAAATTCTGGATGCACATGAAAAGAATGAAACACAACCAGAAGATCAATATATTATGGATACACACAATAACACTGTGGGGTTGCAAGACGGTGCAAAAAAAATGAGTGACTTGGAATTAATTAAAAAATTCAAACAGAATATTCAGCGAGGTAAAATGCATGTTATCAAAAAATAAAATTCTTATAAGCCTTATACTATTATTTAGTGGTACCTATATTTACTCACAAAACTTTACCATGGATACTGTTGATATCGGTACTTTAAAAAATAACTCCAAATTTCAAAAATTTTCTGAAGTTGATTTCAGAAAATCTGATATGCACAGTAAGTTAAATATGACCGTAGATTTATTGGCGCACAAAAAGAAATATATAGGGAAATCCATAGATGATATCTATAAAACACTAGGGCCATCCACTGGCTACTTTCAAAGTGAATATTACCCTACCTATACAATCAAAGCAGTCGACAAAACAATACCAGCGTCTTGGCAAATTGTTTTCTTAATAACAAAGGACCTTAAAATTAAAGATATTGTAGTTAGAGCTATCCGAGTTGACTAACCTTAAGGTTGGTAGCAAACAAAGTTTGCTACCATAAAAACTATTTTTTTGTAGCTTTTAATAATGCCGGTGACGGCTTATGGCGTTTGCCATAACGAGATGAGAATACCTCTAAATCGTCTGCCACCTTAGCAAGCCCTACAGATTCAGCGTACTTCATCAGCCCACCTCTAAATGGTGGAAAGCCTGTGCCCATGATCATTCCTAGATCTACTTGATCGTAGGTATCCACGATCTTTTCATCTAGTGCGATCATTGCCTCGTTAATCATAGCAAAAACACCTCTATGTACTAACTCGTCTGCATTTGTCACTTTTTTAGTAGGCATTGGCAAACCACATTCTTCGTAAATTTTTTGGTCTACGCCTTGCTGCTTACCTTTTTCATCATAGATATAAAAACCTTTACCCGATTTAACACCTAAGCGCTCTTTATTATCTGCCATCTTTGACATAACTTTACAAGGCTCAGCTCTCTCACCAAAAGCTTGATGAAAAATCTTAGCTACTTTTACAGATACATCTAAACCCACTTCATCTAATAATCTTAAAGGACCCATTGGCATTCCAAATTTTAAGTAAGCCTTATCGATATCTTCTACTGAATAGCCTTCTTCAAAAAGATAAACAGCTTCATTTAAATACGGTAACAATAGACGATTCACAATGAAACCTGGGCCATCTCTTACTACTACCGGAATTTTTCCCATTCTTTTTGAAAGTTCAAAAATCGTGGCGGTCACTTCATCTGAAGTTTTCTCTCCTCTGATCACTTCAACAAGTGGCATCTTATCAACCGGGTTAAAAAAGTGCATCCCCACAAAGTTTTCTGGACGGGGATGGCCTTTTGCCATCTCTGTCACACTAAGGGATGATGTATTGGTCGCAATAATGCAATCATCGACGCATTGGCCAGCTGTTTCGCCAATCACCTTTTTCTTTATATTCATGTCTTCAACAATAGCTTCAACCACAAGGTCTAAACGCTTAAACCCTGCATAATCTAAGCCGCCACTGATTAAATCCATTTTTGCCTTAAATTCGAATTTATCTATTCGACGACGCTCTAGCTTCTTTTGCCAAATTCTTTGAGCCGCAATAAAAGCTTTAGACAAAGCATCTGGAGATAAATCTTTAACTCTCACTTCGATCCCTTTATCAGCACCTAGCTGCGCAATGCCGCCGCCCATGGTGCCAGCACCCAAAACTCCCATATGAGAAATGTTGCGACCTTTTACATTTTGATCACTAACACCATTTTGCTTTTTAACTGCTTCTGTCATAAAGAAAATACGAATCAAGTTTTTAGAAACATCCGTGATCGCAACTTCAGAAAAACCTTCTGCTTCAATACTAAGAGCTTTATCGCGATTAGACATACCGTATGTTTTATTAATAACTTCAATCGCTTTTAAAACAGCCGGGTAATGTCCCTTTGTTAATTTTAAAACTGATTTTTTAGCCTGAGAAAATACAACTGGTCGTCCTAAGAACGACTCTAGAAATTTATTTGCCATACCTTTTGCTGAAAACTGCTTACGACGCTTACCTTTACTCGCAATTTGTTTAGCGTATTTAATAGCTTCTTGCTCTAAAAGATTTGATGGAACAACACTGTCCACTAAACCTAGTTTATAAGCCTTGCGGCTATCCACAGATTTACCGGCTAAAATAATATCAAGTGCCGCCTGCAAACCAATCACGCGAGGCAATCTTACACAACCACCAAAACCTGGAATGATTCCAAGTTTAGTTTCGGGCAAACCAATTTGTGTTGATTTGTCATCAGATGCTAATCTGTAATCACAAGATAAAATCAATTCACAACCACCGCCAAGACATGCACCATTAATAGCAGCTACTACTGGCATTGGTAAATCTTCAATCTTAGATAAAATTCTTTGTCCATTTGCAGCTTTTTCGTGGGCATCATTTTTTTCTCTGATATCTACGATTTCATTAATATCCGCGCCAGCAATAAAGATTTTTTGTTTTCTAGAAATAATTACGACAGCCTTATAAGATGAGGTTTTTAATTCATCTAAGATTTTATCTAAAGCTAGCATCACTGGGCTTGAAAGCTTATTTACCTTCTCGCCTGGCAGATCCCACTCAAGTACTGCAACTTCTCCCTGTGGTATAATTTTAAGTCCTGACATTTACGCCTCTCTTTCTAATACGATGGCGCCACCTTGGCCGCCACCAATACAAAGGGTTGCTAAACCAAACTGAACATTTTTACGACGCATTTCTTTCATTAAAGTTAGTACTAATCTTGTGCCCGTTGTTCCTACTGGGTGTCCAAGTGCAATTGCTCCACCATTTACGTTACAAATCTTTGGATCAATGGCACCGATTTTAGTTAGAAGTCCCAACTCTTTTTGCGCAAAAGCGTCACTATCAAAAGCTCTCTGGCAAGCAAGTACTTGCGCTGCGAATGCTTCGTTAAGTTCAATCAAACCTATATCTTTCATAGTAATTCCAGCTCGTTTTAAAGCGATTGGAGTTGCGAACACGGGACCTAATCCCATGCGTTTTGGGTCAAGACCTGCATAACCATAACCAGCAATTCTAGCAATTGGTTTATAACCAAGACTCTCAGCTCTTTCTCTAGACATCAATAATACCATGGCCGCACCATCAGTGATTGGACAAGAGTTACCAGCAGTAATTGTTCCATATGTTTTATCAAAAAATGGTCTTAGCTTTTGCAAAGCTTCCATAGTTTGCGTGGCTCTTGGCCCAAGATCTTCAGAAACCACTTCTTTAAATTTTGGTGGCATATAAAAACTTACAATTTCTTCTTTAAATTTATCTTTTGCTGCTACAGCTAATTGATGTGACCTAAGCGCATACTCATCTTGCTCACGTCTTGAAATATCAAATTCTTTGGCAATTATCTCTGCCGTTTGCCCCATATTAATACCAGCAAATGGATCTGTTAAGCCTTCCATGATAGCAATTCTTGGTTTTAAGTATTTTAACTTTAATTGCGCAAGAGCCGAAAGTTTTGCCCCTAATGACTTTGCCGCCATAATGTTACCGAATACACGAGTAAAGTCTTTAGTAAATAATAATGGCATATTAGACATGGACTCTGTTCCACCTGCTAAAATTACATCCATCGTTCCTGATTTTATTTTTTCATAGCCGCTTGTCACGCTCTCGAGCGCAGAGGCGCAGTTTCGGTGAACTGTGTAAGCTGAAGTCTTAAGTGGCACACCCGAATTTAAGGCAACCACCCTAGAAATATTTACCGCATCAGATGGGCTTCCTGTATTTCCGATAATAACTTCATCAACTTCATTAACATTTAATTGCGTACGTGCAATTAATTCAGTCAGCGCTACTTTTCCTAAATCAGCTGCATGAATATCATTAAATTTAGTACCTGCTTTTGCAAATGGAGTTCTAACTCCTTCTACAATGACTACATCTCTGGGATTTGCCATGATTTTCTCCTCACTATTAGAGCAATAAGTTCGCTCTGAATGGTAGCTACAAGCGGCTGATTTGGCACGAGTTTAATAGCAAAACCCGACTTTGGCTTACAAACTAAGCAAATTCACAATGCAATGGATAAAGTGGATAAAGTTGGTACAGTTTAGGCTTTACCCCGGTGACAGGTAGAATTATCTTGTTACAAATCCTTAGGAGTAGTTCATGGACATAAAAAAGCAGGCCTTACTTTATCATCAAGAAGGACGGCCCGGAAAAATTGAAGTTGTATCCACTAAGCCCTGCCAAACAGAAAGAAATCTGTCTTTGGCATATACTCCTGGCGTTGCTGCCCCTTGTATGGAAATCGCAAAAGATGTTTCAAAAGTTTATGACTATACTGCCAAAGGTAATTTGGTTGCCGTAATAACTAACGGTACTGCGGTCTTAGGTTTAGGTGACATTGGACCAGAAGCTAGTAAGCCAGTAATGGAAGGAAAAGGCATTTTATTTAAACGCTTTGCCGATATCGACGTATTTGATATCGAAATTAAAACTAAAGACATTGAAGAATTTATTCTAACTGTAAAAAACTTAGAGCCTACGTTTGGCGGTATCAATTTAGAAGATATTAAAGCTCCAGAATGTTTTGAAATAGAAACAAGATTAAAAGCTGAATTAAAAATTCCTGTCTTTCACGATGACCAACACGGGACCGCGATTATTACTGGTGCTGCCTTACTGAATGCCTGCGAAATCGCTAAGAAAAAACTTAATAAAATTAAAATAGTCATGAATGGCGCCGGTGCAGCGTCAGTATCTTGTGCAAATATTTTTGTGCAACTTGGAGTAAATCGACAAAACATTATTATGTGCGACACCCGCGGAGTTATTTATGAAGGTCGTACAGATGGTATGAATAGTTTTAAACAAGCCTTTGCGGTAAAAACAAATGCAAGATCACTAACTGACGCAATGAAAGATGCAGATGTATTCGTAGGCCTTAGTGTAGCCGGAGCTGTTACCCCTGATATGATAAAAGTAATGGCTAAAAATCCTATAGTTTTCGCTATGGCAAACCCTGAGCCTGAAATACTACCGGATTTAGCTAAAAAAGTACGTGATGATATCATTATGGCGACAGGTCGCTCGGACTTTCCTAACCAAATAAATAATGTTCTTGGTTTTCCATTTATTTTTAGAGGTGCACTTGATGTTAGAGCCACAACTATCAATGAAGAAATGAAACTAGCTGCTGTATATGCTCTTGCCACACTTGCAAAAGAAGATGTGCCCGACTCGGTATCACAAGCTTATGCTGGTGGAAAATTTAAATTTGGCCCAGAGTACATCGTGCCAAAACCATTTGATTCTAGAGTACTACTTTGGGTTGCCCCCGCTGTAGCAAAGGCTGCCATGGATTCAGGTGTGGCGCAAAAGCCCATCGAAGACTTTAAAGCCTACAAAGAGCGACTAGAAGCAATGCAAGGGACCTCAAGAAGTTTTATTCGTGGGGCGATTAACCGAGTTAGAACTAGTAGTGATGAGAGCAAACATATCCCAAGGATTGTATTCCCAGAGGCACACTCTGAAAGAGTCTTACGCGCACTTACAATTATCAAAGAAGAGCAAATAGCTATACCTATACTTGTTGGATATCCTGATGTTGTAAAAGAGAAAATTGAAAGCCTGGGAATAAAAAATTTAGATGATGTAACAATTATTCACCCCTCTAAATATGAGGGACATGAAAAATACTTTAAAGCTTTTTACGAACGACGTAAGCGTAAGGGTGTCACGCTTAATGAAGCCTCTAGGTTGATGGCAGACCCCGCTTATTTTGCCGCAATGACGGTTGAGATGGGAGATGCTGATGCTATTATCACTGGCGCAACACAAAACTACGCCGATGCCGTTCGACCAATATTAAGAACAATTGGCACCACTAAGGACGGTGTTGCTGGTGGTTTAATTATAATGGTGTTTAAGGACAAAGTTTTATTTTTCTTAGATACGACTGTTAATATTGACCCCACGGCAGAGCAACTAGCAAGCCTTTCTCTTTATGCTGCAGAAGTCGCGCAGTTTTTTGGAATAACACCAAAGGTTGCCATGTTAAGTTTTTCTAACTTTACTGGCATGTATTCGAGTCCTAAAAAAATGCAGATTGCAGCGCAACTAGTTAAACAAAGATTTCCTGACATGATCGTAGACGGAGAGATGCAGGCAGACACCGCTGTCAATGAAAGCATTAGAAAAAAGTTTTTTCCTTTTAGTCAAATAGATGGTGGGGCGAATATTTTAATGTTCCCTAATCTCGACTCTAGTAATATTGGTTACAAACTTGTGCAACAATTAAGTAACGGCGAAGTTTTAGGACCATTTTTACTAGGCGTTAGAAAGCCTGCTCACGTATTACAAAGATCTTGTAATGTTGAAGACATTGTAAACGTAGCTGCTATTACTGCTCTACATGTACAATATCACCGAGAAAGAAAGCGTCAACAAACCTAATGGCAAGACAAAAAGATCAAGATAAAAAGCCAAATGATAGACAGGCTATTGAGCGCTCTAAAAATACTATAGAGCGCGTGGTCTTAGTTGGTGTTGGTCTACAATCAGATATCAAAAATGAGTATAAAGAGAGTTTACTCGAACTAATGGAACTGACTGAAACGGCCGGCGCAGAGGTAGTTGGGTCTATCTCGCAAGTTTTAGACAAATTCAACCCAGCCACTCTGATTGGAAAAGGTAAGATCTTAGAAATCAAACAAATCGTCGACGAGACCGGTGCAAGCTTAGTTATTATTGATCACCAACTTACAGGAGCACAAGCCGTAAATATCGAGCAAGAATTAAGGGTCTCGGTTTTAGATAGGACCCAATTGATCTTAGATATTTTTGCGCAACGCGCTCAGACCCACGAGGGAAAATTGCAGGTAGAACTAGCGCAAATGTTGGATCAATTACCGCGTATGATTGGCGCCTGGATGGGGTCGCACTCTAGACAAGGCGCAGGAATCGGAACAAGAGGCCCCGGGGAAACGGCTCTTGAGATGGACAGAAGGCGAGTCAGAGAAAGAATCGATTTCGTTAGACGCCAACTAAAAGAAGTTCAAAAACGCAGATCACAACATCGAAACACCAGGCGCAGAAATAAAATTCCAACGTTTGCATTGATTGGCTACACCAATGCGGGAAAAAGCGCTCTAATGAACCAGCTAACTAAATCCACAATTTATTCTGAGAATAAATTATTTGCTACACTCGATCCCACAACTAGAAAGGTTTTTCTACCAGGTGGACCACCTGCAGTACTTACAGATACCGTTGGATTCATCAGAAAACTGCCTACAAAATTAATAGAAGCATTTAAAGCTACTCTCGAAGAATCGGCCGAGGCCGATATATTATTGCATGTGATTGATATCTCAAGCCCGCAGATAAATCGTCATGTAGAAGTTGTAAATGAACTGATCACAGAATTTGAATGGCAGGATAAACCTATCTTACATGTGTATAACAAAGTTGATCTTGCAACGAACGAAGATAAGTTTAAAGCGAGCCTATACCCCAGAATCTTTGTAAGCGCATTAAATGGTACTGGTTTAGATGACCTAAGAAACATGATGCTTGAGAAAATTTTAAGCTTGCAGAAAAAAGTAGAATTATTTTTTAATATCGAAGATCAGCATAGAATTTACGAGCTGGACCGTGAAACTGTCATCATTAAGCAAGAACATGGTTCTACCGGTACGATCTGCGAAGTACTAATGACAGAAGCGCAAATTCAAAAATGGGGCTCTTATATTATTCAAAAGACTCAACCCTAGCTGGCCTTACACCAGTAAAGTGAATCCATTTTTTCTCAAAACCACTTTGAATATATTCACCTATAAATGGTAAGTCTTTATTTGCCACATTCTTTTCAAAAATAAGACGAATTCTACTGGATTTCTTATCAAAATTGCCGCCTGCCTTTGTTGTCCTGATATTATCAGTATCACCGACAAATGTTGGTGCCGCAGCTCCGAACTCTATTAAATATTTATAATTCAAAGTATTCTCATCCCAAATTTTGAAAGCTTCAATTGGTCCTAGCTGAGAAGAAATGCTTCCATCATCGTATTTTAAGACTAAGTTACCTACATAAGCATTTGTTCGGTTAGTCATCATCAGCTGCATGTCAGAAATAGAGTTTAGATTATTAGATCCCGATGTAATATTAAGTGGAAAATTACCATAGCGTCTTCTTAAAAATATTTTTTGTTCTTCATCACTTAGAACCTCTCGGTATAGACCGATATTTATAAACTTAGAGCCTGTAAACTCATCAATCCAAACATTGGTTTTGTTCTTAGACCAGAAGATAACATGCCTAGGTTGATAAAACTCTGAAGTTCTCCATTCGTCCACCACAAAAATGATATTATCCGCGCCAAGCTGTATGCGCTGCACTTCTGGGTAATTACAAGTATCCACTATCTGCGGTAGGATAGTCTCTACCTTTTCAATCCAAGAAAACTCTTTATCACTGAACCAAGTAACTTTATTATAGATTAAGTTAAATATTTTTTCTTGATTCATATGTCTAACATGCAGAGAAAGTAATTTGTCAGCAGAAGAACCTTTTACCAATGAGGAATACGTTTCAAAATACATGTTCCAGTTTGGCTGATTGTATTTAGTCGGGTACAGAGCGCAGGACTCAGTCTCATTAACGGTAGAGCCCTCATCGTTTTTATTATTATCTTTAGTCTCATGACTAGTTTCAGTTTTTGGTACAGCCTCTTCTGCGCTTCTATCGGGAGATGAGCGCTCATCTAAACATGCTGTACATATAAACAAAAGAAGAATCAAAATACATCTATTGTACATTTGATAACTCCTGCCAATTTTGTTTATAATAGTTCAACAACCTATTTAACTGTAGCTCTGACTCAGACGACCACCACTCACGTTTATTGTCGGGCAAAGATTCTATAACTTTTTTCAGTTCTAAAAGAGTTTTCCATGATTCCGTAACTTCAAACATAGGAAAACCGGCGCTCAATACGTACCCAATGTTTTCTTTACTGAGAAGCTCTTTATTAAGAGCATAGTAGCCATCAACTGCTGCCCAAAGAAAAATATCAGATTTCCATTCATTATAAATACTCAGCATCGCTTGGATTAATTTTAATTGTCTTGAAAGATTATATTCTTTTTCACTGGCAGACTGATCTTTGATAAAATAAGAATTCACTAGCCACTGATCTTTTACCATTTTATTGTACAAAAATAATCCTAAACCATACTGCAGCTTACGAAGGCTTGGCAGTAAATTCATAAGTGTATCAAGATCTGCCTGTTTGCCATCAGTCAACTTAGACAATAAACCTACTTTAGCTTGCGGTAAACGCCTCGCCGAATCAAGTAGGCTGGATAGCGCAATAATATAATCCGCCGTATCTTCTCCTTGAATACTATCAGAAAACCCCGTCTCAGTTCTTGATAGTAATGCAACGGCTCCAGCCCCTTTTGCATCCGTATATATATCTCCAGTACTCGCTAATGGATTACCGCTCATATCAAAAAATATTGCCTCACCTTTAGTTAGATTACGCAGCAATATAGACATACTTCCAAGCGAAAGGTCAAAAATTGGCTCTTTAGGAAATACTGAAAAGCCTTCAAATTGAAATGTAGAAAAAATATCATCAAATGAATTATGGTTATAGTCTGCAAAAAAATCTAACATCTTCGCGCTAGCTTTAATCAAAGATGCTTTTCCAGCAACGGTCTGCACTAATTTTTGGTGATTCTCTGTAGAAACATCATATCCTGACGATAGCTGTAAATTATCGGGCAAAGCATATACGCCTGGTTCAATATCGTAAGAGTAAATATCGAAGCTTGCTGACTCTGTCGGAGAAAATCTTTGGTGAAGAGAGTTGGTAAGTACACCATGAAAGTTACGATAGCCAAATATAGCCAGTAGACGATTTAATAACGAAAAAGTATATGTCTTAAACTTTTTATCAGCAGACTCAACAGTGGTATTCTTAATATTTTCTAGAAAAAATATATTGGCCTGGATGGCAGAACCAATTTCTTTACCACCAGTTAAAAAGTGTGACTGATAGGTTGAGGCTGTTTGCTCAATGGGCCAGAACACATACTTGCCTTCGACTCCTGGAAACTTTCCCTCGCCAGAAAGTAAGTCTTCCTTAATCCTTTCTGATGCAATTTTTTTTATCTGATTATAGAAGTTATAATAAAAATTATGCTCAAGAGCTGAAAATTGCGTAAGCACAACCTTCTCAACTATCTGCGGGAGATCTTGCGCCTTTTGCAAAAGAATATTATTTAATTGGTTGTATGCAGTTACACTGACTTGATACTCAATATCCAACAACATGGTATTTGCATCTGTTTCTTCTAACTTAGAAATTAGCCTTCCTAAATAAAAACTTCTTATTGGACTTAAAAAATTCTCAAATTCAGCTAATTTATACCATGCCAAAGCTTCTTCGCTTTCTGCAATGAATGTACTGGCAAATTCTTGCATTGAGATTGGAAATTCAGCGATTAGTTCGGCCTTTTGTATAGAGGTAAGATTAGAAACATCCTCCTTACCTACTCTAAGTAAAAACTCATGTCTTTTTTGCTGCAGAATCGAAAATAGTATTGAAGCAATACTCTTATGAGTCTTTTCATTGAACTTAACTGACAGCATGGTTGGAAACTCCAGGCTTTCTATAGACGCCGACATGCTTTCTTGTGTTACAATTCCAGATTCTATCAAATCACTAAGCGTGTCTCTTATAATTGTAATGTTATAAAATAACATTCCCTCAGTTTTTTCTGTTTTTAAAAAGCTCAGTCTGTCTGCAGCAACATTTAGTGTTTGTATGTAAGAGCCTATCGACTTTGCAACACCATCTGCAACACTTTGACTGACGTCATTTTTAACCAAATGCGAGGGCAATTCCTTTAATAGACCAATGAGTCTGGACATAATTTGTGCAGGACTTAAATTTTTTGGAATTCTAACATTCCAACTTTTAAACGCATTAATTATGGCGGCATGATTTTTAACATTACTAACATTAATACTATTAAAAATGTCAGGGCCGTAAATGCCAAGCGCTGCCTCAACGTAGGTTCCACTATTAATGTTTACCATGGTAGTAGTATTAGGATTGCTGTAGTATCTATCTAGCATTTCGTATGGCACTTTACTTTCAGGTGCGAACTCAAAAAGTGTCACTAAGCTTTGCATAAACTCATGGGTAGAAATCCAACCACTGTAACTATTCCAGTTTATTTTTTTAGGTGCGTCTTTTTTAACTTCAACAACTGTATCTTGGCCTTTAGGTCCAAATGACTCTTTCTCTTTTGAGTACGAGTTCCCACTCTTATCTTTACTACAAGATAGCAGGGTTAAACATAGTATTAAAAAAAGACACCTGAATAATTTCATTAGAAAAACACCATCAGCGTTAACTCATGCAAGCTTTGTCTTTCTATATTTTTACCTGAAAATAAATCAGCGTATTTATAAGAAACAGCAAATGGAATGGTCGCTCTTTTATTCAAGTAGTCTTGCACAGCACTATAGTTAGCTTGCAATTCATACCTATGGGCATATGTCTCAGTATTTCGTGCTAGCAGAGAGTAATCGTAGGATCGATCACCACTGTAATAATCTTTTACCTTATAGCTGCCAACATAAGCCGTCGCGAGGGAAATATTGGAATTTACATTATATCTGGTATTTACTTCCCAGCGTAGGGAATCGCCTAAGTCACGATTAACGTTTTCTTGTCTAGAACTATCAGGCAAGTAATCTGATGCCGACTCTGGTACCCTACGATCAATTTTATCTGCAATATTCCATGCATAAGTTAGTGCCGAGCCTAAAATCAGACTTTTGTTAATCTGGTAATCTTGCACCTGAGAAAACTCAATAAACTGTTTATGAAAGATAGGTAAGTCTAAAAAGTCACTTGGATCGTCTTCTGGCCCAGTAGGGAGATTTATTACAACTTTATTTAAAAGCGTCCACTTAGGGCTCTCATAATATTTATATTTACTGATCAGTTGTATATCGCCAAACTGCCAGTCAGGGTTTGCCTTCAAAGGCTTATACTGCTTACTATCTAGGTAATTATAAAACTCTTCTCGAAGGTCCAAACTAATCAATTTTTTGAATGTGGCGTCAGCCTCATCGTTTAAACCACCCTTACTAGAAAGTGCATCATAAATTTCTTTAGAATTATTCACCCCAGTATGTCTAACATCAATGTCAGCATCGATTTTAGCAAACGATGTAACCACAGCGACGGTCCACTTACTTGTTAACCCATAGGCTACCACTGGCGCCATATACTGCAAGTTTGCCTCACCGCTGAATTCTAATTGGCCCAATTGGATTTTGTCCCCCAAACCATAACCTTTAAGTAAGGTGTCGTTCAATGCACTGATTAATTCGGGAGCTCTGGGGTGAAGAGCCAAAACTTGCTTTGCATCAAAATTTTTAGTTAATCTACCATCTAATGAATATAGCGTAGAATCTTCACCGAACTTTTCTGTCACCGAACCTACAAATCCTTGCTTCCACAGAAGGGAGCGAACTCCCTTTGGGAGCACAGCCGTATCTTCAATTGCAAAAGTAGATAACGGAATTAGTAATAGGCTAAGACAGATTAGTATTTTCATTTTGTTTTATGTTCCCCATCCTACATGAGAGACAGGATTGTACGAAATAGCCTAAAAAAAGCAATGGTTTCTGGTTATACTAAAGTCTATTGAGAAAATATTTTGTGCCAACTATAGTCGAATAAAAGTTACTGTATATTCAGCTACTTAGCTGTATTTGCGTTGTATAGATTATATACGATAATTGTATTTTTTCCCTATAGTTTTACCTCTTCGTTTCCGATTGATACGTGAGGCTGATACTATGAAGTTTTTTTCTATATTAATATTTCTAACATTTATCATGATTAGCTATCAAAATTGCTCCATTTACGAGTCCGAAGGCCGCACTTTATTAGAAAGTGAAGGGGCAACCATATATCAACAAAAAATTACTAATGCTTCTTGTGATTTGTACTTTAATGATTACTTTTTGCAAGAAATATTTAAAACAGAGCCTTATGAAACTATCTTTACGATCAATACAAAGCAAGAAGTTGTCTGCAGAATAGTGACATTAAAGCGAGAGTATGAATGTAAATTTTCAAGTGAATATGCAAATTGGCTGCACCAGTTACCAAGTCACATTGAAATGATCCCCGACTCTGTAAGACTATCAATGCAGTACGAGCAATTAGGGGTAAAAAATAATGATTCAAACAAGTTGATATTTATAATGAATAAAGACTTGCTAGAGGCAGTTGGTTGCTCTGTTAATTACAGTGATGAAACTAGAGATCAGGACTTAAGCCTTCTTGCAACATTCGCTCAATCCATGTTTGAACAATCAGTTCAGACTCGACCTTAGATTAGAAGTCAAAGAATCAAGCTTAGATTCATTTTTTCAGAGGGAAAAATCCCATAAACTATTGTAAACATCGGAGTATTTATGCAACCTCTAGGGACATTGCTATTATCACTATTTATATCACTACCTGTTTACGCTGCCACTGTTACTACAGTAAAAGGAAAAAGTGTAGTCATCAGTCTACAAGACGAGACTGTTGATAAGGGGCAACGAGTAGAATTGTTTGATAGCAATGGAAAGAAGAGAGGAATTATTCAAATCTCAAAAACCAATAAAAGTGGCACGAAGGCGGTTGGTAAACTTATCGTTGGTAAAGCTCAAAAAGGTTGGTCAACAGATTCTGGAAGAGACGCGACAAAATCTTCAAACAATATGTCTTCTAAAAAATCTTTAAGGTATGGCGGCATTGTAGGTTTCAGTATGGACAGTATGGAAGTTGCCCTACTTAATGAAAAGGTGGATTTGTCAGGCACTGGCTTTAGTGTCAAAGGTGCTTTTGATTTTTCATTCAGTGAATCCATTCAATTTCGTGGGCGCGTAGGAGCTGAATCATTTTCTGCTTCAGGAGATGCTCAAACTGCAATCTGCACAGGCGGTAACAGTTGCGAGGTGGATATAACTTATATTACAGCAGAAGGGATGGCGCAATATTACCTTAATAGCGGTAAATACAGCTTCTGGATTGGCGCAGGCGGCGCCCTTGCTCATCCAGCCTCTAGCTCATCGAATGCGGTAGAGACCGATTCATTAAGCACTACTGGATTAATTCAGGCTGGTGGTGGTTTTGATATTAAAACTGGATCAGGATATATGCCTGTTGAAGTTTTGTACTCTATACTTCCCAAATCTGATAGTGTCTCAGGGTCTTATATAACAATAGCCATTGGCTATATGTGGTAAAAAAAATGCCCCTGTAAAGAGGCATTTTTTCTTTGAAAGTACTTATCGTAGACCTTACGCTTTACCTACTGCAAAGTTAGAAATCATTTGCTTAATAAATTGCATGATACCTTTATTTTTCTCCATAAGTTGCACTCCATGATGATGACCATCTCTCCATACAATTTTACCTTTAACCTCAATTTCTTTTTCGCCCGTAGGAGTTTGTAATTTAACGGTTACAACACTGCCTTTTTCGATAAGCTCTTCCATGTCAAAGCCAAATCCGCCGAGTGAAATGGATTCTAATTCACCAACTAGCTCATTTTCTCCAAGCTTTAATTTCATTTGCGAATGTACTTCGAATCTCTCGTGTTTCCTGCGGTTCGCATGTTTACGGCGAGCTGCTAAAAATAATGCCGGAGATAAAAGAAGCGCTAAAATGGCAAAGCCTAAACCTCTACCGCCGCCTTTTCCACCTTTATCAGATCTACTTAATAATGTAGAGACCATACCACAGCCTGCTGCTGAAGACTCCGAAGCCGCACCTCTGTATGCTGATGATGAAATCGCATAGCTAGGCTGAGAATCAACGACAACAGTGCCTTTAGCAGCCATCACAGAGTTTAACACATTTAATCTTTTACCAGTTACCGTGCTACCATTTACGTTAGTATTAACGCTTGAAGCAGAATTTAAAATTACATCTCTAATTTGATAACCGTTAATAGTCGGCTGCTCACGCGCTATTAATGCTGCAACTCCTGATACAAATGGAGTGGCCATAGAAGTACCGCTCATTGTCATATAAGTTCCACCCAAGAATGCACTATATATACCCGACCCAGGACTTGCAAAATGTACTGTATTAGACCCAAAGTTCGAAAAGTAAGATAACACATCGGTACTAGTAGTTGATGCAACAGATATAAGGTTGGGCGCATCATAGTTTGCTGGAAACATTGGGTATACATCATTATTTGAAGTGTTATTTCCTGCTGCAGCTACGAACGCTACTTTACGGTCATAGGCATAAGCAATCGCTTCATGTAATGATTGAGAGTAACTCCCACCACCCCATGAATTATTTAGTACCTTTGCACCATTATTTACTGCGTAATAAACTGCTTTAATTGCATCTGAAGTAGTACCACTACCATTGGCATCTAAAAATTTAATTGCCATGATTTGTACTCTTGATTTGTAACTATTATTGCAAACTCCACCTACTGGCATAATTTCGGGAATTGCTAATAGATCTTGTGTCGTACCAAGTACGATACCAGACACATGAGTACCGTGACCATCATCATCTTGCGGACTACCATCACGATTTACAAAGTCATACCCATGAATATCATCAATAAAACCATTACCATCATCGTCTACACCAGCCACACCATTTTTTTCAGCTGTATTTTCCCACAGAGCGCACCACCTAGTAAAAGCAGAGTGATATAGGTCGACCCCAGTATCAATGATAGCAACGATTGGTCTTTCTCCATTATTAGAAACATTATCCCATGCTTGATCCGCTTGGATATTGGCAGCCGTCTGAGTAAAACTGCCATCTTGATTTCCGTTAACCTCTACTGATGCTAATGTGCGAAATTGACCTTCGGAGATTGGTTCCCCACGTTCTACATCAGCCTTACGCAAGATATAATTAGGCTCAGCATATTCAACGTCAGGATCATTTTGCAGCTCATTGACTGCAGCTTCTACGCTATCACCTGCTTTTAAAGAGTAGTGAAGCATGTTTAAATTTTTCCAAGACCCCTTTAGGCGCATTTGCTTATCCGAGCTGGCTTTTGATTTGAATGATGCAGTACTTATACTATTATTTGAACCGCGAAGCTTAACAATAACTTCGCCTGGAACAAATTCCTGTGCCAATAAGACTGAATGTATTAAGAAGACGAAAGTAATAATCGTTAACTTCACCAGGCCCCCTGTAAGCTAAGTACTTTAGTCTTATTCGGCTTTCGTCTAGGTGAACTTTAAAGTTTATTCTGTATATTTGTAATACAAAACGTATGGCTTTTGAATCTGCCGCTTTTGCGTATGTGTATCAATGTGATACGGATTTAAAAAAACACTTTTTAGGGTCAAGTATCAAACAAGTGATAGCACTGATTTTTTCTGTAAGACTTCCCAGAAAGTGGAAGACTAAAATTCTTAAACGTAAACCCTCTCTTATCAGAGTCTATTGACTCAACACCATCTACGTAAAAATCATGTTTGTTATTTACTATCACTCGCCGTAAGGCATAACGTACATTAAATGGTAGGTCTCTTAAGATACGTTTATCAAAATTTTCAGCAACTACACTCTTAACAAAATAATTACCTTCAATATTTGCAACTTCAATCTCAAGGCCTTGTTTTTTTATAAGAAGTCTATCAGACGTTCTAAGTTTCCATCCTTTTTCTTGTAGTTGGTATAATTGCTCAATCACAGACATGTTATAAAAATATTTACTCCACAGTTGCTTTAATCCTGTCTGACTTGCCAAAAATGAGAATCCTAGGGTTGTTGAATCCCTAATAAACGTGATCCCGCTTCTAAAATGAGGAGAATACTTGTAAGCAGTAATAAAAAGTATACAAATGGGGTCCACAAGAAGTGGAATCTTAATAATCGCCCCAACCACTCCTAGAGTAGCTATGTTCCCAATCGATGCCCCCATATTGGCAGCGATCAACATAGAGACCTCTCCAGCAACAGTCTCAATTCCGTGAGTTAGAGGCAAAATCACTGCAAGATTTTTAATATGCTCAACCTTATCTTGGTTTTTAGTATTTTCATCTCCTGTCGTATTCATTTTATATACACGGTAAGAATCCACACCAACTCTAAGTAGGTTTAAATTATTTTTTACCTGTACCCATGTCTCTTTCTTTTTTAAGGCCGCAACTTTTTCTCTGAAGCTTTCAGGCTGGCTTGCGTCACCCTCAATACTGGTAAACAGCTGTAATATAGCCATCATATCTATGGATTTTACATAATCAGCCTTAGTATCGGCGCCTTGATCTTGAGAAAACGTAAACTGTAGAGATAAAAATAGTATTAATTGAAAAAGCATAAAACTAAGTATCTAACTTGCTTTTAAACGTCGAATTATTTTTGAATATCACAGTTATTGAAAATGAATTAGAAAGTAATTATTACCAGTTACCATATGGTGCCTATTAACCTGTCACAAGCCAATGCACTAGACCAAAATACAGTAACCCGCTTAAGCGGTTAAATAATCTGTTTCAAACAGCCGATAATCTACCATGGCATTTGTTTTTGTAACCCTATTTTATCTGCAAGGTTTTTCTCAGCTGTGCGAGCAAACACAGCCTTCAAGCGCACAAAATAGTAAAGTTTTACAGGCAGCACAAAAGGTGTCTTGTCCTACATGCCCTTATGAAAATGAAAGTGAAACCTTAGTTATCACTAAAAAGTTTGATAGAAGTTCAGCTGATGACGTAGTTAAAGAATTGATGAGGACTGTAACCACAGCAATTAGTCGATCCAGTAATATTAGTCCAGATTGTGCATTTCCATGTAAAAAAAATCACAAAGCACTGCCAATCATAAAAATCACACCGCAAGAAATCGACACGAGAGTCGTTTGTGAAGAAATATATATTAAAACTCATACTTTAACAAAAGTTCTATCCAGCACTGGTAGCGATGATACTTGTAAAAAAGATGTTAACGAGCAGACTACTGAGTGGATTAGACATACGCTAGTAAGCCCAAGTCTACCTTGGCCAATTGGAAGAAAAGCAACTGATGAAGGCAGAAATCTATTAAAAAGTTGTCCTTCTGCATGCTCTTATTATAGCACCCAAGTTTTTGACTATACCTACAATAAAGATAATAATAAATGTGATTTAAACCTTACACTTCTTGTTAAATGTGGGCCGTCAAAATTATCAGCTGATTTTATAGGAAAAGGATATATCCGTGATCATCTTTCTTGTACTAAGTAATTTATTTTTACATGCATTTAATTGTGAAGACACTGATAAGGGGCAGGTTATCAATGTTCCCGGAGTAACCATTAGCTCGGTAAAAATTTGCGATGCAAACCCTTGTGTTGTAAGTCAGATTATTGAAAGAGACGTCTGCATCGACAACAATAAAGTATTAGAATACTATTGCATAGACGATGAATCAAAATCTAAAGCTATAGATTGTCCTAAGAGTTCAAGTTGTAAGCTTGGCTCTTGTCAGTAGGCCGCTTGAAAATACTATTGATCGGGTACAGAAAACAACTCTTCAAGAATCTATTGAATTATAGCAATGATATATATGTAATTGATGAAAAACTTCCTTTTAAGAAAAAATCAACAAATTTTATCACTACTAATTTAAAAAACTATGATGAGTTAAAAAAAATTGTCGCTACAATTAAGCCTGACTTTATTATTGCTGCCACAGAAAAGGCTGTCTTAAATGCAGCAAGACTTCGTGAAGACTTGGGTATTTGGGGCGAAAGCTATGAAACGGCTTCACTTTGTACAAATAAATTAAAAATGAAAATTCGCGCCACTGAGTTACAAATACCAATCACCGACTACAGATATGTCGATGGAGGGTATCTAAAATTAGAAGACATTGAGCACTACCACACCCCTATTGTAGTAAAATCCATTGATGAATCCGGCGGAAGAAATACTTTTTATTATGAAGAAAAATCAGAACTTACTAAAGTACTTCTTGATAATCAATTGATTGAGAGTTTTATCGATGGCTACGAATGCAGTGTTGAGATCCTAGTTAAAAATGGTGACATACTTTTTACAAATATCACTACGTACACAAAAAAATATACTCAAAACATTGTGCCCGCTAGCTTACCAAAAAATATTGAAAAAGACATCTTAACTAAGGCACAGACCATTGTCGCTGGATTTGGCATAAGGAACTCTTTGTGCCATGTCGAATTTTACATTAATAGCGATAACGTTATTTTTGGAGAAATCGCCATTCGCCCTCCTGGCGGGTATATTATGAATTTATTAGAATTAAGCTATAACTTAAATTTTTGGGAGTTATTTATTGAGATCCAGTTAAATTTAAACTTCAGTTTGGCAAAAGATCTTGGTGTAAAAAAGTACAGCGCAGTATGGATTATCCACCCAGGATTTGGTCAGGTTAAAAATATAACTGGGTGGAGCGGTATACAAACTTTAGCCGGCTATGTATCTGGTAAGCTTAAATTGCAAGTAGGTGACCAAACTAAAGAGCGCTTAGGTTCAGGGCAAGATTATGGTTATGCTTTTTTTACAGCCAAACGTCCAGAAGAGCTTATAAAATACCTAGAATCCGCCGAAGAGCTATTAAAGGTGGAAATCAGTAATGCTCCTACTAATACAAATTCTAATCAGTAGCTCCTTTTGTGATATCACTACATATAAAGATAAGCACGTAGATCCATTACTAGCAACAGCGCGTGCAGTTCGCGAACACCCACTACAAAGACAGACCAGATCAATCATAGAACAAATATACAACAATCTAGATCGTGCTGAATACGAAAGTATGCGAAAAAAACTAATGGAGATGACAAACAAGTTAGATGAAAAAAAATATTATGAAATAGAGAATAAAGTTCGATATGAGGCTGTCTTTTTATTTAAAGAAGCTATTGAAAAAATACCAGGAACTAAAATCACAAGTGATTATTATCCTATAAAAGAGGCTCAACGAAAAGATTGGCTAGGTAGATTGATTCCAAATCCTGAACCACTTAAGTTAAGCAGTAGAAAAGATGTCACTGATTTTCGAGTACACGGTTCAAGCATAAATTTCGAATTAGATGGAAAAGTATACTCAATGAATCCGGGAATACTAAGCTCTACTAGAATACATTTGGTAAGTACGAATGCATCAAAGTATAATTTAGCACAAGAAAAATGCTTTAGACCTACAGACGAGCAAAGAAAAAAATATTCGCATGATGAACTATGCGAAGACTCAGGGGATGCAAGGAGCACTGAATACAGAGTAGGAAAAAAATTTATTAAACTTAATAATGATGATCTTGATTTTACAATTGCACCTAATTATAATAGCTATAAAAATACTGGAGAAGTATCCTTAACAAGTGATGTGATAACAAACTCTATATTTTCTGCCGTCCGATTTGAGTCTGGAATTTTAGAAAAAAAATATTGGAGTATGCACACCGAATACGCCTTCTCAAAAGAGCAACGAGTAAAAATCGACGCTATCGATAGTGAAAATGGTCTATATATTAAAAATGAGCCTCAGCAATCAAGTGGTGGGTCTCGTTAAACCATCGCTTCTGTTGGTCTCTCTTCAACACTTTTCATATGTGAAATCAGTTGCGGCAAATAACTTTTAAGCTCTGGACACTTTATCCCTAGTTTAGCTAAGTCCTCTGTTGCATTTGTAGTGTCGTAAATAGTTGGATGAGTAAAGTAGTCGATTGTATCTGGGTTTATCTTCATCCAGTTCCTTAGTGGCTTTATATACCTAAGAGATAATTTAGTGATACTAGACGGAAAAGGCACTGTTACAATTTTCTTATCCATGATTTCTTCTATATAATGCAAAAATTCTTTGATTGTAGGTGGCTTAGGATCAGCTAATTGATATGTTTTACCGACGCTAAATGTTTGTTGTGAAAGTTTAGCTATTGCACTTGATATAAAATCTATCGGCACTAAATTAACTGTAATTCGCTTGTAATCCCCTAGCTCAGGAAGCACTGCTACCAACTTCTGTCGATCGAGCCATTGCATAATATAGTAAGGACCATCAAATTTTTGCGTCCATCCACTTACGCTATCCCCGACAACAATACTCGGCCGATAAATTGTTGCAGGTAGTCCCGCCTTCATTGCTTTTTGAACCTCTTCTTCTGCCTGGCACTTGGTCTCTTCATAGTGGTTGTTAAATACTTGTTTTTTTAATAAATCAGTTTCAAAGAAATGCCCCGTAAATCTGCCGCTAACATAACACGTAGATACGTAGTCAAATCGTTTCAATTGATTACAAGCTTTTGCAAACTGCAAAACATTTTTAGTTCCTTGGACATTAATACTTTGAGCTAAGTTCTTAGGTGCTGATAAATCATATATTGCGGCTAGGTGGTAAATATTTTGTACTCTGTCATTCCACTCTTTGGTTAACCCTAAATTCGATTTTGTAATATCCCCAATAATTACTAAAACGCGATCACTCCAGCCAGGTTGTGCCGCTATCTTTTCTTTAGCTAGAGCCAAGAATTTATCTTGCACTAAACAAACAATCTGCACATCCTTAGGAATTAACTCTAATAAGGATGCTATTAAAAACGAGCCTAAAAACCCGGGAAACCCTGTTAATAAAATCATGAGTAAATACTAAACTTAAAAAAAACATAAGCCAATAAACTTGTTCCAAAAGTGACTAAAATCGTTAAAATGCTTAATTTATACATTTCTAAGAAAGACATAAGCATGTAAAAACCCGCCCCCCAATTCGTTGTCTCTTAGTAAGACTCCGCTCGTATTAAATTGATACCACTCAGCCCTAGTAGATTATAGAAAGTTGTCTCTTAAAAATTTACGTCTTTTTATTTTTATTAAGCTATAATGAAGAGTAGTATTTTAATTAAGAGGGAGAGATTATGCTGATTCAAGCACAAGAATACCTGGCAAATAAAAAAATCTTGATCTTAGATAAATCCAGCACATCTAGGCAGCTTGTAGAGCTATCACTCCTTAATTTGGGCGCTGAGAAAACCTCAATCACTTCACTTAAAAGTTTCACGCACGCTTTAGAGTTTGTTCGAATCAATAAGCCTGACATTATTTTTACCGACTTTCAAATTTATGATCGCTTTGGATTAGATTTAGTACCTTTTCAGAAAGAGTACTGCTCTAACTATAACGATAGAGTCTTTGTCCTAGTCACCGAAAACGCCAACGACTCTGCGGTGGTTAATGCCGCTGAAGAGGAAGTGGATGGGTATATTCTAAAGCCATTCACCACTGAGACCATCACGGAGCACCTACAGCGTATCATAGAGCAAAAATTAACACCCAACCACTACAAAACAATGATAGCTAAGGCTAAATCCTTACAACAATTAGGGCATGTTGACGACGCCATGATTCATTTTGAAATGGCCGTTAATTTAACCGCCAAACCTAGTTTAGCACTATATCACATAGGTGAAATATATAGACAGCAAGAGAAATATAGCGAGGCCATTACATACTTCAAACAAGGGCAGAAAATCACTCCCCTTCACTTTCGTTGTCTTGTCGCTGAGTTCATGACCCTTTGTGAGATCGATGACTTCGAAAATGCATATAAACTTTTAGGAAAAATTTCTGCGCATTATCCACTAAGTCCTAAAGTTTTAAAATATGCCTTTTCCATTTGTGTAAAAACCTATCGTTTTGAAGATGTAGAAAAATACTATATGCACTACCTTCAATTAGAAAGAAAGACAGAGGATCTAAAAGTAAGAGTATCCACCTCACTACTTGAAGCCGGTAAATCTCTCCTACTAAAGAATAAGCCAGACGAGGCTCTTGATTATTTTTTAAAAGGCTGCGTGGTTATAGATAAAGGCGTTTCCTACTTACATCAGGTGGTGGACACCCTGCTGACACATCAAAAGCCAAATGTGGCAGAGACATTTGTTGCCATGTTTGGGCCTGATGAGATTGGCACAAAGCTGCACAAACAAATCATGCTCAAAATTACTAGCTATAAAGCGCCCCATGAAAGACTTATGGAGATGCGTAAAATCGCGTAAATCAAACATGCTTCTAACTACTTTATGATTTGTAGCAAACAAATGATTGTTAGATTCAGGGTATCAAGGACGGTACTTATGAAATATGAACCCTACAACCGCGAGTTTTGGCGTAACTTTGAAGTTTATCAACAATCGAACCAGATTAACACCATTCGATTGATACGATCTGGCATTATTTTTATCATTTTCTTTATGGCCTTACAAACCCTCTAAACCTTGGTCTTGTCTAGACTTTATATTTTCCTTAATCTGACGATGAATTATTGTTAGCCTATAAAGCATACAAGGAGTTGTAATGAAGCTATTGAGTCTTATTTTGTGTTGTATATTTATATTTGCGGCCTGCTCTGAGGATAGTGATATTTCAGATTATTCGGAAGCCAGAGACTGCTTAGATAAAATTACTACAACAACTTCTGCCCAAGCAAAAGCTTGTGTATCAAGCCTAGCTGGTAAAACTTCTGAAAAAGCCAATAAGTTAAAATGTGCTGCTGAATTTTTATTTCAAGGTTTGGACACTGCCGCGCTAGCTAATATTTTTTCTGATATTCAAGAGGGCACAGGCTCTGAAATGAACTCGTTCATGTCTGCTCTTTATTTTAAGGGAAGTGACCGGGACGACGCTTTAAACAATGCAGACTTAGCCTACAGGGCCTGCAATGCTTCTGGTTCTAGAGGCATGGCTATGTTTGGTAGCTTTTCTTACTCATCTACAGTTCTTGCCAGACTAGATGGTGCATGGGATGGCCAAAGCACTCCTGACCTAAGTGCTGGTAATATAGGGGCCAATGCAACAAGTGATGCCGAACTCGGTGATGCTGTTATAAATATAGAAAGCCAATACTGCTCAGGAGAAAATCCCAACGAAGATATCTGCGGACAGATAGCAACTATTCTAGCTGGATCTTCAGACCCTGCTACTATCGGTTCCCAGTTTAGGGCCTACCTGAACTAAATATCTCAGTAAAAATAACCAAATTACATGAGCTAACGTTAAATGCGTTAGCTTCATCCACATGGGTGATAAAAATGTTAGTGTTAATGCACCAAAGATTAAACCTACCGCAAACAGTCGTATCAATTGTTTTAATTCTCGCGTAAAGCCCGTCTTTGCCCCTAGCAAAATAAAGACATACAAAAGACTTCCACCAATAGTAACAGCCAACAAAGGATGTATGCTACGCCATTTAACAATCCAATGTGATTCAGTAAATAGGTCAGCTTGCAATCCCCCAAGTAAAGAAGACGAAGGATACAAGGTCGTTGATAGAGATGCAATCGCTCCAGTTGCTGCTAAAACCAAAAATAAGGTGCAGATAAGAGTCTTCAATTTTGACCAATGCACAGATTGATTGCCTGTAGAGAAAATAAAAACAAGACCTATAAATCCTGACAACAAAAGGCTATTTACTTGATGTAGTCCCATTGCAAATAATCTCATAAAACTATCATTATCTGTTACTAAACCAAATTTAACTAGAGCAGCACCTAAAAGAGCCTCGGTAATAGTAAAGATCAAACTTATTTTAACCATTTGCTGTAAGGTTTTAGATTTTTTATTTTTAATTACCCAAACACACATTATAATCACAAAGATACCAAACAAACCTGTCGTTAGCCGGTGACTAAACTCAATCCAAGTCGCTAAACTTTTGGTGGCAGGTATTAACTTTCCATCACAAAGCGGCCAGGAATCTCCACAACCATCACCCGATTTTGAGATCCTTACCCAGGCACCCCATAGAATAATTAAAATCGTATAGACATATAGGCCCAAAGATAACTTCTCAAATCGCTTCATGAGCGGAGAATAATAGACTTTTTATTGAAGAACCAGTTTTTTATCACTCCCTCCTGTCAAAGAACTATACATCACCTAAAATGATTACCTAGACGCCCCTTTTATCAAAAAAACTGCACAAAATCAGTACATTTTTTATTCTAATAGAGACTACTTCGGATTTGCTGCAGAAACTCATGTATTGTACTTCCATCAAAGTCTTGCGATCCTAAACGTATGTACCAGCATGATATTAACCCCATAGCCTTTACATTATTTGATTATCCTATTGCCTGGTATTGGGTTTTCTATCCTGTAGGATTTTTTATTGTCTATGCTTTATCAAGTCGTTACTTAAATAAAACAAAGAATGATTATAATAAAAAGAACTTTGTGGATTTCGCAGTAATCATTTGGCTCTCTGTCATTATCGGCGGAAGATTAGGGTATTTTTTGTTTTATCAACCAGCCCTACTCATTGAACAACCAGATAGCATCTTGCAAATTTGGTACGGTGGTATGAGTTTTCACGGTGCTTTCTTATTTTGTATACTTACAGCATTTGCATTAAAAAGGTATATGAACACACCCATTTATGAATATGGACGTGCCGTGCTGATATTTTTACCTATTGCCTTATTCCTTGGTAGAATAGGAAATTTTATCAACGGCGAGCTTTGGGGCACGACCACCAGCGTGCCATGGGCAATGGTATTTCCAAAAGCAGATCTACTTCCTAGGCATCCATCACAGATTTATGAAGCTATATTAGAGGGGCCACTTTTGTTTTTATGCCTATGGAAAACAAGATTTAAAATTTCTCCCATCATTGGCTTTATTCTATTTTATGGTCTTTTTAGGTTCTTTACTGAGTTTACCCGCGAAGCCGATAGACATTTAGGTTATTTTGCGGGCCTAAGCCTTGGTCAATACTTATGCCTACTTATGGTTTTTGGATCAATTATTTTCTTACTGCTTCAAAGAAAGCGCGCAATCTACCCTCGCTAGCGGAGCTTTTTGATATTTTTTTTTGTATTCTGTAGAAAACACAAAAGCGCTCTTTGTTGGTATAAAGCTAATAGCCTCTTGCTGCGGGTAATCTAGCAGATCAATAGCCATGTAATCCCGCCCCAACTTCCAACTAGTAGCCTTTGGTAAACTTTTAGTTAAGTCCAAGGTTGAATATATAGCTCTTTTATAAGTAAGCAGCAGCCAATTACCACCTTCATCAATATCTAGGCCGGTTGCAATCTGCCCAAGCCAATTTTCATTGGGCTGTAAGCTAGGTAAATCTAGCATTCCGACAAACTCAGCAACTACTTCTTTTTGCCTAAGAGAAAATGCCTCTTTTTTTATTTTAAAGATAGAAAGTGGAAAGGCTTTTGCTGCTCTTATATTTTCTTCTTTTGAAAAAATATAGATGTCACCAGAGGGATGGTAAGCAAGAGCTTCGACATTTTTTTTCTCTCCCTTAGGGTACTTTATATTCATGATATGTGAAGGAAAGACCTTATCTGGATAGGATTCTTTTTCTTCGATAAAATACAGTGCTACAGAGTCTCTTATATGTAGATTATCACCTGTATCCGCAATGACTATGTAATCTGTATTATCATAACTAGCTATAGTGAGCTCTTCGACGTCCACAGGATAAAAATTTTCGACCTTAATGGTTTTAAGGTTTTTACCCTGGTAATTAGTAATGTAAAAGAATGGGCCATCCCCCGAGTCATTTACATGATATAGACGATCTTTTATTTTTTTACTGATCTGCAACCCACTTGATTCACTAATTTCTTTGTGAGGAAGCAAACCAATTTCTGTAGCTATATTCCATTTAGCACAAGTAGCAGCAAAAATTGGTATAGCAAAAAGTAAAGACAGCATTACTCAGCGTATGGACCATCAACTTCATTAGCAAGCGTATCAACCCCACGGCCTCTTACACTAACTGAAGCATAACCACCACGATTACCGTTGATATTAATATTACAAGAGTCATAACCCTCGTGTCTTGGGCGGTACTCTATTTGAATAGTACATGAACCATAAGGCATCAAAGTATAACAATTGTTGGTGGTATAAAATGCACCAAAACAAGAGTTATTCACAAAAACTGTATTCTGCTCATTGCTGTTACTGTATACGTTAACACTAGTGCGACGACCAAATCCATTATCAACACTCACATCGCCAAAATTAACAAAACTTGGGCTCGCACTTAGCTGCGCGTGCGCATTAAAACTAACAAATAGTAGTACCGTAAAAATCCATTTCATAAATACCTCCTCATGAAGTAAGGACAGTCTAAAGAGAATTTTCTTTACAGTAAAGCCTATCTATTATGGCGCGTTATAGATCTCGTGCGAATTAAGTCTTTTCATTACGTGGGAATTTTGCTACCTCAAATTATGAAAAATTTGTGCGTATACTGTGGCTCTAAAAATGGCAATAACCCTGCTTATCTTGAAATGGCGACTTATTTAGGAAGATACTGCGCTCAAAATCAAATCCGCCTTGTTTACGGTGGAGCGAGCATTGGTCTTATGGGGCAGCTAGCTAATGCATGCTTAGAAAGCGGTGGAGAAGTTATAGGGGTTATACCAAAGCACATTGTTGACCTTGAAGTCGCGCACCCCGGCCTTACAGAATTAAAGATTGTAAATAGCATGCATGAAAGAAAAGCTGTCATGGCAGATATCTCAGATGCATTTTTAGCGATGCCGGGCGGCTTTGGTACTATGGATGAGCTTTTTGAAATAGTCACTTGGGCTCAATTACAACTTCATCAAAAACCTATCGGGCTTTGGAACATTGCCGCTTATTACGATCATTTGATTCAATTTATTAAGAAGGTTGAGAAAGAAGGCTTTGTCTCATCAAAACATATGGAGCTAATTTGTCATAACGATAAATTAGATACCTTGCTATCCAGTCTGTTTAATAAAAACAAGCACTAAGGTACGCAAGGTGGTTCGGGATCACCTGGATCTGTTATTGGGTTGATGTATGTAGCTTGTACATAATCATATATACCCTTTAGATCTAAATGCTTAGCATTCAGAGTTTTACCTACAAGATTTGGATTAATAGTAGATCCATTTTTCATAACCTCTTCTACTAACGCAGCCGTTGGATTCAATCCTGCAAGCTCTTTTAAAATAGCGTAAGTATAGATGGCGCCAGCAGCTACAATGGGAGATGCCATTGATGTACCTTGTATATAGCCATAGCCCGAAGCATCGGTAGTGGTAGGAACACAAGATAGCACCCCACTACCGCCATAGTTTGTAGGAGTATTTAGATCGCAACCAGGAGCTCCAATCTCTACATAACTATCAGAATAGTTAGAAAAGATACATATACCTGGTGAAGTATTACCATTAGCAGAATTAGTAGCGGCAACCGAAATAGCTCCTGCAATTCCTTTAGAATAAATAGCAGGAATCCCAATTCTATGAGTATCACCTATTTCTGCATTATGATTTCCTGCAGCCACTACTACAACTACATCTCTTTGCGCTGCATAGTTCATCGCATCTTCAATATTAGGATTATACCCCTCGCCTTGCATCGAGATATTAATAACTCTTGCACCGTTATCTACTGCATATCTGATGGCTCTATCAATCACTGACATCGGAGCACTTCCGCCGCCTATCCCAACCAAATATGGCCACGCATTAATCCCCATAATCTTGGCATTTAAACCCATTATACCACTGATACCCTCTGAGTTATTTACTTCAGCTCCAATAAAGCCAGCAACATGCGTCCCATGCTGAGCGTAATTACCACTACTTGGATCTCCAAACGGAGGTATAGCATTTTGGTTAGCTCCATGAATGTCATCAATCACACCATTGTTGTCATCATCAATACCGTTACCGGCAATTTCTCCTGGATTCGTCCAATACCGATTCACTAAATCTGGATGAGTTAATAAAAATCCTGTATCAATAACAGCTACTATATATTCGCCAACTATTTTTTTACTAGAAGTAAAAACATCATCATAGATTTCAGTATACCGAATAGATGGCATGTATGATTGTAAGCTAAACAATGGGTCATTAGGTACTGACTGCGGTTCAATAAAATTTTCTTCCGTAACACCTTTTACGCATGAGTCGCCAGCAGCTATTTTTTCAAGATCAGTTTTAGAAATTGCTACAGGGAGCTTAACTGTATACGCCTCAATTTTCGTGAATTTTTTAAAATCTTTTTTTGGTAACTTTTTAAAATCTTTGGTTAAAAATGAAAGTCCTGATACGCGCGACACACACTCTCTATCTAGCAACACGCTTAGTTGAAAGTCTTTAGGCAAGATATCTTGCTGACTGGTAATAGTTGTAAGAATTACTTTTTTACCTGTTCGTTCATAAGCATTGATAAACTTACTTTTTTGAACTGTTTCTGTCTTAATCGTGGGTTTGCAATCAAATTTGCCTTCGCCAACTTTTAAAGCATCAATAGCACCTTGGTCACAAGCAATTAGCACAAACGGCAATAAAAATATTATATTTTTCATACATATAGTAACGGAATATTCTTATGAAAATCGGATGGACTTAGGGCTAAGCTTGAAGATATTTTAGATGTCTTTATAGTAAGTCAGACTATGGTCTACAAGATCGAGGCCGATTTGAACTCAGCCTCGACAATCTAATATTAATTTAAAATACAAATGTTACGGCAGCGTTTAAAAATGATGCACTATCAGCTACTTCATCTGACATCCAGTTATAGATAAACAAGTGCTGTAATCCTACCGTTGCCTTATCGTTGATAGCATATTCAACACCGACTTTCATAATAGGTCCAAACGTTGTTTCATCGTCTCCGCCAGCACCTGGTTCTTCAACTTTTGCTACTCCGAAACCAGGAGCAACATACACATCAACTTTTGATGTATTTAAGAAGTGAACAGCTGCCATCGCACCTATCGCAAATATGCTATTTTTTCCAGTATCTTCATCATCACCTGAAAATAAAAAGTATCCACCATATCCGAGATTATCATTTCGATTTTCATAATCAGCGCCGATGTTAATCTCACCCGATGAAAATCCTAAAATACCACGTACGTGATTGCCATCTTCTGCTGACATTGCTGCCGTTGTGAAAAGTAGAACTGTTGCTATTAAAATTGATTTCATACTCACTCCTTTACTAGTGTTTCTAATCAAATTCAAAAATGATTATATTACGTTATGAAGAAGAGTCAGTATCTAATTGAAAGGGGATAGCCTGAGGAGCAAAGTAAGTGTGATATTTTCTTCACACTTACTTTGTAGAATATTAATTTGTAGTCAGTTGCTGTTGTAAATCTTTTGTAGCTTTTAGCTGCAGATAAAAACGTTTTTTAGCTACCGGCTTATCCAGCGAACCGTTGTTATACACTTTAATGTATGCATAATCTACACATGAGCCATCTTCTCTATTTACTTCATCACACTTGCCAGTAATTGTTAGATTAACTGGCAGTATGTCACCCGCTTTTTCGATAGTGTAAACTATGTCTTCAACCGCTTCGCCTACCCAATGAATCGCACCTTGAATAGGTCCTTTTTGCAGTTGTACCTTTACTTGTAATGGATATTTAAATTTATACACATCACTATCAATCATCTGCACACTAAGATTATAAGTGGCTGTTTGATTTTCAGATATCACTACTGGTAAAGGACTTTGTCTAGAGCCTGGCGTTCTTGGATCAACTTCTTGTTTCTTATTTTTTAAAGAAAATGAAGCAACTTTTTTACCATCTAAGCTAAAATTACGACCATTAAGAGCCGCCATAATTATATCTTTCAATTCACCGGGCGCACGTACTCCGGCACGACCAATTTCATCCGCAAATAACATATGAGAAAACCATCCACTTGCAGTAAGCCCTGGGTGATTTCTTGTTAAGCGCATTGCTTCTAATGTTAGATCCGTTACTTTATGAAGACCGACTCTACCCTCTGATGCCACAGCGGCATCTAATAGATCTTTTAATGCTCCACCGTATGCTTCACCGTCATCGTGAACTTCGTTTGTTAAATTAAAACCTGTTTGATTAATAATTCTAAATTGATCCCATCCATCATAAGTTTGATCGTACATTACATCTGCTAAAACTAGAGCAGCTAAAAAGTCAGCCATACCTTCACTTAACCCACCAGTGTCGGCCAATCTAATTTGATCTCCCATTAAACGATCCATTACACCATGTCCAAGCTCATGCCAAATGGTAGAGTTATCTCTTGCGTAGTTTTGTTGATCATCAGAGTACGTTGTGAAGTTGATTGTATCTTCTGTGTAATACGCATTGTTCTTCATCGAGATATCTGGATCATATAAAAACGCGTTAAATGGACGAGTAGACAAATCAGGATCTGTAAAGCCCATTGATATAAGCGACTCAAACAAAGTTGTTACCGCGTAATAAACCTGAACCTCATCAAAACCTTCATTAATATAAGTTTCTGGGTTATGGTTTGCATCGCGAGTAGCTGGTCGGTTCATAGCATCCGTCATAGATTTCAAAGGCATGCCTGTGAAGCCAGTATGCGGAGTCATTTCGTAAGTCATCTGACCATCAATCTCTGTCTCGGCCCAATCAAAACGCAGTGGTGCTGCTGGCATTGGCTCAAAGTTTAGGTTTGTATATTTTTTTACTGCGTCTGGATGTAAACTAATCGTTACATAACGACCAGATAACATCACCCCACCATTTTCAAAAGAGTTTTCAGTAATTGGAAGGGCTTTAAGAATTTTTAAACCCTGCTCTCTAACATACGTTGATGACCAAAAGCCATTTGCTTGTCCAATAGGTAGCATCCCTAATAGCTCGTTATATTCTCCGTCTAAATAGCGGCGTTTACGTAGATCAGCATAAGAATCACTTGTTACTAATGGAACTCTTGCATTGATGTATTTTAGCTCAGCATCGATTTGTTTTTGACGAACCATTCCCTCTGTCTCTTCGTACACAGGAAAGACTTTTGCTGGCACTGAAAACTCTTGGTCAGCTTGCGGGAATTCATTATAAATATGTTCTAATACTCTTAGGCTAGATAAATCTACTTTAAATTCATGGTTTCCACGACGTGATTTAACGCTTACTAAACGAACTAGTTTACCATTTTCCCATACATCGTTGGCTTTAATAGATCTAACTTGATTGTCGTTACTATCATTCTTAATAGCTGTACGAACAATTTCCATCACTTCGTTTCTGGCAAGTTTCGGAACTAGTGAGCTAAGTACAGTATCCACACCTTTTTGTTTAAGACGGGCTAATTGCTCGCTCGCTTTTACTTCGATAAAAGCCTCTACTTGAATAGCTGTATTATTAGTAGTGTCTGTCCACGTGCGAATGGAAGCGGATCTAATAGGAATGCCCGCAATCGCTTGTACATACATTTGAAATTGGCTAGTTGCCAAACTTCTATCTTCGAACAGTACAAAGTCTGTAGTTCTAAGACTTGTGCCAAGTGAAGTATTAATTTTTGCTACTAGGGTATGTAGACTTGTACTTTCAACCTCTGTTCCTGTCCAACGCAAACCCCTAATCTCAGCTTGTGATGGAATAGCAAAACCTAAGATAAAAAGTGATAAAATGATTTTAGATATTTGTGAGTTACAGAAATGAGTCATACTCCCCCTTGTCGTGGCTGGAGTGTATTGTTTTTTTATAAAGTGTCTACAATCTTGTGAGTGAAAATTTCAAAAAGAGGCAAAAAACTGGTGTCAGTTTGACTCTTTTAATATTTCTGCATGAAACATAGCCACTTCTTTTGAAGCTTGAATAGCTTGTGGGCGCCAAGAAGAAATAAACAATGAATCTGCTGATCTAACCCGGCTTAAAGCAACATAAGCTTGTCCTGCTTCAAATACACGGGATAAATCCATCGTGGCCGCATCTAAAGTAACACCTTGTGATTTATGAATCGTAGTGGCCCAAGCTAAATTGATCGGAAAATTTTGGGCGCTAGACACCACTTCGCCCTCTGCATTCATATAAGAAAATGATTCAGGCTCTAAGGTAATCGTCTTACCACTTAAGAGTTTTATTTTTAACTCCCCAACCTTAGCTGATTTCACATTACCCAAGCTTCCATTGACGTAATTAAGCATTGGATCGTTTTTGCGGATCATTACTAATGCACCAATTTTAATTTGTAAAATCTCTGGCACAGGAGATGCTTTTTTCATAGCTTCTAAAAATTTTGCGTTTCCGACGTATTCTGTTTTAAACGTCATCACATCACCTGGAAGATTCGCTAGCTCTTTTAAGTTGTAGTCCTCAACGGATTGACGATGTGGAAACAAAATTGTGCCCGCGAAGCTACTGTCAGGCTTTCTAACTTTTGAATCTAAAAATTTTGTTACTATATCATTTACTTGGCCGTTTCGAATGTAGTTCAGCACCTGCAAAAACGACTCTTCTTTAGAGCGCATAACGGTATTAAGGTACGCAATTTTAAATTCGCTATTTTTCCACGTTGGAGATTGAAAGGCCCAATCTTTTGGGCGAGAACCAAAACTCACCGGTGGTAATTGACCAAAATCACCCACGGCAATTATTTTTATTCCGCCCCAAGGAGCTGTGGACTCACGAGCTAATCGTGCAATCGTCTCGGCTGCCTGTAGGGTCACCCCAGAAATCATGCTTACTTCATCAATAATGAGTGCTTTAACTTTTTTTAAACGTTTTTTTACTCGCTTATCTTTCAGCGCACGCACGATAGTTTTATCAAGCCCGCCCTCCATAATACCAAGAGAGAAAAAACTATGAAACGTAACTCCGTTAATCAATACAGCGGCGGCACCCGTACTTGCCACTACAGGATAGGCCTTTGAGTCTTTATCTTTTAAATAATGTTGCAGTAAAAAAGATTTTCCAGAGCCGGCAACACCTGTCAAAAAAACATTATCTACAGTTTCTAAAAGCTCGAGAGCTTTGATTTGGCAGGCGGTTAAAGTAACTTCTGTATCAGTCATGATTATGTTGTAGCCTGAAGAAGTATCAAAAAGCTAAAGAATAACTAAAAAAGGTATAATTTAAGGCACACTCGGAACATTTACCTCTTGGGTAGATATTTTTTGGATTAAATAAAATCCAAACCACGAAACCGCTAGTAATACTAAAAATGATTTCACATAACCTATATTTGTAATTCCCCAGCCCATAAAAAATCCGGACGTGCTCTCACATAGGTTTGTCATTGCCATGAATGCACTAAATTGTACGGCCGCTAATTTTTTATCTGATATTTCCATAAGAAGGGCGTATAAACTAGTCGTCAGCCAACCTATTCCGATATAAATGCAAACGATGGCAGGAAGTAAAAAGAATTTAAAATCTAAACCAACACAGATCGCAAATACTAAAACAAAAAAAGAAATACCGGTGAGCGCTTCATTGAGTCCCCGTTTATGACCGACTTGATCGGATCTTCTCCCTCCAAAAATGGCGGCCAGTGATAGACTAAGAGGAGTAGCAATACCAAATAAGTAGGAAATGCTTGTGTGACTAATACCTGACTCCGTCAACAGAGGACCTGCCACTAAACCTATTCCTTCAAAACTAAAACCAATGATATAAGAAAGCAGTAAAGCTAACCAAAAGGTTTT
>JBBKWS010000005.1:0-17060 GCA_037969075.1 Bdellovibrionales bacterium | reverse complement strand
TCTGTTTTGACAAGACTTCTGATAGAATAACTGGTTTATTGCTTTTCGCTAAGTGTTGCCCATCGTAATAAACGTATAAGGGAACGCTATTTCTATTAAATTCTGCTAATTTTTTAGTTATCAATGGATCGCTATTTGTCCAGTCTGCTTTTAGTAGAGCTATATTATTTTTAGCAAAAAATGTTTGAATGTCATCAGTGTGTAAAACTAAGCGTTTATTTACTTGGCATGTAATGCACCAAGAGGCAGTAAAATCAATAAATACTGGTCTGCCTTCTTTTAAATATGCTTGCAGCTTTAGCTCACTATAATCTTCCCAGCCGGCACTGGCTGCCTGAGAAGTTGCTGTTTGTGAGGTGATAAAGAAGAATGGGATCACCACACTAACTGTGCCAAGAATTGCTAAAATCACTTTTTTCTTTTTATAATATTTTGTGAACCAAAATAAAAATAAAATTAGTATAAATGAAAGCAAAGTCAGAAATAGAGATGTAGCACCAGCTTGCTGCTCAAAAACCCAAAGTAGCCAAAGCATTGTAGCAAACATCGGGAAGGCAAAAAACTCTTTCATCTTTACCATCCACAGACCTGGTTTCGGCAAAAGCTTTAGCCACGCCGGAAAATAACTAAGGGCTAAATAAGGCACTGCCAAGCCAAGTGCAAGGGAAGTAAATATCATAAATGTTTGAATAAGTGGAAGAGTAAACGCTACGCCAATGGCCGCTCCCATAAATGGAGCAGTACAAGGAGTGGCAACGATAGTTGCAAGTACTCCTGTTTGAAACGAGCTAAAGTAACCAGTCGATTTAATCTTTCCACCGACTTGAGTCAGCGGTTCTCCGAACTCAAAGAAACCTAAAAGATTTAAGCCAATAAAGAAAAATAAAAAAATCATTCCTAATACGAAATATGGGGATTGTAATTGAAATCCCCAACCGACGGCCTCACCTGAAGCTTTAAGTGCAAGTAATGTGACTGTAAGTGCCCAAAAAGAAAATAGTACGCCAAGTGTATATAACCAGCCATGTACTCTTATGCTCTTAGGGTTTTCCTGGCCTTGATGTACAAACCCTAAAATCTTTAATGATAGTACAGGGAACACGCACGGCATTAAATTTAAAATTAGTCCGCCGATAAAAGCAAACAAAAGAAGAAGGGGCAATCCCGCCGTTGAGTTATTAGCTCCAGACTTTGGAATCTCTATATCATAGGCGACCATATCTAAGTTTTCATTTTTAGGTGTAAATGACAATACGCCACCGAGAGACGTAAAGTTAGAATCTATATTTTCATCAGCAGGGATTTTTAAGATAATATCCTTCCCATTAATTTCGAAAACCTGTTTTGCAGCATGAACAATCTGTAAACTTTTAAATGGAAAGAAGTAAACGGATTTAAAATCAGGAACGGATTTATCAGGAGCATGAATGGATATGATAAATTCATCATTTTTTAATTTAAAAGATGTTTTTATCTGATCATCTTTTAGTGGTATAGCAGATAAGCTTTTGTGGATTAAATTATAATCTTTTGACGGAGTTCTATTGTCGTTGATTGGTAGTTCGATGGACAAGGTAGCTTTACCAGGAATACACTCAGAGCGACAAACTAGCCACTCCAGCTTTGCCTCTAGGCGTACTTTATCGTCGTTTTGCACTCCCATGTTTCTAACAACAAAAGGGAGGGCCATTTTTCCATCATAACCATAGTTCATTAAAGTTTCTAGTGGCATTAACTTGGGTAGTGGCCAGAGAAAATTTGAAATCTCTACGCCTTCTTTTTTTAGCCATGTAACTTTTGGCTCTTTTCCCGAGTCTCCAGGGTTTTTCCAATATACATGCCATTCTGGATCTAGGTTAAAGGTAAATGCAAAATAATTATCTTCATTCAGTTTAAAAGAATCGTATTGCGAAACAAGATCTACCTCGACATAAGGAGCCTTCATTGGTGCGGAAAAACTGATTATTGAGAAAAATATTAATGAAATTATACTCATGATGTATCCTCTTACGTAACCATCGACATTTTTGTGACCCTGACTAAGTTATTTTCTTCAACAGTGTATCAGTCTAAGGCGTCTTTGTTGATAAATATGCGCCTGTAGCACAAAGTGCTATAGCAATTAGTCGATAGTGATTTAAAGGAATCTTTTCAATACAAACGTCCCATACAACGCTAGCTGCAATTTGCCCAACTATTGCCAGTATAAATACTGAGGTAGCACCTATTTTTGAGATAGCAAAGGGAAAGCCTAAAACAATCAGTAGTCCTAAAATTCCTGGAATCAAATACCAAATTTTAAATTGTGTCCAAGCAGATTTATTTCTAAAAAAATCTGGAAAAAGATCTGGGTAAAATTTAACAGCTGCGTATAAAAATAGGCAAGATACTAACATTGTAATGCCTGCTACTACTAAGGTAGAACTTAACCCCCATATGTCAGCGATGTGTCGATTTAAAGTCGATTGTAGTACTGAAATCATGCCGATAGAAATTGCTATTATATATACCATTTTATTCGAAATTAATTGGATAATTGACGACGATGGGGTCTCCATCAAAGGTTTTAAATTGCATTCTCTCTAATACAGTCAAAGTGCATTTTTGTAAGCGAGGGTCAGCGATACTGCTTCTTAAAATTCGAACGCTTGTTACGCCACCTGTAGGTTCTACAGTGAAACTGATGCTCATTTTTCCTGAAGCATTTGGGTTTAGTCGTAAATGCTGGGCATAGCAGCGGTTAAGAAATGGTTTTTGTTTTTTTACAATACTTGCGATGTAATCATCGGGCAGACTTTCTTTAGCCCTTACGGGAGTTGGCTTAGGTGTTGGACGAGGTCTGGCAATTTGAACAGGCGGAGGCGTTGGGGTGGGAGTGGCAACCTCTATCTCTGGTTCAAGCTGATCTAATTCAGGTGCAATAATAATTGATTCTTTTGGCGGTAGTCTTCCTGCTGTATCTAAAACTTGCGAATCTTTAGCTAAAAAAACTTTTCCAGATTTACCTTCCTGGATAACTTTGAAATTACCTTGTAGAAATGAAATTACAACGCCACCAGATTCACCATCTTGTGATTTCTCTAACACCAGTAAGGAGTTAGGTTCTAAATCTAATACTAGGCCATTTGTAAATGCGATTGTAATATGAGATTTCTCATCAGTTTGAATTGTGTCGTAATATCTCAATTGCTGTGATTCTCGAATACTTTTGTAGACTAATCTTTTTGGTAGTTTGAGTTTTGGGTTACCATCAGTGCGTGTGACAAGAGCCACAATTTCTCGGGTATCTTTAGGGCCATACATTTCATCCCAAACCGATAATACAGTTTCATAATTTAAAATTAGATAACCGCCACCCAGAAGCAAAAGGAGCGCAAGTGCTAATAGCAAAAAACGTTTGAACATACTTTAAGTGTAAGTAGACTTCGTCTTAGTTGCCAGTCTTTTCTGTAGCTGGTGCTTCAATGGGTGCATCTGCCGTAACAGGTGCTGTTGGTGCAGCAGGAACTGCAGATGCTGGCATACCATCAAGTACTGATTTATTGCCCTTAGCATTGTAGAGAGTAAGCGCAATACAAGTACCAGCGAACATTAATCCAGTCCATCTAGTAGCCTTAGCAATTAAATTATCAGCGCCAGAGGCTCCAAGTACAGACTGCGAACCGCCACTCATAACACCCAATCCACCACCTTTAGAGTCTTGGATTAAAACCAAAAGGATAAGAAATAATGCGATTACAATGTGAAGAACGCTGATAAATGTTAACATGTATGCTCCTAAGGTCCACAATATAGGGAACCCCTACATTCTTTGTCCATTGCTTTTCGCGAAGTCTTTTGCGCAATGCAAAATCTACAGTGAAGCCTGGATGATTTGATTAAAAGTCTCTGCTTGTAGTGAAGCTCCGCCCACTAAAAAGCCATTTACGTTAGCAACTTTGCTTAAAATTTCGGCATTATCAGCTTTTACACTGCCGCCGTATAATATGGGAGTCTTCTCTGCAAAATCTTGCTGAGTCATTTCTTTTAGATAATTTCTGATAAATGCATGAGCCTCTAGTACCTGCTCAGGCATTGCAACTTTTCCAGTGCCGATAGCCCACACTGGTTCATAGGCTATAATTACTGGTTTTTGAAAGTCGCAAAACTGCAAACCTATCTTTAATTGCTCTTCTAAAACTGATTTTGTTTTATTGGATTCTCTTTCTTCTAAAGTCTCTCCAATGCAAAGAACTGGAATTAGCATTTCTTTTTGAGCAGAACTTACTTTTCTCGCTAAAAACTCATTGGCCTCTGCAAATAGATGTCTTCGTTCTGAATGTCCAATCAAAACATGTGTAGCACCCATTTCTTTTAAAATCTTAGGTGAGTTCTCTCCAGTAAAAGCACCTTCATTTTCGGGGTGAATATTTTGCGCTCCCCATGTCATTGAAGTTTTTGATAGAAGAGAAGCTAGTACACCAACAGAAAAATTTTGTGGAAAAACTAAAACTTGTGAATGTAAGTTTTTTGGTACTTGTTCTAAAAGCTCATTGATTGCTACCAAACTTTCTTTTGGACTCTTGTTTAGTTTCCAGTTAGCTGCCCATATAAATCTCATGATTTTGCCTTCCCTTGTCTTAAAACTTCTAAGCCAGGTAGTTTAGAGCCTTCTAGATATTCTAAGCTAGCGCCGCCCCCTGTAGAAATATGATCCATTTTATTTTCTAAACCGGCAGCTTTTACTGCGGCTGCAGAGTCTCCACCACCAATAATAGTTGTACCCGCAGTTTCTGCAAAGGCATTGGCCACAGCCAGTGTCCCAGCATCAAATGGCTTCACTTCGTAAACGCCCATTGGGCCATTCCAAAATAAAGTCGCTGCCCGCAAAATCTCATTAGCGTATATCTGACGAGTTTTTGGTCCGATATCTACAGCCATCCAACCTTCTGGTATAATTTCATTTGTAGTTATTTTGTGTTCGGCTCCAGGTTTTAACTCTTGTACAATTACATGATCAATCGGAAGTAAAAGTTTTTTTTCTCTTCCTTGGATTCTATCTATCAATTCTTTAGCAAGGCCAAGCTTGGCAGTCTCTACTCGAGATTTACCAATAGGAGAGCCTTTAGCTGCTAAAAATGTATAGGCCATCGCTCCGCCGATTAAAAAAGTATCGATTTTAGTAAGCATATTTTGGATCATACCAATTTTATCACTTACTTTACTACCGCCTAAAACAGCCAGGAACGGTGACTCGGTTTTATATAAAACCTTATCTAGCATATCGATTTCTTTTTCTATTAAAAAACCAATGCCTTTTTCTCTGACGATACTTGGTAGTCCAACAATCGAAGCGTGGGCGCGGTGACTAGCGCCAAACGCATCGTTTATATAAACATCGGTATAGCTAGCTAATTGGGAAGCCATTTCATGGGAATTTGATTCTTCACCTTCAGAAAAGCGTAAGTTTTCTAAAAGTAGGATTTGATTACGTTTTAATGCCGGGAATAGACCTTTAGGTGCGTTTCCATCCGCTTCATGAACAAATACTACGTCGCACTCTAAAAGCTCGCGCAATCTCTCTGCAACAATCTCAAGGCTCATTGTCTTTTTATCTTCTTCTGTTTTTGGTCGGCCCATATGAGAGGCGATGATTACCTTTGCTTCTTGTGCAAGGGCGTACTTAATGGTTGGAAGAGCTGCGCGAATTCTGAAGTCATCCACAATTTTGTCATTTTCAATAGGGACATTAAAATCAACTCGAATAAAGACACGCTTGTCCTTTAAGTTTAATTCTGTGATTTTTTTAATTCCCTCAAGACCTGACATTATATACCTTTTTTTTGCATATGGATGGCAAAATCAATCATACGATTAGAAAAGCCAGTCTCATTGTCATACCATGAAAATACTTTTAACATATTATCGCCAATGACCATAGTAGAAGGTAAATCAACGATTGAGCTATGCGTGTTTCCATTAAAATCTATGCTTACTAGTTCATTTTTTTCTGTAGTTAGAATACCTTTTAAACTATTGGCAGCAGCATTCTTTAAGGCCTCATTTACACTTTCAATTGTAACTGTCTTTTTAACATTAGCTGTTAAGTCTACTAAACTTACGTTAGGTGTTGGGACTCTGACAGAGGTGCCATCTAATTTTCCTTTTAACTCAGGAAGAACTTCAGTTACTGCCACAGCAGCACCTGTTGTTGTTGGGATCATTGAAAGTGCTGCACTTCTTGCTCTTCTAAAGTCTTTATGAGCTGAATCTAATATCTTTTGATCATTAGTGTATGCATGCACGGTTGTCATAAGGGCATTTTCAATTCCAAACGCATCGTTAATAACTTTGGCAAGTGGTGCTAAGCAGTTTGTTGTGCATGAAGCATTGCTAACTACAAAGTGTTTTGTAGGGTCATAGGTTTCATGGTTAATGCCGTATACTACGGTTAAATCTACATTTTTTGCAGGAGCTGATACGATCACTCTTTTTGCACCAGCTTTTATGTGTGCTTCGATCTCTGATTTGTCTTTAAAAACACCTGAGCATTCTAACACGACATCGACGCCAAGACCTTTCCAGTCACATTCAAGTGGATTTTTAGAAGTTAAAAAATGAATCTTTTTTCCATCGACACTAATCACTTTTCCATCAGCACTTACTTCCTTATCAAAAGTTCCATGCGTAGAATCATACTTTAATAGATGCGCTCCAATTTCACTTCCACCAGGATCATTGATTGCTACGATATCTAATTGTTCAAAACCCGCTCTGAATACGATACGACCAATACGACCAAAACCATTAATGGCTACACGAAGACGTGACATAAGAATATCTCCCTTGTTTTAGATGGGCTTAAATTAGAGCTAGCAGCTGTAAAATGCAATGGATTCTAGTTGTTATGTGCAAAAAACAAGCACAAAGCGGCTTTGCAGCCGCTTTTTACTATCTCCACTCTACAAGTATTTTCACTTGTGGTTTTCGGTATACGTTAATATTCGAATCGGGGTCCTTTGAACTGTATAATTTTTCTATACGTGAAGATGGTTCGACCACCTTAAACACTAAGCCCTTTTTCTCAACCACAGCATTATCAGAGTGAAAACGCTTTTTGGGGTGTAGGGCATTTTTTGAATCCATAAAAACATCTGTGCTGGACGACTTAAAAGTTTTGTCAGTTAGGTCCTGATCTAAAACCATTTTTCCATCAACAGCTTTGTAGAGCTTGAACGGAGAGAAACTTCCCCAGCTGGCTGGTCTAAATGTAGATAAGCCAGTTCTCATCTCGGGCTCTGTTCGCAAGGGCTCGCCAACAAAAGAGTAATCAGTTTGATGAATTGGTAAAATGTCATTGAAAGCTTCTCTTCTATATATTAAAGGTTTTCCTTCAAAGGAAAGGCCAAGCATACTATCTCTTTCTGCTTCGTTAGGACAAACCGGAAGACTTCCTTCTACATATTCGTAATATCTAGAGTGAGCAAAGCAGCCGAAAAGTTCTCTCTGTGCCTTTTCGAAAGCTTTGTAATCAGCATCTTCATCGCCTTTATAATCTCCATCTTTATCAAGAAGAATTGGGCTTGATAGTATTTCTGGTAAGAGAACTTCTTGTACTTTTGGATTTACTACTAATAGGTAGCCTTTGCCCTCTTGAAATTCAGGAGTATTAGATCTGGTGTCATATCTAGTGTTAAAATACCACGCTAGTACACCTGGTTGTTGTTCCATCTCAACCATTCTAAAGCGATCCATTAATGGCTTGTCTTGATCTAAAAATAAAGACTGCTTCCATAGTATTTGAATATTTCTATCTAAGTTGTAAGATAGTTCTTGGTTGTCGATGTTGTATTCGGTTTTTGGATCTCTAAATTCAAGTAAGTAAAACTGGTTGTAAAAGTTTTCTTTTTTTCCATCTGCAAGTAAGATAAAGCCACCGTCAACAATTGGTTGAGATTCAAAACTTACAGTTTCATCTCCAAGTTTTACGTTGTCTACAAAGATACCAAACTCAGTGTATCCAGCATCCGTAGTATACCTAACTTCTAGATGTAAATCTTTTCCTGCTAGTGCTGACACATCGTATGATTTTTTAACCCATATCGGCTTTTGGCAGATTTCTAAAATATTTTTTAGTTCTTCTTTTTCAGATTCAGAGATAGTATCCGCATTCTTCTTTTTTCTTAAATCTAGCGCGCGACTTGCTTCGCAAGCGGGATTAGTTTCTGCTAAACTGTCGGCGTTATCATCACCTGAAATGGTACGTAACTCGTCAACTAACTTTGAGTTTATGTAAACACCACCAATATCGAAGTCAGTGACCACTCGGATATCAGGCTCTTTTGAGTTAAAGTTTGTTTCTGTTTCTATATGATAAATAGTGTCGAATGAAATTGTCTTTGCGTCCATTGGAACTTTGAAATGTAAGTTTAATGATTTAGATGTTCCATCAAAGCGTCCAGAATAGGCAGAGTATGTTTGCATCTCAACTGGCATTGTAATTACTTGCTCTAGTTCTTTAGAAGGCTCTGTCATTATCGCTAGAGATCTATAGACGGGTTCTTTAAATTCAGGAGTAGTGGATGTGATATCATATGTATGAATCTCATCTCCGGCATTTTCATCCACTGACAATGGACCTTGATATTCTAAGCCAGACTCTCTTTGATTTACGGGCACGTAGTTGTAATGTCCAAGATAGGCAGAAGTGTTTTGTCCCTGCTTAATTAATTTTGGGCGTAACCACCCAAGCGTTAGTTTTGAATAGGACGAAAACTCTTGTGGGTGAACAGTAGCAGTACTACTCATTGCATCCCAACCGCCTGTATTATTATCTCCTTTATAGGCATAGATATCTGGAAGAGTTAGGGAGTGGCCAAATTCATGTATGAGGGTTGATATTTCAGAATATTCAGCTTGCATGTTGTAATCGAGCGCAAAAACAGAATCACTTAGCTTTAATCCATTTAAACTTGGGCGGACTGATCCCTCTACTGTTGGACCAACAACACTATATCGTGGATCAGTGGACGGTACTGATATAGTCCAACGATGTGGCCAAATTCGATTGTAACATTCAACAGTAGCTTCTTGTCTTGGACCAGGAGGCACATCAGATGAAGGTGGCCTAATACCATCTGGATCAAACGATCTTTGGCAAGATGATTGCGCTTTTCCAGCAAATACTAAAATCACAGCGTCAATAAAACCATCGGGCTCATTAAAGTGATTGTCTTGATCATAATCAAATAGATCCCAGTTATCAAAGGACTCCCACCATGTGCTATCCACTCCTGTATCTTTTAATTTTTGTAGAGTATCAACAACCAGTCCTCTAGCATTTTTATCATTACTACCAAATATGGCCTCGCCGTATTCGACCATGTTTTTATCTACGGTAATAATTGGAGCGACTTCGCCAGTTAAAGTAAATTTACCAAATGAAGTATGCTTATAGAAGCTAGTCATTGAATCTGGATTATTGCCAAATAAGTAATCTTGAATAGGGGCGTTAGCTCCCAGATCAGTCGGGTAAAATTCGGGGTTATCAAACTTTACATCTTTAAATTGTACAGGAATTACTAAGACTTTATATTTCCCTTCAAAAATGTATAAATCTGAATGTCCTTTCATACTTTGTCGTAATTTATCAATGTTTGCAGAAACCAATGTTTTTGCCGTTCTTTTTTCATGCATCATTTTATCTAAATAGGCAGCTCGTTGCATGTCATTGGCATCTGTAGAATCGGATAGCTTGCTGATCTCAGTTTGCAAGTCATACATGACTTGATCATTGTGCCCCATTTTGCTTCGACTTGTATCTTGGCTGCAAGCTGCCACTAGAAATAATATAGAAAATAAAGAAACTGATTTCATGATCCCCCCCGGAATAATGCGGTTATAATGAATAAATACTAAGGATGTGAAAACAAAAATCGAAAAAGGGGTCTTTTTGCGCCTAAGAATCTTTATTACATGGTGATAAAATGTCCCTAAATTCTTATATTTATCCAAGAGGCTAGTCTTTTGCCTAGGAACTAGGCTTTTGCTTGTGGCTAAAAGCATCGTCGCCCACAATTTTATCAGGGGGAAATTTATGAATACAATATTATCGCTACTCATTGGTGCGGCATTCGCTCATGTGCCTATGGGAAATTTTGAACAAAAAGCCGTTTTAGCTGACGCAACTATTTTGAGGCAGTTACAAATTCCAATTGTTATGGAAGATGAAAAGTTAAATGTTGGTCTTAGCTATATCAATCCACAGCAAGAACAAGAAATATCAAAGGCCTCGCACTTGTTGGGCCGTTGTGGTGGCTATGAAGCGCTAGAAGAGAATACAAAAAGTGGATTATCGCATTTTGATGCTCTTAGATCTTTAAGACAAGCGGCAGATAAAGAAGAGTTCTCTCGTTTTCTAAAAGAATCTGTAGTTTTAAATTATAATTCTGATATCGCCGATGCAATGGCTGAAGTGAATCCAGCTAATTTACAAGAGACTGTAACATGGTTGTCAGATAATTTTAATACCAGATACCATAAATCGCAGAATGCCAATGCACATGTTGAAGCATTAAAAGTAAAAATAACTAAAATGCTAGAAGCTTCTAACTTACCTTTTACAGTAGAAACAGTTTCTCATAATTCAACGCCACAAAAGTCATTACGTTTACGTTTGGTTGGATCAGAAAGACCAAATGAGATCATCGTATTAGGCGGACATTTAGATTCAGTTACTCAGGGAATTTTTGGCCCAGGCCCAGCTGAAGGAAGATCACCTGGTTCTGATGATAATGCATCAGGTTCGGCTAACTTACTAGAAGCGGTAAGAATTCTTTCATCAAAAGCACAAGCTAAGCGTACAATTGAATTTTTTTGGTACGCGGGAGAAGAGGCGGGTCTTTTAGGTTCTGCTGAAATTGCTAAAACATATAAGCAGTCTAGCCAGGACGTAATTGCTGTTTTACAACTAGATATGAGTCTGAACCCAGGTGCGGGCGAGATGGTTATCGGAAATACGACAGATTTTACCTCTTTATGGCTTAGAGAAATGTTGCAAGAGTTAAATCGTCTGTATTTAAATGTTACTCTGCAAGAGTTTGCTTGTGGTTATGGCTGTAGTGACCACGCTTCTTGGTTTAGACAAGGGTATTCAACTTTAATGCCGTTTGAATCTACGATGAATACAATCAACAAGCGTATTCATACTAAAGAAGATATTATTCACTCAGGATCAAGCTTTAATCACTCAGCAGTATTTAGTAAAATTGCTGTAGGTTTTGCGATGGAACTAGGTAATAGCGATAGACGTTAATTTAGGAAATGTACGAAGATTATTTAGGTGGACTTGTTGTTTCAAAACTTCAAGCTCCACTCCCTTAAGGCCTGCTAAAAACGCAGCTGTGTGTACAACAAAAGCAGGCTGATTTTTCTTTCCACGCATAGGAACTGGCGCTAAAAACGGGGCATCGGTTTCGACATGAAGCCGATCCAAAGGTACCGTCTTGATAACTTCTCTTAAACTGTCAGCACTTTTAAACGTAACAACACCACTTACAGAGATATCTAATCCCAACTTTAATGCTTCATCTGCCAAATATTGTGTGCCGGTAAAACAGTGTAGTACTCCTGTCCACGTTGAACTGACTTCATTTAAGATATCAATGGTGTCTTGTTCGGCGTCTCTTGTATGAATCTCTACAGGGAGCTTGTATTCTTGCGCGATTTCAAGTTGCCGTCTAAAAACTTTTTTTTGCACATCTATTTCAGAGTTTTTGTAATAGTAATCCAAACCAATTTCACCGACAGCAACCACATGTGGAGTGGGTAGCCTAGATACAATTTTATTCTCAACTTCAATTGTATATAAATTGGCATCATGTGGATGTATCCCTAAAGTGCAAAAGACTTTAGGGCCATATTTTTTAGCTAAATCATACACGATATCTAGGTCATCTGGGTGGGTGCCGATAGTAATGACCCGGTCAACACCATTTGCGAAAGCTGCATTTAAGCCTTCTTCAACGCCGGCTTCTAGCATGTTTAAATGGGTGTGAATATCTGTCCAACCAAGCATTGTCATAAGTTAGCACATAGCTTTCTAGACTCTAACCAAAAACTTTCTAAAACGAGTCCTTTATCTTGATTGGCTGAAATTTGTCTTTCGATTTGTAAACTCTTTTGAAAAAGAGATTCTAAGTTGTCGTAGTCAAGAGCTGAGAATTTTTGTAATAAGGATTTTTGGTCTTGAAAAAAGGCTTTTACAGGATTGATTTTATACACGCTAGCGTCTCTAAAAAACAACTGTAAGAAAAAACTGAGCTGCATGTAGTTACTATCATCTTTCATGTACTCTCTAATTTTTTGAAACGCAGTGTACTTGCTATTTTCTGTAAGTAGCTGCACAAATTCTAAGGCTTTTTTTCTTTCAATGGATAAATCCTCTTCAAGGTAAGACTTAAGAATATCTAATCTTCCTTGGCTAGCTTGAATGGTCCAATTGGGTGCGTCCGGACTTAATGTCTTTAGTTCATCATTACTTAAGCGTCTAAATCCTACTGGCAATGCCCTTGATCTTATTGTTGGCAAGAGAGACTGCACTTGGTTTGAGAGTAAGATAAAGTATGTATTAGGCGGCGGTTCTTCGAAGGTTTTTAATAGTGCGTTAGCAGCCTGTGGATTTAATTTTTCAGCGTCTTCAATCAAGATGGCGGTAGCAGAGTGTAAGTTTTGTAAGTTTAGTTTTTGTAGCAAGTCTCTGACGGCATCGACTTTAATAAACTTTCCGTCTGGTTTTAAGGTGTGAAAGCCCTCGAACTCTTCTTTTTCAATTTTTATACAGCTTGGACATTCATCACAGTGGTCCTTTGTTTTACAAAACAAATCTTTAATCAAAGTTTTTGCAACCAGGCGTTTGCCAACACCGCTTGGACCAAAAAACAATAAAACTGGAAATAACTTACCCGCTTCAATGTTTTTTGCAAGCTGTTGGTATATACCAAAGTGCGCTAGGATTTTAACCATTGATTCTCCGTAAGCTTTACTTTGAGTTCTTTGTACATATCTTCGCTAGATTTAGTGGCGTCTAGTACGATCCATGATTTTGTATTGTCTTTAGCTTGCTGTAAATAGCTCGTTCGGATTCTTTGATGAAAGTCTTTTTCTTCCTGCTCAAAACGGTCTTTGTTTTGTCCGCTATCCACTCTTTTTTGAATTCGCTTTAAACTTTCCTCAACAGGAAGATCTAGTAGTACAGACAATTGCGGTAGTAACTTACCCGTAGAAAAATCATTTAGAGTTTTAATATCCTCTTCTGAAATGCCACGACCACCGGACTGAAATGCAATCGAACTGGCGGTATAGCGATCACAGATAACCCAAGACCCTGCATTGAGTGCAGGCCTTATTTTATTTTCAACATGCTGTGCACGAATTGCCTGGTAAAGAAGGAGCTCAGCTCTTGCTACAGGGGCATCGCCGTCAGTGCGTAATAAAATAGTACGTAGTTCTTCGCCTAGTGGAGTGCCACCCGGTTCCCTAGTGATTATGTGGGGAATAGACGAACTATCAAGGTCGCTTGCAAGTAATTTAATGAGTGAGGATTTTCCGGCTCCATCTAAACCTTCGAATACTAAAAAAGCCATACCAATATCTAGCGTCTGTGATCGACTGCTGTCACCAACTTTTGGCGAGTTTTCACAACTGCGACAAAGTCTGATATTAAGAAAAGTCTATAAAAATCCGAAACTTATAGTAACTTATGACTGAACGAAGCTCTTACAAAGTATTAATTGGTGAGGATGAATCGACGACATCACGTCGGCTTGCCGATTTTTTGAAAGAACGTGGCTTTGAAACTCGTGTTGAAACTAGTGGGGTTGAGCTACAAAAAGCTGCACTTGAATGGCGCCCACATTTTTGCCTAGTGAACATGATGCTTAAAGATTACCTTGGATTAAACTTTTTGAAGTTCACTGCAGAAAAAAAAATCGTAACTAAAACATTCATCACTTCATCCCATAACAGTGTAGAAAATGTTAGACAGGCCTTGAAAGCCGGAGCGCATGACTACATTGTAAAGCCATATAAGCAAGAAGATATTTTATCAAGGCTCGTGTTTCATATTCAAAGACAAAGAAATGTTCCGCAAGGGGAGAAGAAAGGCCCCGAGGACAATACCCTTGTGCACTTAATTAACTTTGTCTTAAAAGAAGCTGTGCAGCCAAAACGTATTAAGGATATTTTATTTAACCACTCGAAGATGCTAGAGATTGCCCTAAAAGCAGTTCGGGTATCGATCATTAAATGTGACGATGACCGCCTGACAGGTCATGTGATGATCTCTAGTGATGATCGTGGTCTTTTTGGGTTGAAGATTGATTTAAATAGATACGCCGAAGTTATTCATGTAATGAATACTGAAAAAATGGTGGTTATCGAAAACATGGACGGTGACCCTGCGATGGCTGCGGTAAAAGAAAAACTAAAAACGATTAGTTTTAACTCGATCATTGTTGCGCCGCTTTGGAAGCACGGTAAATTTTTCGGCGTATTATCTGCAAGATTACCTAAAGAGAGAACATCCTTTTCTGATCGAGATATCAGGTTTACACAAATGCTTTCTTATGTTGTCTCGACTGTGATCAGCTCTGATCTAGAGAACTCTTTAGCTCTAAAAAAAGCTGCCTAGCCTTTACCTGAGGCATTGCCCCAGACAGTAAACTAATAATAAAATCCGATTTTACTTTCTAAATTCGAACCCCTTTTTCTTAGAGCTTACTAAATACTACTTAGATTCGGCCCTCATTTTGCTTAAACAAAACGGATGAACAAGAGTCGAACTCCCTATCCATATATTCCTAGAAGATGGATTGAGCATGGCGGTGCACTGTCTATTAAGAGAAGAAAAACGAAGCGGCCTATAGATATAGGAAAACCTATTCATATTGTCCTGCGCTCTGAAGTAGCAAAAGGAAATAGATCACTTTTTAGAAATTCATCACTAGTAAACTTTATTATTAATAGGTCGGCAAAACACTTCCGGATTAAAATTTATCAGAGGGCGGTTTGCTCTAATCACATACACTTGCTGGTAAAAGGGAAAAAGAGAATCGATTTACAGAACTTCTTTCGAGTTCTGGCCGGACATTCGGCTCAAGAGATTTTACGAAAATACCCTTTGGAAAAATCTAAAGTTAAAAAAGCGGGCAATGCCCCCAGAAAGTATATAAGAAGGTTCTGGGAGCTAATTTTATATTCTAGAGTAGTGGCTTTGGGTCTAGATTTTAAAACAGTTAAGAACTATATAATCCAAAATACGATGGAGGCACTAGGACTTATATCGTATCAAAAACGAGGTCGTCTGCTAAATACAAGTTAGCTGTGTCAAAATGAGAAAATGACTCTAAGAGTTGAGTCCTTGGATTCGTTACATTAATTCATTTCGCGAAAAGTCATTTGACGGTTTAAAATTAATTATTAAAGATCATGAGCATATTCGACTAGACTTTGGTAGAATGGGACAACAACTAGGAGGTTCCAGGTGGGTAAAAAATCAACTCACTTTAGACGCTGCCATGTCTGTGGAACAACTAGTGAACATGCAAAGTGGGTAGACCGCTGCGCGAAGTGTAATAAGGTGTTTGCACCATACTTTTATTATGATGAAGAGTGTGTAGAAGCAGTCACCGAGCACTTACAGCGAGCGCCCAGGATGCAAGGAGAGTATGCACCTATTATAGGGCTTTCAACGGTTTGGTGGATGACAAAATGAAGATAGCAACAATTGATGACATCAAAGAAGCGCAAGAAAAAATAGCCGCCGTCGTTCGAAAGACAGAGTGTCGCTATTCCAAGTCCTGCTCCGAAAGAGCAGGCTTGGAAGTTTTTTTAAAATTCGAAAACTTACAAAAAACAGGTAGTTTTAAAATTAGAGGTGCTACCAACCGCATCGCTAATCTTACAGACGAAGAAAGAAAACGCGGAGTTATTTGTAGTTCTGCCGGTAATCACGCGCAGGGTGTAGCCTATGCAGCAAGTAGGTTAAATATTCCTGCGACCGTTGTCATGCCACTGTCGGCCCCCCTTGTAAAAGTACTGGCCACAAAAGGATATGGCGCAAGCATCATTCAACATGGTGCTATTTTTGATGAAGCCTTTGAGTATGCAAAAAAAATAGCTGTAGAAAAAAACATGGTTTTTATTCCTCCGTTTGCGGATCCATTGATTATTGCAGGGCAAGGTACAATAGGGCTTGAGCTTTTGGAGCAAATGCAAGAAGTTGATTCGATTGTAATTCCAGTAGGTGGAGGCGGTTTGATCAGTGGAATTGCTACTGCTATTAAAACCATAAATCCGAAAATTAAAATTATTGGTGTGCAGGCCGCCAATACCGCTAGTATGCAAAAAAGTTTTTTAAATAAACAAATAGTTAGCAATATTGAAAACTCAGGAACAATGGCAGATGGGATTGCGGTTAAGCATCCCAATGAGTACATACTTAATAATTATATATTAAAATATGTAGATGAAATGGTAACAGTTACTGAAGAAGAGATGGCTGATGCCATGGTCTTTTTACTAGAGAGATGCAAAACGGTCGTTGAAGCCAGTGGAGCAGCCTCAATGGCTGCTGTATTTCAAAAAAAATTAGATCTGGGCAAAAAAACCTGCTGTGTACTTAGTGGTGGTAACGTGGATTTGAATATTGTCTCAAAGGTTATTGATCAGGGACTCTCGAGAAGAGGGCGAATTGTGCAATTAGAAGTTAGAATTGCAGATCAGCCGGGGAGCTTAAGTAAACTGACTAAAATTATTGCTGATAAGCGTGCTAATATTTTAGAGGTCTATCATGACCGTTTAGCAACAGGAATGTTGTTAAACGAAACAAAAATCGAATTTGTACTAGAAACCTTCAGTCACGAGCATATTGAAGAGATTAAACAAGAGCTTAGAGCCGTAGGCGCCAAGGTTTAAGAATTCATTTTCAACTCATGGTCATTTGATAAAAAAGAATTGCCTTCAAGTAAACCAGAATAGTAATTTTGGTTATATAATTTATTGGGAGGCTAAATGACATCATT
>JBBKWS010000004.1:0-19155 GCA_037969075.1 Bdellovibrionales bacterium | reverse complement strand
TTGCAGGCCAGTAGTATTAAGTACCATCATACTCTCAAGACTACATCTAGTTAGTCTTGAGATTTACTTTGAAGAAATAGAGTTAATAATTTTAACATTATCTTTAGGTTTTCTTGTCCATTTAAGTCGGTTCAAAATACCTCTGCTAGCAGTAGCCGCACCATGATTGGCAGCTGTTCCGGGTAAAATTGCAAGAGGAGCAGTCAATACTTCCATATTAAATGCTTCTTTTCTTTGTTGTACTTCTATTGCATCACTGTAGCTAGTGGGATTTACTCTTCCTGTGATTTGTAATTTTTCATCCTGCATTAATCCATAAGAATATGTTAGACCGACTCCTGCGCTGCCGACACCGCCTGCAGCCAATGCAATAAATCCGGGATTAAAAAAAGACGCTACCATGATAGGTAGGTATATAGCCGTAGATTTTCCTATATCTTTGGCATCGTAGATCGATTTTAAATCTCGACTTATTCCGCAGTACTCGGGCATTTCTTGCAACGTCTCAGCAATAATATCGCTATAGTTTAGTAACTTTAATGTATTCGTACTTAGATCGCCATCACCTTGCAAATCCTTAGTCGCATCATCTATCCAATCTTCTTCTTTTTCCAGAGAATCTAAAACACTTTTCGCAGCCACGTTCATTTCTTGAACGCTAGGCTTTGCAGATGTAACATGTTGTAAAATAGGATGGCTTAACATTATGTTTTGATATGTTTCAGCATGTAAATCTCTGATTTTATTCATTCTATCCATTTTAGTTTTAACACCTTTTGCAGTTAACCTGCCGTCCGCTCCTCTGTCTAAAGAGCTCATTTTTCCTGTATCTTCCCAGTAGGATTTTAGCTGATTGGATGCAGTGTTATATTCCTTGCCTTTGTATTCTGCTGGCTCCCATGCAGATTCTTTAGGAAAGTCATAACTCTCTAATTTGGTATTTATAGAACCTGATAACGCAGCATTTGTTGTAACAAGTCTATTAAACGTGTTTGTGTTTGATAGATGTAAATGAAACCTAGCGTCCGCGACTAGATCTTCAAAACTATATTTTGCGTTATCTTTTAATTTTAATATTTCTTTAATGTCTGAAGTAAGAGGTATACAGGTATTTACACTTGCGATAGCACCCGTACAACTGCTAGTTTTTGATGAAACACAGTTTTTGTTTAAGCAAGCCTGAATAGCCTCAGCAGATTGTTTTTCATTTTTAATACGAGCTCTAATTTTTCCTTCTACTTTAGAAAAAAAATCCTTTAAAGAAGCGCCGCTTTGTGTTTGTTTTGGCAAGGTTTGTTGATAGATATTAAGATTTAAGTTTTGTTCTTCCTCAGTTAGTTCAACGCTGCCGCAACTCATCGAATAGGGATGGTCTACTGAGTCTGCCATCCACTTCATTAGGTCGGAGTAGTTGTTAAGTAGGCCTATGGCAGGCGAGGTAACATTTAGACAGTTTTTAAGGAGGCTCTCTGTGTAATTAGCTTTTACATCAGTGTATAAGAAAAATGAAAACAATAGTGTAGCTATCACAAATACTATTCGGTGTATCAATATGTAACCTTAAAGAAAATCTAGTGGCGAGATTACCTAGACCAAAGTTGATTGAAATGAGCACTTGAGTATCGGTTAGCTTATTTTTTTGATCGTTTTTCAAATGCGTCTAAAACTTCTTTGTGAGTCACATTTCCCCAGATTTTTTCAAAATCTTTAGTTTCTGTTTTGGCAGAAAAATGTTTAAGAATCGAAAAACTTTCTTGTGGCAGCTGTAATTGCCTTAATGCCCAATTGACTCCATTTTCTAGAAGTAAGTGACTTGGTGCTATTTCATCGATTAGACCTATTCGTTTGGCTTCATAAGAATCAAATAGTTCTGCACTTAAGCTTTTTTGTTTTAAGTGCTGCGGGGATAAACGCTTTAATAGTCTATCGCCACCACTCCAGCCATAAGACAGAGCGATCTTTCTTTGCCAAAATGCAAACAGCGATTTTGGGCTTGTTATAACATGATCAAAGCAGGATAAAAGCTCAAGCCCACCACCTAAAACATCGCCGTCTACGATGGCTATTGTAGGGATGTTGATATTACTAAGTAAGTTAAGACTATCTCTTATCTTCTTGTTGGTCTTTATACACTCAGGCTGTGTTTTTTTTGCGTAATCTTTTAGATTTCCACCAGAGCAAAAAGCATTTGCTACACCAGAATAGAATAAAATTGCTTGTGGTTTGATTTTTAGAATTGCAGCTAGTTCTTCTGCTTGGTCAGTTCCAAAGCTGTTTCTGACGCTAGGGGCTTCGAATCGAACAATAGTAATAGGGGAGTTTGCTTCTATAATTAGGCTAGTCATGTTAGCTACTATAACGCAGCTAACATCTCGGCGTAAACACTTTCTGATTTTAAAAATTCGATACCTACAGCCTTTCCTTTGTTCCAGATTGCTTTTTCTGAAGTCCAAATGACTTTGGCGTGAAACCCATGACGCTTATTGATTTGGCGAAGTTTTACATCTACTTTTATGATGTCACCCTTTTTTAAGCTAACTTCATTAGCCACTTCAAGGTAAGCTCCACCACGGGATAGATTGAAAATACGAGAATCCAATACATCACCAGTTGGAAATACTTCAACATGAGCCATTTGATTCGTGATGAATCGTCTAAAGATTCGCTGATTCACAGGGCTGCCCGTAATTAATTTTTGCGCCAATCCGACTAAGTCTTTATCGTCGTATGGTTTTTCTAATAAAACGGTGTTTGGTAAAGTTTCAATCTGTAATAAGGTATCAAATGTTGTTTCATTGGCTACTGCCATAAGGGGAAAGTAGTGACCCATGCCTCGTAAATACTTTGCCATATCTAACTTATCTGTAGAGAATTTATTCATATTAAATACAACTAGGCTGTATTCATTGTTTTTAATTTCATTGGCAGCTTCCTCGGCGCTAGTGGCAGTGAGGGTATTCATTTTGCCTAAAACCTGTAGTTTTTGAGTGATTTGTATTTCATCAGCATTTCGCTTGCTCACTATCAATACATTTGGCTTTTCCATTTCATAATCCTCTTGGACTAAAGATCGGCGCCTCTGGATTGAAGTTGAGAAAAAACCAATAAAAAATAGATGTTTTTATTTTTGTCGAGGTTTTAAACAATACCTAAGTAGTGCCGCCAAGACTCAGGAAACGCTAGCTTAAATCTTTCGTAAAAAATTTCTGGCTGCCACCTTGGGGCAACTGGAGCATTCTTAATTTTTAGATTTGCCTCTTTTGGCGTTTTATCAGCTTTTCTTTGATTGCATTTCTTACAGGCCGTGACGATGTTTTCCCAGGTTTTCTTTCCGCCTCTAGATACTGGTACAACGTGATCTAAGGTCAATTCGCGCTCTATAAAAATTTTGTAGCAGTATTGGCAAGTATGGTCATCACGTTTAAATACATTGGATCTTGAAAAGTGAGCTACGAATCTAGTTTTTCTTTTTACGTAGGTTTTAAGTCGAATGATCGAGGGGAGGGCAAATTGAGAGGAGCTTGAGTTTATATGAGCATCGTAGTTTTCTACGATTTCTACTTTTTCTTGAAAGTATAAGGTAATAGCTCGCTTCCAGGAAACGAGCTTAATGGGCTCGTAGCTTGAGTTCAGTAACAACGCTTTAAATTCGCTCTTGTCATTTACGGTATGGAAGGCATCCCCCTATTATACCGCTTACCCTGTCATCTACCATTTTCTCAAAGGTTCGCCTATACCACAAGTCTAGTTTAAATAATGCGCAGGATTAGCTGTGTATTCGGTTTTAGACCTAAATAATCTCAAGATGAGACGCTGGATACTTATTTTTGAGCTGGCCAATATAATATAGGTCAAACTTTTCATGCCTGTGATAGCGACAAGCTTCGCATAACGCAAAGGCGCATCAGTACCTAGTCGGGCCTTTTTTGACCTTTTTGTTGAGCCTATACCCAAATTATTTTAAACTACTATCTATGGAAAAATTAAAAAATCTCTTTAAGCAAAAAGCCGATCAACTAGCCGCGCAAAATAAAGAAATGCTAAAAGCCAATGGTACAAAGAAAATTGGGGAAGTTCAGCTTTCGCAAATTTTTCAAGGTATGCGTGGAATTACTGGTATGGTTTACGAAACATCATTACTCGATGCAAATGAGGGAATTCGTTTTCGTGGATTTACCATTCCTGAGTTACAGCAAAAACTTCCTAAAGCAAAAGGTGGAGCAGAGCCATTGCCAGAAGGATTGTTTTATTTACTTCTTACGGGAGAGCTTCCCACCGAGGCAGATGTTGCTGAATTATCAAAAGATTGGGCTAAGAGAAATAAAATTCCAGCACATGTGTATAAAACCTTAGATGCTCTACCTGTTGATAGTCACCCAATGACACAATTTGTAGTTGGCGTGATGGCATTACAAACTCAGTCACAATTTTCAAAAAAATATGGTGAAGGAATCAATAAAAAAGAATATTGGTCGTATGTTTACGAAGATTCAATGGATTTGATTGCATGTCTTCCAGAAATCGCTGCCTACGTATATCGCCGTAAATATAAAGGCGGTAAAAAAATTGATTCAAATCCAAATCTTGATTGGGGGGCTAACTTTGCGCATCTGTTAGGGTTTGAAGGCGAAGGTTTTGCTGAGTTGATGCGAATGTATTTAACCATTCACTCTGATCATGAAGGTGGTAACGTCTCTGCCCATACTACGCATTTAGTAGGGTCGGCGCTTAGTGATCCATACCTTTGCTTCGCCGCGGGCATGAATGGCCTGGCTGGTCCACTACATGGATTGGCTAACCAAGAAGTGATTAAATGGATTTTAGAAATGCAAAAATCAATTGGCACTGACACTCCAACAAGTGATCAAATTGCTGATTATGTTAAAAAGACTTTGGCTGACGGTAAAGTAGTGCCTGGTTACGGCCATGCTGTTTTACGTAAAACAGATCCTAGATTTAGCGCGCAACAAGAGTTCGCTAAAAAACATATGCCTAATGACCCAATGGTAAATACGGTTTGGAAAATTTTTGAAACTGTACCGCCAATTCTTCAAGGTTTGGGAAAAGTTAAAAACCCTTGGCCAAATGTGGATGCACATTCTGGAGCGTTATTGCTTCATTACGGCATGAAAGAATTTGAATATTACACTGTACTATTTGGTGTAAGCCGTGCACTTGGAGTTCTTGCGGCGGGTGTTTGGTCACGTGCTTTAGGTTTACCACTAGAACGTCCAAAATCAGTAACATCAAAAAATGTAACTGAGTGGTTAGAGGGTAAAGAGCAAATTTGGGGTGACTAAGCTAAGTGGCAGTCTTCACTATTGAGCTGTCTTCACTTAGTGTGGTAATGATCGTATCAAACACTTTTTGACTATATAAAAAACCAGTGTGTCCTACAGTATCAATACAAATATTTTGAAAGGCAGCTTTGGGGCTGCCTTTTACCGTTAGATTGCTTTTTGGCCAGACAGTCCAATCTAGGGGAGAGTAAATATTAGTTAATCGGCTACTTTTAGGAAGGCTTGTTTCATTCATGATACGAAGAAAATAAGAATTTTCTCTTAAATCCCAACCAAGAGAACTACCGGGCAGAAAACTCAAGATTCGACTTAGCATAGTACCATTATGGGGTGTGCCTAAGGTGATTAGTTCTTTTATCTTTCCGCGTCCTTCGCCTAAAGACATATAATATCTCGCCACTACGCCACCCAGAGAATGGGCCACTATATCAATTTGCTTAGCATTGGTAACCCTTAAGACTTCATCCACGCGTTTTGATAGTTGCCCTACCATGCTGCCAAGGCTTCCATAGCTGGTAGTGTAGTTGATGGTATAAATATTATGCCACCCTTGTTTTTGTAGTCTTCTTTTCAAACTATGAAAAGCGCTGCGATTGTGTACGATACCGTGAACTAACAAAATGGGGCGTGGATTGACTGAGTGCCTTGGGTGTTTGTAGCCAGATTTATTATCTTGTATTAAGCCAAGTGGATACATATTGATTGCTTTTAAATTAGCAACTATCTCGCTAGCACTAGCATTAGAAATTCTTTTTATTTTATGTATCCAAGTCATTAAATGATTTTTGAGCAATCAAAAATAAATAGCAAGAAGTCTTTATTCTTTAATGGAGAGTTGCACTAAATTGGTTTTGACATCCACAAGCAGAAGCGTCCAGTCACGTTGTGGGGGAACGCGGTTGCAAAAAGACTCTAGTTCTACAAAAAATTCATTGCGTAGCTCGTGGGTTTGTAATTTGTACTTGTTCTTAAAGATCTCCGTAAGCCTGCTAGCTCCAAAGACCTCAGAATTTTCATTGGTCTGCTCAATAAACCCAGTTGATGCCAATACAAAACGATCTTCGGGGTGAAATAAAATAGTGCCAGTGGTGGGTGAGATTTTTTTAGTGGATTTTTGCAATCTAGCGCAAGATATACCTAAGTCCTTTACATCTAAAGTCCTACTATCAAAATGAGCAGCATAAAAATCTCCGCACGCAGCATATTTCATCTCATTTTTTTTACGATCAACAACCGCATAAAATAAGCTGGCGTCATCCTGTTCTCTCTGCGCGGGATTAATATCTTCATACACTTTTTTAATAAAATCAGTGGGGCTTAAACCTTTTTTGGTAGCAATTTTTCCGGTGAGTTTAAGTAGCACAGATAAAAATAGCGCTGACATGCTGTAGCCAGAGCTACTAGCCATCAAGATAGCGAATTTGTATTTATCTTCATGTGGAATAATTTCAAAATAATCCCCTCCTGAGATAGAAGAGGCTTTAAATTTTGAACTAAAATCATAACCAGGAATGTGCGGAATTTCAGTGGGAACCAAAAGTTCGTGAATTTTATTTCCGATTTTTAACTCATGCTGGACTCTTTCGATGAGTTTTTCGAGCTTAGCATTCATACGTCCAATTTCTTCTTTGTAGATTAATACAAGTGAACTTTTCTCCTGCAGTTGTTTTTGCAGATCCATTATTTGATTTTCGAGCTGTTTCACATCATTAGACATATAAAATTATTCTAGTGGGGATTTAATGGTGCATCAAGCAACTTATTAAACTAGTAAAAGGGGTAGCTTTTTATACCCAATATAAAAAAGTGCAAAACATAAACCATGGTGTAAAAACCACAATAAAGCCAGAGCTGTAAATGATTTTGTTTCGAATAGTTGTGCCATCTCGATCATATAAGCTGAGAAAGTAGTTAAGGCACCACAGAAGCCGATGACCCAAAGTGCTTTAGATTCAAAGCTCTGCGAGTAGTGTAGTAAAAGTCCTGCCACAAAGCACCCTAGCATATTCACTAAAAGTGTAGAGAGCTGTATGCCAGCAAAGGTATGGGGGAAAATTTTTCCCAGACTAAATCTGGATAAAGCCCCTAATCCGCCGCCAATTAATACGTAAATAAAAGTCATACACACCTCTAGCCCAGTATGTATGACAAATATCTAGTTTGACAATGAAGTCGTTAAAAAAACCGTTATAGTTATCCTTATCTCCTCTATAATAAATGTGTGAAGTTGATTCAAATACTAACAGAAGCTGTTCGCCAAAAAGCGAGTGATGTGCACTTAAAAGTTGGTATACCACCTATGGTGCGTGTACATGGAAACTTACGCTTAATCTATCCTGGAGCCGATCCAATCACAAAAGAATTTGTTGAGGAAGTATGTACGCAACTGCTGAATGAGAAAACGCTTGAAGAGCTTCATCAGAACAAAGAAGTTGATGTAGCATATAGCGTATCTAAATTAGGACGTTTTCGGGCGAATCTATTTCAGCAGCGTGGGTCGATCGCGTTAGTCATTAGAAATATTCCCTATCATATTCCATCTTTAGGTGAGCTTTGTTTACCTCCAACTATAGAAAAATTAACGGATTTAGATCGTGGCCTTATTTTATTTACTGGCGAAACAGGTTCGGGGAAATCAACTTCATTGGCAGCCTTTGTAAATACAATTAATAAAAAATATCAAAAACATATTATAACCATAGAAGACCCTATCGAATATTTAATACCAGATCATAAAAGTGTTATTACCCAAAGAGAAGTGGGTGTTGATACAGCTGGCTTTCAAGCGGCCTTACGAGCGAGCTTACGACAAGATCCGGATGTAATTTTAATTGGGGAACTTAGGGATGCAGAAACCATTCAAACTGCTATGATGGCTGCAGAAACCGGACATTTAGTGCTTTCAACACTTCATACTCTAGATACGAAAGAAGCTATTTTAAGAATTCTTAGTTATTTTCAGCCGTATCAACATCCACAGATTCAGTTGCAATTAACTACATGTCTCAAGGGAATTGTTAGCCAAAGGTTATTATCAAGAAAAGATGGTAGCGGATTTGTGCCTGCGGTTGAGATAATGATAAATAATGGCCGCGTGTCAGAATACATCATGCAGTTAGAAAGACTAAAAGAGATTACTGTAGCTATCGAAGAGAGTCATATTTCGTATGGTATGCAGTCGTTTGATCAATCTTTAGCCATGTTGTTAAAAGAAGGGCTTATTGATCAAACAGAAGCATTAAAAGCCTCAAGCGCTCCAGGAGATTTTGAGTTGAAACTACAAGGTATTTACTCTCTATCCAGAAATGATCTACGTGCTGGCGATGATATTGCTGTCAAAGAAGAGGCGACCTTGCATAAAATGCAGCTCGAAACCGTATTAAGAAAAGAAGAGAATGACCCTTCTATTAAGCTGCATCGTAAAAAGAAAATCTAATATACAAATCACCAAAAACCGTCTAAAAAGACAGCATGCCAAAGTTATCTGCTTTAGATAAAATTGAAGCCTATTTAACTCGTAGAGACTATAGTGCTTTTGAGTTGGAGCAACGCCTAAAGCGTGCTGAGTATGACACTGCGGAAATTGCAGAGGCATTGGCAGTGGCATTTGATCGGGGTTGGCTTTTACCACCAGAAGAGCTGGCAGAAAAAGTTGCTAAGGGATTGCATCAAAAGGGAAAATCAATATGCTACATAGACGCGTATTTGAAAAAATTGAAGCTTCCCACTACCAAATCTAATGATGAGCAAGAAATTGCAAAAGCCTTAGAGCTAGTTTCTAAGCGTTTAAAGTGGCAGGCTCCATTTTCCTATGAGCAGAAACAAAAAATTCTTCAGTTTTTACAAAATCGATCCTACGATGAAGCTTCGATTAGAAAGGTAATACACCATGAAATCTCGTGACGTACGAAATAAATTTTTAGAATTTTTTGAAAAGAATAAACATACTATAGTATCTAGTAGTTCTTTGATTCCAGAAGGGGATTCGACGGTTACTTTTCCTAATGCTGGTATGTTTCAATTTAAAAATGTATTTTTAGGTGCAGATAAACGTCCATACTCTCGGGCTACTAGTTCGCAGAAATGTGTACGTGCAGGTGGCAAGCATAACGATTTAGAAAACGTAGGTTATACGGCAAGACATCATACATTTTTTGAAATGCTAGGAAATTTTTCTTTTGGTGACTACTTTAAAAAAGAAGCGATACATTTTGCTTGGGAGTTTTTAACGAAAGAATTAAAAATTCCAAAAGAGCGTCTATATGTCACTGTTTTTAGAGAAGATGATGAAGCAGAAGAGATCTGGCACAAGCAAGAGGGTGTAGCGAAGGCTCGTATATACCGTTTTGATGAAAATGATAATTTCTGGAGAATGGGCGATACGGGGCCATGCGGACCGTGTACTGAAATTTTCTATGATCACTTTCCTGAAAAAGGTGAAAGTAAATCTAAGGAAGATTTTATAAAAGGCTGTGATGAAGATCGTTATATTGAAATTTGGAATTTGGTATTTATGCAATTCTATGAAGAGCCAAAAGGCACATTAACGCCTCTACCAAAACCATCCGTAGATACTGGTGCAGGCTTAGAGAGAATTGTGGCCGCGATGCAAGGAACTAATAATAATTACGAGTCAGATTTATTTTTAGATTATATAAAAGCGTTAGAGGCGTGGACAAAAGTTGATAGTAAAAAAGATCAAACGGCACTGACGGCGATGCGTGTTCTGTCGGATCATGCAAGATGTGTTACTTTTTTAATTTCTGATGGAATTTTACCTTCAAATGAAGGTCGCGGATATGTTCTTAGGAGGATTATACGCCGGGCGATTAGATATGGCCGTAAACTTTCTCATGAATCCCTACTGCCAAGACTATGTAAAGAAGTTGTTACCAAAATGGGTGAAGCGTACCCTGAGCTCACTAAGCAACTAGATTTAGTTATACACACTGTAGAGAATGAAGAAGAAAGATTCTTGAAAACCTTAGATCAGGGCACGCAGCTACTGCAAACAGAGTTAAATGGAGTTAAAAAGCAGCAAGGTAAAATTTTACCAGGCTCGGTTGTTTTTAAGCTTTATGATACTTATGGCTTTCCGGCTGATTTAACTGCATTGATTGCAAAAGAACAAGATATTGGTATTGATGAAACAGGTTTTGAGGCCTGTATGAATGATGCTCGAGAAATTGCCCGTAAAACTTGGAAGGGGTCAACCATTTCGTCTGATGCAGCTCACTTGCTGGGTTTGGCCCATCAATCTGGGGCTACAAAGTTTTTAGGCTACACATCAACAAATTGCGAAGGAAAAATTCTTACTATTTCTGATGGAAAAAAAGAATTGAAAGAATTAAAAAAAGGTCAGAGCGGATTTTTATTTGTGGATGCAACCAGTTTTTACGGAGAAAGTGGTGGGCAAGTAGGGGACACGGGAACTGTAGAATCTAAAGGCCTAAGTGCTGTAGTTACAAATACTTTGAAAATTGAAAAATCTCACATTTTACAAGTAACGGTTACAGAGGGTGCTGTTCAAGCTGGATCTACAGTTTCAATGAGTGTAGAGGCATCGCTTAGAAGATTAACAGCGGCCAATCATTCGGCCACTCACTTGTTACACTCTGCTCTAAGAAAAGTTTTGGGCCCGCATGTGACGCAGGCCGGATCTTTGGTAGAGCCTGATCGCCTGCGTTTTGATTTTACTCACAACAAGCCTTTGAGCCCGCAAGAAGCTGAACAGGTAGAAATTTTAGTCAATCGTGAAATTGCAAACGCCAGAACGGTAGGCTCTTCAGAAAAATCGTATAAGCAGGCTATAGCGGACGGTGCTATCGCACTGTTTGGCGAAAAATACGAAAGCGATGTTAGGGTTATCCAAATGGGAGATTTTTCTACAGAACTCTGTGGAGGGACTCATGTTGAGAACACAGCGCAAATTCGTGTATTTAAAGTTGTATCTGAAACTGGTGTAAGTGCAGGTGTAAGACGACTAGAGGCGCTTACCAGCGATAGCGCGTGTGCTTACTTGTTAAAGAACACAAAAGAGAATCAACACATCAGGCGCGAGTTAGGTATTAAAGAAAGTTGGAGTAATTACGTAGAAAAATCAAATGCCTTAGAGGAATCCTCGCAGGCAATTGATAGATTGCGTGATCATATTAAGCAGCTAGAGAAAGATTTTAAAACTCTGCAGCTGCAACAAATTCCATATTCAGAAATTACAGCCAGTGCAAAAACGATCTCAGGTAAAAAAGTAGCGTACTATCACTTAGATATTGATGATAGAAAACTATTAACCGAGGTGACCGAACGATTGCGTGATCATTTGCAGTCAGGTGTGGTGATCGTAACAGGAAGAAGTGCCGAAAATTTCCCTATTCTTGTTTGTGTAACTAAAGATGCTGTCGCTACAGCTAATGCGGGTGCAATTTTAAAATCTATTACCACTAAACTTGGTGGTAAAGGTGGAGGCAGACCTGATTTTGCGCAAGGCGGAATTAGCACATTAGACAATCTCCCAAATACTATTACGGAGGCATTATAAATGAAAAAGGTAGAATTCTATCAGCAGCATTTAAATCGGGTAAGTAGAAGTTTTGCGTTCAGTATATCAGTATTAGATGAGCCACTTAGAGAGTATGTTGGTCTCTCCTATTTGTTATGTCGAATCGCCGATACCTATGAAGATAGTCCGTGGGAATCTAAAGAGCAGCAGTTGCAACAGCTGCAAGAGTTTAAAAAAGTTTTATCAGGACTTATGCCAATTGAGGCATTCGAGGTACAGCCGCAAGGACTTAGTGTCACGAAACCCCATGAAGTCTTGCTGTTGACTGATAGCGTGAGTCTGATTAAAGATTATTTTCAGCTTCCTACTTCTATTCAAAAACATTTGCGCAAGCTGCTACTGACCATGATAGATGGCATGTGCCATTTTATTATAAAAAATCCAAAGTCTAAAATTAGAATTAAAACCCTTGGCCAGTTAAATCAATACTGCTTGTTTGTAGCGGGTATTGTGGGTGAATGTTTAACTGTACTATCAACAGAATTGGCCGAGAGAAAGCCCGTTACCAAAAAAGAAAAAATGAATGCATTTTTATTTGGTCTTTTTTTACAAAAAATTAATATTTTAAAAGATCAAGCAGAGGATGAAAAAGAGGGGCGATTCTTTTTGCCGTCTAGACAATTGGTATATAAGAGTGTGGTTAAGCATGTTGAACATGTAAAAAACTATATTCACAGTATTCCAGAGTCACAAAATTCCTACAAGATTTTTTGCTTATCGGCTTTTTTATTAGGTTTAAAAACTCTGGAAGTTATGAACCCCAATCAGGCAGAAATTGTAAAAGTAAGTCGTGAAGAGGCAGAGAAGTTATTTCATAACCTTGTGGCTTTTGTTGAAAATCATACGTTGTTAAATGAATTTGTCTTAGAGTTTCATCAAAACTTACCCAAAGAAATACTTTTGCATCTACCTGTTTTTAAAGAAGAGCTTTCACTTCGACTGTATGATCATTTTCAGCGAAATAATGCGCAGTTATTATTGGTTTAAGTAAGACCTTATTTATTAGCGCAAATACTTAAGTACTCAAACAGTACATCCATGGCAAATATTGAGGTTATATCTGAAGGATCATACGGAGGAGAAACCTCTACCACATCGCCACCAACAAAGTTTGGAATTTTTAATTCACGTAAAATCCGTTGCGCTTCATAAGAAGTCAGTCCACCTGGAACAGGTGTTCCAGTGCCTGGCGCGTACGCAGGGTCTAAAGCATCCACATCAAAAGTTATGTATGTCGGTGTACCATCTAGTTTAGGTATAGTTTTCAAAAAATCTACAATAGATCCTTCTCTAATCATATCCATCGTATTGACTTGAATTTTATGTTTCTTAGCAAAATCAAGATCCTCTTTACTTACTAATGGTCCACGGATACCAAACTGTATAACTTCTTTGACCAAGCCCTCTTCTATTGCATGTCTTAAGAAAGAGCCATGGTGATACTCACAGCCCCAAGCGGCGGGGTAAGTATCTAGATGGGCATCAAAGTGTATGAGTCGCATTGGCCCATGTACCTTATGGTGTGCACGCAGTACGGGTAGGGTCGTTGAGTGGTCGCCACCTACGCATAGAACTCGCTTTTTCTTTGTAATGATAGAAGCGATAGTAGCCTCTATCTTTTGATAGGTCTGATTTAAATCTATTGGTACGGTAGAGGAATCACCGATATCAGCTACCTTTAATGATTCGGCCCAGTGGCTTTCTCGTGACCAATGGTAGGTTCTTCCTAGTGAAGACATTTCGCGAATGCGGCTTGGTGCAAATCTAGAACCGGGTCTGTAAGATGCACCACCATCAAATGGAATACCTAAAATACCAACATCATAATCAGCGCTGATATCTGCATGAGGTAGGCGAAAAAAAGTTTTAATGCCAGAGAAACGAGGAAACTCGCGTCCGCTAAGTGGTTTAAAGTCCATGATAACGCCTCACAATCAGGTTGATTCTTAGGTTATTTTCTATCAAATTACACGTATGAAGCAAGAACAGAAATCTCTTCTCGTCTGGTATTCTTTAAATTCTCGTGACTTGCCTTGGCGTAGAACAAAAGATCCCTATAAAATTTGGATTTCAGAAATCATGTTGCAGCAAACTCGTGCTGCTGCTGTAATTCCATATTACGAAAATTTTTTAAAGAGATTCCCGACGGTGCAAAAATTAGCACGGTCAAAGATCGAAAGTGTACTAGAGATGTGGTCTGGTTTGGGCTATTACTCTAGGGCTAGAAATATTCATAAGGCCGCACAAGGTTTGCATAAAAATGGTTTTCCAAAAACGTATCAAGAACTCTTGTCTTTTGTGGGCTTTGGGCCCTATACCGCTAGGGCCGTAGCTTCCTTTGCTTTTGGCCAATCTGCGGCGGTTCTAGATGGAAATGTGATACGAGTTTTATCTCGTCTAAGAGGTGTAAAGGTAGAATGGTGGACTACTGGTGGCCGTAAAGAGTTACAGGATTTAGCTGATAAAATGGTCGAGTCTGTTGATAGTGCGCCGATCAATCAAGCCATGATGGAAGTAGGGGCTACGGTTTGCTTGCCATTATCTCCAAACTGTTTGCTTTGTCCTCTGCAAGCCAACTGTGTGGCTCGTAAGAGCGGGGAGCAGTCCTCTTATCCATTGAAAAAAGTAAAAAAGAAAAATGAAATTTGGCATGTAAAGCTATTCTTACAAACAAATAAAGGCCAAATTGGTTTTTGCAAAAACACGACTGTACCATTTTTACGAAATGAACTGTTGTGGCCATTGCAAGGAGAAAAAGTGAAGACGAAACCTAAGTCATATCACTTTAAACATTCCGTTACGCATCATGAGATTTATGTCGAGATTTCTACTGTCAGGCCTAGCCTGCGCGCAAAAAGTTCTTTAGTATGGGTGCAAACGGATAAAATAAAAAAGATAAGTCCTTTTTCATTTACAACAAAGGCCATTAAGCATGCAAAGACTATGGGTTTTTTTGATACTAGCATTACTTCTAACAAGTTGCCAAAGCACTTCGAAGCCTCAGGTAGAGTTAGCGCTTCCAAAGCCTAATAATTATATTACACCACAAGTCGTACTAGAGTTTGATGAGGTTAGATCTCCAGCGTTCTCAGAAGATGGAAATTTTATTGCGTTTGTTCATTGGAACCAAACATTAAAGAACCCGCAAATTTTTGAGTGGAACTTAAAAACCAATACCCAAAGGCAAATTACGCATCAAGTGGGTAGAATCACTGAGGTGAAGTACTTACCTCAGCGCTCGGGCATTATGTATACAAGTACAACTGATGAAGATAAAGAAAACCCTCTTTTTTTAAGGTCTTTTTTATATCCAGATGAAAAGAAAGAAGAAGTTCTAAATACAGAGATTTATAGTAGTAAGCTGGATGGAAGTGAAATCAATCGCTACACACAAAACCCTGGGTTTGATGGTGGCATTACTTTAAACCCACTAAAAGGTGAAATGATCTATAGCTCGAAGAAAGGTCCGTTTCATGTTCTAAAAAAATCAAACTTTAATGCAACAAATGCAACGGTGATTAGTTCTGGTAAATGGAAAGATGATGGCCCTAGATTTTCTCCAGATGGAAATCAATTGGCTTGGATTCGTGAAAAAGATAATCAAAAAAGCCTACTCGTTGCACCTAATAAATATCCATTGGTCAGTAGGGACATTACACCTGAAGCTTATGACATTTTAGATTTTGATTGGCATCCAGATTCACAGTGGATGATTTTTTCTGCCAAGAAAAAAGAAGATTCATTTTACCAGTTGTATTTATACCACTTGCAGTTAGGGTGCATATTACCCGTTACTGTTGAAGCAGGTAATGCATTAGAGCCAGTATTTCATCCCTCGGGCACAAGTATTTATTATGTTCTTGAGCAAAATGACAGGTATAGATTGTTAAAAACTACCTATCTTCCTATTGCATCTTGTGAGACAAAAAAAGTAGAATAAGGTATGTGGATACTTATTCTTTCTCTATTATGGGCGGCCCCTTATCCAGCAACATCTTCATCTGCACTTGTATCAGATAATTCCTATTTTTATTCTGATTGGGGATTCGAAATTGAAAAAAATGAGATAGGATGGTTGCGTCTTGTGCCTGCGCAAAGTGATCCCTATTTTTTAGCTAGCTATAAACCACTGTTAAGTGCTCCAGAGGCTAGAGCCACTCTAAATATACGAGTAGATCCATTGGCAGAGAGAAAAGAGAAGGGGAGTATATCTCTTTCTTCCTATGTTGGTCATTGGACAAAACAGTTTCCAAAACTTGGAATGGATGTGACTAAGCTGCAATACACAGTTAAAAATGGAAAAAATACGGCGATTATTGATAGTTTAAATCAAACCACTAAGATTCAATCTAGACAGTATGTGTTTTGGCAAGACTCTTATGCAGCGATCTTCTCATGCACGGATCGTACAGCAGATTTTTCTTCTAGCATCTATTCTTGTGAAAAAATCATAGAGAGTCTTCGCTGGACCAAATGAACTAATCGATGAAAGTTAGTTCGCAAATCAAGGGCATGTCCGCTTGTTGTTTTTTGTAATACATTTTTACAACAATTGTTCCTAATATTGTATCGGGCGCTAGAATTGCCTGGTTCAATGTATGCGGAGTGCTGATTGCAGGAACGCTGAACGTAGTGCTCCCATCAGTATTTATAGTTGTTGTAACTTCGCCAAAGCGGTGGGCACTTGCGATATATAGTGCAACCAGTGGGTTATCATTATCTTGGCAAAGGCTGACGGCATCTAAGAATGTAAAAGAACCCTGTGCCAAACTTACTGCGGGAGTCGAAAATGCAGTTAGTAATAATAATAATGAAATTAAAAATTTCATAAAACCTACTTTTGTTTAAGGTTACTTCCAAAAAATTAATTTTTTCAACAGACTTGTGACTGCTGAAGGTTTTTTTGTAGGAACGAATTTTGAATTATACTTAGATTTTGTCGTTTTTGATTTTTGTTGAAATTTTTTGTGAGTGTTTGATTTTTTAAATGGTTTTTTACCGTTTAAACTTTGTCCTGGTTGTTTTTTGGCAGGACTTTTCGTTGGATCGTAGCTAGATTTCCCGTTTTTATCGTAGGCATTCTTTTTGTCATGAGTGCCGCGAGGTCTTCTTTCGTCGTTGCGTTTGAAATCTTTTCGGTCGCCGCTAGATTTGTTATCTCTAAAATCTTTTTTGTAATTACCTTCGCGGCGAGGCTGAATTGTTGGGAAGCCTTCGAATTCTTTGATTAAGTCAGCATCATCAAGCCACTCGGCAGTAACTTTTGCTTTAAGATAAGCTTCAACCCTTTCTAAAGAGGCTAAATCCATATCAGAGACAAAAGAGTAAGCTTTTCCAGAGGCCCCAGCGCGCCCTGTGCGACCAATACGATGTACATAATTTTCGGCATCGTCTGGCAGTTCATAATTTACTACTAAATCAACGCCCTTAACATCTAAACCACGAGCCGCCACATCTGTAGCAACTAAAATGTTTTTAGAATTTTCAGCTTTAAACTGTTCCATCACTCGGTTTCTTTGTGGCTGGGTTAGCAAGCTCGAAATTCCCATAGCCGGTTGGCCATTACGATTTAAAAAAGTAACTAGCTTTTCGATATTATGTCTGAAGTTCGAAAATATAATAGTTTGTCTTGGTGATTCTCGTTTTAAAAGTGAAAGTAAATACTGACCTTTTTCGGTGGTACCAACATGAAAAATAGAATGATTGATATTTTCAGCTGTAATATTATCTTTATCAATGTGAATCTCAATAGGGTCAGCGCCTGATTGATAAGCGACAGTCAAAACGTCAAAGTTAAGTGTGGCACTAAATACTAAAAACTGACGGTCATCTGGCATGCGCGATAAAAGATAAACCATGTCATCTTTAAAGCCCATATCAAACATACGATCCGCTTCATCAAAGACAATGGCACGAACTTGTTTTAAGTCGACGCAATGAGACTTATACAGATCAATCAGTCTTCCAGGAGTAGCAATTAAAAAATCAACTCCATCTTTTAATTTTTTCTTTTGTTGTTCAATATCAACACCACCGTAAACACAAGTTCCCTTGAGGTTGGTGTCGCCTGTTAATTTATTGAAGGTTTCGTAGACTTGATCAGCAAGCTCTCTAGTTGGAACTAGAATTAAACAGAATTGATATTTTTTCCAGTTAGGTAGTACATCTTTTGGAATTTCTAAACCTTCGGCCTCAGGGTTTTTATAAAAAGCCTCAGACTTCATCCAGCGGTGCATAAGAGGAATTAAAAAAGCGCCTGTTTTTCCGGTACCCGTTTGCGCAAGACCTGAAATATCTTTTCCGTCTTTTACTAGCGGTATGACGGCGGCTTGGATGGGCGTACACTCTTCAAAGCCAAGTGTTTCAATGGCTGCTTTTAACTCAGGAACAATATCTAGATCATTAAACTTCATGCAAAAGAAATTCACACGAATTTTAGAAATTTTCAAGACTTTATAAGAGCTTAAGGCTTGCTAAAAAGTCTTTTACGGCTGTACTTACTGCTTCTGGCTGTTCAAAATGTACCCAATGTCCCGCCTTAGCGATCTCAATGCCTTTGGCATGTTGATTTGAGCTAAGCATTTTTTGTAGAGTTTCCTTGCTCAAATCTGTTGATTTCTCGCCTCGAATGACGAGAATGGGCGCCTTAATATCTTGCCACTCTTTCCAGTGGTTTTGCTCGCGTCCCGCATACAGACTTTGTAGAATTCCACGCTTAGATAAACGCCAGACGATTTCCCCATTTTTCTCCTCTAAGCTGGAGAGTAAAAACTGCGCCAATGTAGGGTTATGTTTTTGTAATAAATCTGTTTTTGCCTCAGTTTTCGAGCTATACGGAACGCTTACGCTTTCAATAATTTTTTCTAACCTGTGTATGGAATCTTCAGACGACTCAGGGCCAATGTCCTCAACAATAAGAGCATCAACAATATCTGGAAACTGAGAGGTAAAATAAATAGCATTTCGCCCTCCCATAGAGTGGCCCATTAAGATAATTTTATTCCATTTTAATTCTTGAAGGATTTTGTTCAAATCATCAGCATAGTTGCTGGGATTATAATCAGAGTCGGGGTGAAAACTTTTTCCATGTCCGCGCTGATCAAAAGTTAGGATATGAAAATCGGACTCAAGGTTACGAGCGACCGTACGCCAGTTTTGGCCGTACCCCATCAATCCGTGTAATAAAACCAGTTTAGGCTTTGTCTCTTGCCCGTAGAGCTGGTAATTAAAGTTTTGTAAATAGCTCATATCAAAGCTATTATGCGGGATACGTGGAAATAAGGCAAAAAAGAAGTC
>JBBKWS010000003.1:0-20089 GCA_037969075.1 Bdellovibrionales bacterium | reverse complement strand
TCTTCTTAGATGGAGCCTTCTTCTTAGATGGAGCCTTCTTCTTAGATGGAGCCTTCTTCTTAGATGGAGCCTTCTTCTTAGATGGAGCCTTCTTTTTAGTCGCAGACTTCTTTTCGGCTGCAGGCTTTACTTTGCGTAACATATTCAACGCTGACCCTGCCTTAAACCAACTAATTTGCTCCTTACTATAGGTATGCGCCAAAGCAATATCTTCTACGCTACCATCGGCGTGCAAGGCCCGTAATATTAAATTTTCACCCGGCGAAAAGTTTTTTACGCCAATAACTGACAATAAATCATCTTCTTTAATTTTTTCATAATCCGAGGCTCTAGCAAAAGTAAGCGCTAACATTCCCTGTTTCTTCAGATTGGTTTCATGGATTCTAGCAAATGACTTAACAATAACAGCTATGCCATTTAAAAATCTTGGGCTCATCGCTGCGTGCTCTCTTGAGCTACCTTCTCCGTAGTTCTCATCTCCAACAATAATCCATTGCTTACCCTGCGCCTTGTACTCGCGGGCTTGCTTAGAGACGTTGATGCTCTTTTCACCAGTAAACGGATCATTTACTGTACCTGTTTCACCGGTAAACGCATTCGTTGCACCAATTAACATGTTATCTGAGATATTATCTAAATGACCTCTATACTTTAACCAAGGACCTGCGGGACTAATATGATCTGTTGTGCACTTGCCCTTTGCCTTTAGAAGTAATGGTACATCAATGATATCTTTACCATCCCATGGAGTAAACGGTGTCAACAATTGTAAGCGATTAGAGTTAGGATCTACATTTACATTTGCACTACTACCTTTAGGTGCTGCGTAGCCTTGCATATCAGCAACAAAACCTTTTTCCGGAAACTCAGGAGCCGTTGGTGGAATTAGTTTAAACTTTGTACCATCTGGTGCTGTTAACTCTTCTTTGAGTGGATTAAAATCAACTCTACCCGCCAATCCCAAAGCTATAACTAGCTCTGGACTACCTATGAAGCCTAAGGTTTCCGGGTTAGAATCATTTCTTCCTCTAAAATTTCTATTAAATGAAGTTACAATTGTATTTTTAGTGCCAGCTTTCATTTCATCGCGTTTCCACTGACCAATGCAAGGTCCACAAGCATTTGCAAGTACTGTAGCGCCAGCTTTATTTAAAATTTCCATTTGTCCATCGCGCTGTACTGTTTGATGAATTTGTGTAGATCCTGGAGAAACAAAAAAAGGAATATTAATTTTCATCCCTTTTTCAATTGCTTGGTTAGCAACATGAGTTGCTCTGCCAATATCTTCGTAAGATGAATTAGTACATGAACCAATTAATGCCGCTGAAAGTTTAGTTTCCCATGAGTTCTTTTTTGCATTCTCAGCCATATTAGAAATTGTATGCGCTAAATCAGGCGTATGTGGACCCACAAGATGCGGCTCTAATGTAGATAAGTTTATTTCAATCACTTGGTCAAAATACTTAGATGGATCTTTTTCAATTTCTGGATCAGCCGTCAATAACTCTTCATGAGCAGCAGCTATATCCGCTAGCTCACTACGCTTAGTCGCACCAAGGTAAGATGACATACGATCATCATACGGAAAAATAGATGTTGTAGCACCAAGCTCTGCGCCCATATTGCAAATTGTGCCCTTACCAGTACAAGACAATGATTTTGTACCTTCACCAAAATATTCAACGATACAGTTAGTTCCACCCTTCACTGTAAGTATGTCCAAAAGCTTTAAAATAACATCTTTTGATGATGTCCAACCATTCAGTTTTCCTGTCAGATGTACCCCTATTAATTTAGGGTTTTTTACTTCCCACGGAAGACCCGCCATCACATCAGCAGCATCCGCTCCACCCACGCCTATTGCTGACATGCCTAGGCCACCAGCATTAGGAGTATGCGAATCAGTCCCTATCATTAATCCACCTGGAAATGCATAATTTTCAAGTACAACCTGATGGATAATACCAGCGCCAGGTTTCCAAAAACCAATTCCGTATCGACTAGATACGCTTTGTAAAAAATCAAAAACTTCTTTATTTTCTGACATTGCAATTTGCATATCTATTTCTTCACCAGCATTCGCGCGGATCAAATGATCACAATGAACAGTAGAAGGTACGGCCGCTTCTACTTTTCCTGCCAACATGAATTGCAGTAATGCCATCTGCGCAGTCGCATCTTGCATCGCAACTCTGTCTGGTTGTAAAAGTAAAAAGCTTTCACCCCTAGTTAGATCCTGCCCTTTAGGATCAACCAGATGCCCAAACATGATTTTTTCTGCCAATGTAAGTGGGCGCTTAAGGCGAGAGCGTATAATCTTTAAATTGGATTGCATTTTCTTATATGTTGATTTTACTAACTGAGATGTAGTTTCAATAGCCATAATAACTCCTATATTCTAGACGTATATAATGTATAGCACCCCGACTCTCTTCTCAATGGAATTTGCGGGGTGTCAGTTCCTATCTATAGAACTAGACGAAAGCCTCTCAACCTGTACTCAGAAATACCGATAAATAGCACATGATATTATTACTATTTTTACAAATTGCGAGTGCACAAGTTTACTTCGAAAACCTTGACGAAGAAATTCGCTATCAAGAAGATCCATACTATGCCTCGTATCTTGATGAAAAAGCTAAGAAATTACAAATTGAGAAAAAAGCGCAAGCAGACCAACGAAAAACCACTGCTAAAAGCCTTGAAAAAGAAGAAGCGCAACGACTTGCATTCATTAAAACTCGCAATGAGCAGCAAGAAGTAAATGCTAAAAATGACAAGAAAAGCTTCGAAAAATATGTCGAGAAAAGAGAGTCGCGAAGACAGAAGATCGAAAAAAGTCGAGAGAAATTCATCAAAAAAAGAGACGAAGATAGCCAAACTCGTATGGAAACACGTCAAAAACAATTAGCAAAAATGCAGCAGGAAGTCTCTAGGCTACCTGCTAATTATTTTGATGTATCAGAAAGACCTCGTGTTCCTAAAAACAAGAGAAAGTTTCCTTAAACTTAGACCCAAGAGCCTTTACGAATTTTATCTAATATGATTTTTTCTGGTGCTTGTGGATCTTTAGGGTCCACCATCCAAAATGCCTGCTGCTCACAACGCTTTTTCTCTTTTACCAACCAATGTAAAATGGCCGCTAACTTCTTATTTTTTTTATCTAAGAAAAATGGATCGTTCTTTAAAGCATCCTGTGCTTTCTTAATAGCTCTAGATTCGCCGGCATCTCTCTCATTAACATCATAAAAATGCAAATCGTATTTAGTAACATCTTCAGGCAAAACGCCCAAAAATCTCACCGATGGAGCTGAGAAATCTTTATTTCTAATCAATGAAGCCGCAGAGCCCGCGCGCAATGTACGGTAGATATTTTGTAGAGTGTACGCATCCAGATCACCGAAAAAATAAAGCGGGATTTTTAATTCATTCTGAATCAATTGTGCCCAACCTCTTACTCCGTTACTAGGAACACCTTGAGCACCGATTACTATACATTTGTTTCTTTCTGTAAAACCATTAGCTACTAAAGTATTGGCCGTACCTTCAGATTCAACGATTAAACCGAACTCAATTTTTTTTCTAGATTTTAGTTTTAAATTTTGAGGTTTGTTTTTAGGCTGAAATGGCGCTGTACCTAAACTACCTAAGTCAATAGTAGCTATTTTACCATTTGGTAATGTCTCAGTGACTATCAACTCTTTAGAATAGGTCTGTCCACCGCGGTCATTGGCAAAACAATTCAGCTCTTCACGGTAAACTTCTAGCATATCAGAGATAAAATCAACAATAGCATCACTTTCTACCTGATCATCAAAGTCTAAAACTTTTAATTCTTTCTCGTTCTTAACCATACCTTTAGAGATATAATAAAGCTCTCTTTTAGTATTTACCTGACCAGAGCCTAAGTTTCTTAGTAAAATTTCTAGCATAAAAGCCGTACGAGAAAGTTTTTGCACAGAAGAAACATTGAGCTCCGTCCGAACCCTTTTATCACCCGGAGTTAAGTAACCGACACTAGGATTATAGATAGAGTTATCTAAAGAACACTTAATAGCCTCGAGTACAGGCCGTTTTGCACCCTCTAGGTCTGACAACATAGAGTCACAAAGACGCTTTGATTCTTTAATAATATCATTTGTTGAAAAATTAGATGCTGACCTTGCCATAAAACCCTCTATTTCTTTTTAGCGACTGCCTTCGCCGGTTTTTTTGCTGTTTTCTTTACTGTCTTTTTAGCTACTTTTTTTGTGGCTTTTTTCGTAGCTTTTTTAGTTACTTTGCTCTCATTAGATTCTGAATCAGTCGCAGAGTCTTCATCGTCACCATGTATGTGAGCATTTTTATCTTTCATATTTTGAAGTCTTGTTTCAGCTACTTCTAGCGCTTCCTCAATTCTCTCTGTATCACGTCCTAAAATTACATCCAGACCATCCATCGCTTTTTTACGACGCTTATCATTGGCACCAACGATTCTCGCCAATGTGTCCACGAGTATTGGGCCAAACTTTTCAATATGTGATTTCTTTCTTTCAACATCTGCAGCCTTCATCTCTCGTTTAATATGTCGAGAAAGATTTTGCCCAGCCTGCATAAGCGCACGACGCAATTCTTCAACCAATTCATCGCTGGCATCAATTGTTTCTTTTGAAGCATTCTTAAACTTAATAAATGGAGATACTACACTGATTGCGAACACAAAATTCCCTCTAGGTAATGCATTCCTAGGTTGATTTAAGCCGTAAGCTCTCCAGTTCACAGATTCAATTGCTTTTGTTATAGCGCAGTTACCTTTATCAAATTGTAATGGAACTCGGTTAGCAAATCGTAAAAGTCTAACTGGCTCATCACTATCTTCGCCACTTTGCTTTTGGATAAATCTAGCTATAGCTACTTCAACGACAACTGGCTTAAAATCACAAATACGAGGTTTTCTGGTAACTACTGAAAAGAAGTCCACTTCGCCTAATCTTTGTATGCTTTTAGCTAAAGCTTCTTCTCCAATAGTTAATACAGATTTCGTGCTAGGAGCCATCAAATCAGTTTTTTGAATGGCTGAATATGCCTTTTTAAATTCTTCTTCTGATACTTTTTGTAATGACTGATCTAACACATTTTTTTTAAGACCATTTTTAGTAAATTCTTTAAGTGAACTTTCTGATACCCGCGAGAAACCCGTGCGTAACCACTTGCTTAGTTTAATATTTCCAAATAAATGGGCATGAGTCATAAACTCACCTAATTTCATCGTATGAGGATGCGGATCAGCTGGTGGTGGTATCAATGGTGCATCTTGTGTAACTCGCTCAGCAACAACTTCATCTCCACCCACAAGTTTATAACGAAGGGTCATATGAGGGTTCAATAAGGTAGTACCCTCCAAATAGGTTAACACACCACCCTCACCATTTAATTGAATTCTACCATCTATAGTAAATTCAACTCGATTGCCATGTTCTTTATGCCAATCAATCATCTCTTTGTTGATCAACATTCCCCGGTTGCTTTTAATATCTACGTTAATAATTCCACGAAGAGCTTTTCTCATGCGCTTTGTCTTAGACGTTACCACAACACCTTTTGCATTCGTTAATTGCGCCCAAGTGGTGGCCGCAGAAATACCAATACCCTGTTGTCCACGCGAACACTGCCCTTTTCCAAATTTGGATGACGCAAGGTACTCTCCATAAACACGAGCTAAATCATCTGGATCAATCCCCGGGCCATTGTCTTCAACTGTCACTTCAACTAAATCAGTATTTTTTTGTGAACCAGTGCCTACTTTTTGTATTGAGATAATTATTTCGGGTAAAATACCAGCTGATTCACACGCATCTAGTGAGTTATCCACAGCTTCTTTCAAAGTTGTTAACACGGCTTTTGTAGGCGATGAAAAACCTACTTGCTGTAGATTTTTTGCAAAATATTCTGCCGTACTACTAGATACAATCTTTTGTTGTGACAATTTCAACCCCTTACAGAAAATAGATAGCAATTTTCATTAAGCGGGCATTTTTGATTCTTGGCAAGCGGTAATGATGTTTCAAACACTAGTTGCTAACGAGATGAGCAGTTTGGTTTTATTCTGTTTCTCTAGTAGACAGCTTTTGTAGCTCCAACTCAGCGGGAGTGAAATATTTTTTTTTGCTGTTACAATCCTTACAGCACACAACTATATTCGACTTTGTTGAAAATCCGCCACGAGCCAATGCTACAACGTGGTCCATGCTAAGTTCTTCTTTAGTAAATTTCATCTCACAATAGTAGCAGATACCCAAGCCAAGCTTTTGCTTCCACCACTGGGTCTGCCTGAGCTCTCTTGCTATATTTCGCTGTTTTTTTATATGATCTGTAGGTGCTGCTATAAAGTAATCCATTAATGGATTACTACACTAGTTCTTGCTTTATTTAAAGGCATTTTATTGGTTTATACTAATTATACGAAGGAAAGAAGCCCCTCAGCTTAATTTAAACCGGCACACTCTATACTCTCTATATTCTTATCTAGGACTTTTTCACCCTCTTGTCGTTTATCTTTTAGGCTCCAGTTAATATCGATTTCACCCATCAATGAATGACTGCAATAGGTTTTAGATAATTTAATAGCCACCTCTCTGCAAGTCTCCGCATCCTCGTAGTAAGTCCCCACTTTTTTAACATCCGAAAGGATTTCAAGGTGTGGTGGGTTTAAAACTTTAATATGGCAATAAACTCCTTCTACCAACTTCACCTCAGGCTCAATCATCTTTTTCTTTAATGATAATTTTTTTGCAGGTTTAGTATCAAGAGCCACTGACTTTCCTTTAGATTTAGATTTCACCTTAACCGCCACCTTCGGTAACCTAGCTTTTGCTTTTTTTGCAGTATATTTTACCTGAGCGACATATTTATCAATATAGTTAATAGATGTTTTAAACTGCTTACTAGCAATTGTTTTTCCTCTATTAACTAACTCAAATTCTATGCCTTTCTTAGAGTTTTCAATTTTGTATTTTTGTTTAATAGCACTGGTAGCCGCAACATCTAAGCCCTTACTAACTTTCATCAAATAATGACAGTCAAAGTAAGTCTGTTGATTTTTATCAATAGATTCTATACATTCTTTCTCTAAAAACTCCACATCATCTAAAGCTAACTTCGCTAGAGTATTGTTTTTAGAATCTAGAATTTGTAGCGGCTTTACTAGTACTGGCTCAACACCTATATACTGAGTAGTGTATTTCAATCTGAACTCTAGATTAAAATCATATTTGACGCTTCTTTGAAATCTAGTCAATTCACTTTTTGTTACCTTAACTTTTGAAACATACACATACGGCTTAACTTTCTTTTGTGGCATTGGGACAACCGTAGCATCTGCTACATCAGTCGTTTTTTCAGACTTGTTATCTTCATTAAACACGAATGCCGGATCAACCTGACCACAATTCTGATATCCAAACAGAAGGTTTACACCCAGGGAAATCATAAGTATCGGTCCTATTAAACGCCTATTCATATACGCTCCTTACCCATAATGCTAATCGTCAAGACTAGACGAAAGTTTAAGGATAAAAAGCCTCATACTTAGAGTTTCTTTGAGGAATTTCGTCGATTTTTTTTCCATTATTTCGCCCAAAAACCTAAAGATCACTTTTATGAAAAACTTTTTTACAAACTTATAGATAAAGTGAGGCTTTTTGTTTATATATAGGTCATGAACATACAAGACATAGAAAAGCGCCTACATGAAAACTTTCCCAATGCTGCAATCAATGTAGTAGATCTGTCAGGTGATGCCAGTAAAGTTCAAATTGAAATCGCCAGTCAGTTATTTCAAGGCCTTACTAGAATCCAGCAACATCAAAAAGTAATGGGTGTATTTCAGACCGAGCTAGCTACTGGTGATCTACATGCCCTTACAATTAAAACCAAAACTATATAGGAATCAAAACTATGGATACTAAAGCAAAAATTGAAGACATTTTACAAGCTCACAAAGTCGTATTATTTATGAAGGGTAATCCTTCATTTCCACAGTGTGGTTTTTCTGCCCGCGCAGTAGCAATATTAAAAGAAATTGGCGCCGATTTTCATCATATAGATGTGCTTGAGAATCCTGAAATCAGAGAAGGGATTAAGGCCTACGGTAACTGGCCGACGATACCACAACTCTACATTGGTAAAGAGCTAGTTGGCGGTAGTGATATCCTACTTGAGATGTTTCAAGCCGGAGAGTTACAGACAGCAATTGGCACACCTAAAAGCTAGATTATAGTCCATAAATCAATTTCCATGCTTTACTATGACTCATCCCAATCCGATACAAATAAGAGGGGTCATAATGGCAAATTTACTTTTAGTTGATGACGACAGCGATATCCTTAAACTAGGATCCCATGTCTTGTCCGCTGCAGGACATTTTGTATTTACTGCTATGGATGCTGAGCAAGCATTAGACCATCTAAATGCAAAAAAAATAGATCTTATTATTACTGACGCTAACATGCCAAGGCATAGTGGCTTTGATTTATTACAAACCATTAAAAAGTCCCAAAATTTAAAGGCGATACCTGTCGCATTTTTAACAGGAAGAAAAGAAAAAAAGGACATAGAGCTTGCTGTAAAACTTGGCGTCACTGACTACATCGTAAAACCACTAGATCCCTTTTTGTTACTTCAAAAAATAAATCAGATTTTATTAGATCAAAATGTAGATAGCCCATCAGTACAACTCGCAACGGCTAAACTTCTATCGAAAGCAAAGCTCCTTGTTGAAATTGAGATCTTAAGCTTATCTGAAGTTGGTCTTGAGCTTGGTTGTAGTGAGAAAATGTCAATTGGCCTAAAGGTAAACTTAGAAACCACACTGTTTGATGACATAGGAATAAATAAACCCATAATGAAAGTTCTAAGCTGTATTGAAAGTAGAAAAGAACATGCATATAACATCAAATTGCAGTTCTTAGGTGTTCAAGAAAAAGATTTGTCAAAAATTCGAGCTTGGATCTTTAAGAAATCTAGATCCGAAGTGGCCTGAGGAAAAAATGAAAATCTTATTAGCAGAAGATGATATTAACATTTCAACTATAATGTCTATAACATTAGAGCAAATTGGTAATCATCAAGTTACTGTCGTAGAAGATGGTGTTGCCGCTCTGGAGCAAGTTCAAAGACAAGATTTTGATTTAGTTATCCTGGATGGCATGATGCCAAGACTAGATGGATTCGAAACTTGTAAAAAAATGAAGATGGACTTGAATCTCAATATGCCAATTATTTTTTTAAGTGCAAAATCAGACGAAGGTTCAAAAAAAACTGGAAAAGATCTAGGAGCCATTGGCTACATAGAAAAACCTTTCGATCCGAATTTAGTATGTGCTCAGATTGATGCGATCATAGAAAGTAGCGATAAATGAACAGTATCTATAGATCACTTCAGCTACAGTTCTACGTTGCATTATTCTTAATGCTAATCGCTACTTACTTCACATTTAGCCTATCAAAAGAGATTGTCTCCGCTAAAAATAGCTTACATAGTCACAATCTGTTAACAAAATTATTATTTGAAGCTAGAACTCAGCCATATTCAAAAAAAATTAGCTATGAATTACAAAAATCTCGTGCCTACTCGCTAATACAAGATAGAGCGAACCACATTAGTAACTTTATACAAGCTTACAACAGCAATAATAAAACTATACTTGAGCGAAGATACCATGAGCTTATGAGTTATGAGCAAATTTACGTAAGCCATAACGAGAAAATGATTGAAGCTAAAAGCGATCAAATATTTTTAATTGTTTTTGGCGCGCTTATTCTGCAAATCTTAAACATCTTCTTATATTTAAGATCTATGCAAAAAAAGATGTTAAACCCCATTGCTCATTTAACTCAAAAGATTAATGATTTCATGAGTGGCTCATATTCATATCGCTTTACAACAGCCCCAGATAATGAAATTGGAAACCTAGAAAGATCTTTTCGATTGATGGCTGAAGAAGTTATAAAAAACATGGAAGAACTACAAGCCTTAGATCAAGCTAAATCTGAGTTTATGAATATCGTCAGTCACGAGTTAAGAACACCTATGACCTCCATAAAAGGGTCTCTAGGCTTAATTTCGAGCGGAAGAATGGGCGTCCTAAATGACAAGGTCAAAAAATTAATCGACATCGCAGAAGTAGAGTCCAATAGACTCATCCGATTGATTAACGACTTTCTAGACTTAGCAAAAATTGAAGCAAAGAATTATTTTTTAGAAAAATCTTGGGTCTCATTGCATAAAATACTTATTTCATCTGTCGAAAGCTTAAAAGGATTACAAGAAAAAGCTAATGTCCACATACAGATTGTTAATTCACCTGAAATTGAAGTAAATGTAGATGCTGATAAAATTCAACAAGTACTTGTTAACCTATTAAGTAATGCTATGAAATTTACACCAGAACAAGGCTCTGTCTTTATACAAACAGATATCTTTGAGGGTAAAGTTTTTATTCGGATAAAAGATCAAGGCCCTGGCATTAGTGAAGAAAATCAACAAAAAATATTTCAAAAATTTAGGCAAGCCAGCTCCCCTGACCGTCCACTAGTAAAGGGCACAGGATTAGGACTATCAATTGCCAAAGCATTGGTTGAGGCACATGAAGGAAAAATTAATGTTATATCGGAGGTAGGCAAAGGAAGTGAATTCTACTTTACCATACCTGAATACCGCGATGAGATGGATAGCAAGGAGAATGCTGCTGCATGAATATAAATGAAATTATGGAAAAACTAAAATTTGAATATCTAGACACATTTCATTTTAAAATCCATGAAATTCGAAATAAAATCACTGAGAAAAAGCAAGAGGAAGTAATACAGCTATTCCATCAAATAAAAGGTTCAGGCAAAACCTACGGTTTTTCAGTGTTTTCAGAGATTTCAGAACAGGCTGAATATGAGATACCAAAGGCTAAACAGTGGTATGCAGCAGCCACTGAATTCGTCAATAAACTCGAAGATGCCTATAAAGCATTATAGCTCAATGAGCTAATCCACACCATCGACTTGCATTTTATCATAAAATTGCAGATTCTTTTCCTCAGGAGAAGTTTATGGAAAAACTGCTGAATTTTTTAAATCCAGATCAAATATCAACCAATACAGAAGATTTAAAAACATATGGCCAAGATTGGACTAGGTACTATCAGCCAAACCCCAAGGCTATTCTTTTCCCAAAGACTACTGAAGAAGTACAAAAAATCGTTAAGTGGGCCAATCTAAACAAGCAGAAGCTAGTAGTATCAGGCGGAAGAACTGGCTTAAGTGGCGGTGCCGTCGCAAAAGACAATGAGATGGTGGTCTCCTTAGAGAAGATGAATCAAATACACGCCCTCAACGAACTCGATATGACTATACATGTAGAAGCGGGCGTCATAACTGAAGCTCTCCAACAGCACTTACAAGAAAAGGCTTATCTGTTTCCAGTAGACTTTGCGGCTCGCGGCTCCTCTCATATTGGTGGAAATATTTCCACCAATGCAGGGGGAATCAAAGTATTAAGATACGGCTTAACAAGAGATTGGGTTAGCAGTCTAACAGTTGTTACTGGTGATGGAGAAATATTAAAGCTCAATCAGTCTCTTGTTAAAAATGCTACCGGTTACGATTTTAGACATTTATTCATTGGCAACGAAGGTACGCTTGGTATTATTACTGAGGCAGAGATTCGATTTACTCATCCACACGGTGATTTACAATCATTACTTCTAGCAGTTCCTGATCTTGACTCTGTTATGAAGATTTTTTCTTTATTTAGAAAGCATACTTCACTAATGGCATTCGAAATGTTTACTGATATTGCCATGAATCACGTCGCAAAAAGTACTGGCCTACCAAAACCACTGGCTACAGATGCCCCCATCTATTTACTTGTTGAGGTTGAAAAAACCACCGAAGCAGCAGAGGAAGATATCTTAAAATGCTTTGAAGTATGTATGGAACAAAACCTTGTAGTAGACGGAGTGATGTCACAAAGTGCCGAGCAGGCTAAAATTTTCTGGCGTTTTAGAGAAGACATTACTGAATCATTAGCATTTGCAACTCCTTATAAAAATGATGTGTCTGTAAAAATATCAAATGTCCCTGAATTTATGCAGGCCATAGATGCAATTTATAAAAAAGAATATTCTGAATTTGAAGTAGTTTGGTTTGGTCACATCGGTGATGGAAACTTGCATATTAGTATATTAAAACCTAAAGATATGCTGATGGATGACTTCATCAAAAAATGTAGACAGTCCGATTTAGCTCTCTTTGATACTATCAAAAAATTTAAAGGTAGTATATCTGCCGAACATGGAGTTGGCCTTAGTAAAAAATCATTTCTCAATTTTACTAGATCCGAAGAAGAAATCATTTACATGAAAAAAATAAAAAAAGTTTTCGATCCAGGACTTATATTAAATCCTGGAAAAATGTTTGATGCTTAAGTTTTTATTTTAAAAAAGCACTCTAGTTTTAATACTGGTGGGCAATTTAGAAATTTCATCTCTAAACTGTCTAGCATCCGCTTGGTCTACGTCCATAACCAAATAACCAATCTCTGCGTAGGTTGATAGATATTGCGCGCTAATATTTATTCCCATGCTAGACACTACTTTGTTTATTTCAGAAAGCACCCCAGGAACGTTTTTATGTACGTTCACAATTCGGTGACAAGTTGGGAGCATTGGTAAATCTACATTAGGAAAATTAACCGCACCCAGCGTGGCCCCTCTTTTTAAAAACCTAACAAAACTATCAGCCACCTCGATACCAATAGCCTCCTGCGCTTCTTCTGTGCTGCCACCAATATGAGGAGTTAGTACAACATTTTCTAGACCTTGAAGTGGTGTGTAAAATGCTTCGTTATTATTTTTTGGTTCTTGAGGAAAGACATCAATAGCAACGCCTGCAATATGTTTTGATTTAATCGCAAGTGCCAAAGCTTCAATATCAACTACCGTTCCTCGACTAGCATTAATTAAATAACTTCCTTTTTTCATTTGAGCTAATTCAACTTCACCAATCATATTTTTAGTTTGCTCTGTCTCAGGAACATGCAATGTAACAAAATCAGATATCTTTAATAGATCAGATAAGTTTGAAACAGATTTCGAGTTACCCAGTGGTAACTTTTTGATAACGTCATAGTAGTAAACTTGTAGGCCAAGGGACTCTGCCAATACGCTTATCTGACTCCCAATATGTCCATAACCAATGATTCCTAAAGTCTTTCCTCTAACTTCATAAGAGTCCGACGAAGATTTCAACCACACGCCTTGTTGTGCCTGCATATTTAAATAAAATAGCTTCCTAGACAACCCTATGATTTCACAAAGCACTAACTCTGCCACACTTCTAGTGTTACTATATGGAGCATTAAAAACAGGCACCCCTTGGCGATATGCTGTAGAAACATCAATCTGATTAGTACCAATACAAAATGCACCTATAGTTAGTAGATCAGGGCAGGATGTTAAGACTTTCTCAGTGATTTGGGTTTTAGAACGAATACCAAGGACTTGGAACCCTTTTAGCTTTTGACACAACTCCTCTTCACTAAGAGCTGTTTTTAATAACTCTAATTCAAAGCCCTCATTTTTTAAAATTTCAACTGTTTTAGGATGTATATTTTCTAGTAATAATATCTTCATTCGTATTCCTTCAAGTATTTGACTAATCTACTAAGAGAAAAAATAATATAGGACATACATATTATTGTACAGGAGTGTTACTTTGCCAAATCAAAAGCTAAAACTTTTAGTCGTCGATGATGATGATTTGATTCATCAATCAATTCGTTTAGTATTACCAGAAAATTGGCTTATGACGAGTGTATACAAACTAGAAGATATACCTAAGGATTTTTTTCATGCTGCTTTTGTAGACATGCATCTAACAGGCGATATCACTAAACCGGAAGGCTTAAAAGTAGTAAGATACTTAGCAAAAGAACAAAGCAATCTTGAAATTGTAACAATCTCAGGTAATTTAGATCGCGACTTAATGGAAGATTGTCTAAAAGCAGGGGCCACAAGATTTTTAGCAAAACCTTTAACTACCGAAGAAATTCATTTAATTTTAGAAAAAATTGAGTACCACTTTTTACTCAATAGTGCCACGGTTCGTAGCTCGCAATCCTTTATCCCGTGGATCGGAAGCAGCAGAGAGTCTGTCGAGATAAAGCGAAAAATAGCCGAACTAGCAGGAGAGCCTGGTCCCATTCTTATTGAAGGAGAATCTGGAACCGGCAAAGAGGTAGTATCAAAGCTACTGTATAGCTCAAATAATAACAGACCCTTTATTTCTGTAAACGTAGCGGCCCTACCCGAAGCAGTTTTTGAATCAGAAGTTTTTGGCCATGTAAAAGGAGCATTCACAGGAGCCGATCAAAATAAAATGGGCTTGGCGGAAGCAGCAAACGGCGGCGATTTATTTTTAGATGAGATTGAGGCCCTGCCACTTACATTACAAGCAAAGTTACTGCGTTTTCTAGAAAATGGAGAAATCAGACGCGTTGGCGGTAAAGATGTAATCAAGGTTACGGCAAGAGTGATCGTGGCCACGAATAAAAATTTAGAGAAGATGGTAAAAGAAGGTAAGTTCAGAGAGGATTTAATGTGGAGGCTTAATGGTAAAAAACTTATATTACCCCCACTTAGAGACAGGCTTGACGATATAAAAGAACTTACCAAATATTTTTTAGAGAATGAAAAGCCCAGAAGAAATAAAATGCTTTCAGATGAAGCTATTGAGCAACTGAAAAAATATGATTGGCCAGGGAATATTCGTGAACTAAAAAGAGTTTGTGAACAGCTATGCTTTTCTTCGCCCCTACCAATCATACGCGCCGAAGACGTAGAGACTATTATCAGGGGTAAACTATTATCTTCTCCTGCAGAAGGCCTCGATCTTAATGTTGGTCTATCGAATTTATTAAATCAATATGAAAAAAAGGTGATCGAAAAAGCTTTAGAGTTAGATAGTGACATTGACTCTGCCGCAAAAATACTTGGAATTTCTCGCTCAAGCTTATATAAAAAAATCAGCGACTATTCTATAGAGGTAAAAAAATGAGTCAATATTTAGGAGCATGGCTAGATCCTATATATCAAAAAACAATTATAGGTATATTTTCATACATGGGAATTATTGGCCTTATTCTATTCCCATTTAGAAAACGTACTGTTAATTTAAAAACAGCTTGGATGATTTATCTATCCTGGTTAGGTGCACTGCCAATTGTCTGTATAATACTTGGGTTAAGTTACCCTATACCTTTAATAGGTTTTGCAATTATTGCTCTACTGGCTCTCAAAGAATTTTTTAAAATGACAGGGCTGTACACGCAGTACTTATTTGCATGGACAATATACGCAGCGACAATAGGCGCCATTTTCTTAATACATTATGAATATTATTATCTGTACAATATCTTACCCATGTTCTTATTAGGCCTAGTATTTTTAATTCCTCTTTTAAAGAATGAATTCAAAGGAATGCTACAGTTCACTTCACTTTCTGTAATTGCATATATTTTTATTAGCTGGTCATTCCTACATCTTGCGATACTTACAAAGTGGCAAGATGGCGCTAGATACATTGTATATATAGTAATATTAACTGAGTTCTATGATACGATCATTTTAAGTTGGAGTAAGCTATACGGTAAAATTAACTATATCGAAAAGATAGCACCACGCAGAAGTTTAGAAGGCATGGTCATCGGAATTATTTGCACACTTTTACTAGCGCGCGGAATTCGCAATATTTTACCAGTAGATGGCGACATTTATTGGATCACAGCTGGTCTGATCGCCTCTCTAGTTGGTGGATTAGGTGATATATCAATGGGAGTCTTAAGGCGCGATTTAGGTATTAAAGATGTGGGAGCCTATATTTTTGGTAGAGGTGGTATTATAGATCGTATGGACAGACTAATTTATGTTGCACCTATTTATTACTACGCATTAATCCTTATCCAGAAGTATACATGAAAAAATGGGAATACAAAAATAAACAATGGACCCAGCTTCCCTCGCATTTGCAACACTTACCACTAATTAGTGAAAACCCCTCTATCTTCGAACGCCTTATAGAATGGCTTTGGGCATACTTCCTTAAGCGTATATTCTTTCGTTTTTATATTAAGCTAGAGGTTAAAGGAAGCTTTAAAGAGATCTATCAAAAGTATCCAAAATTAATTATTATATCAAATCACTCCTCACATCTAGATGCTATATCTATCGCAGCTGCGATCCCTCTTCGTTATTGGCATAGACAGTATTCAGCCGCTGCGAAGGATTACTTTTTTTCTAATCCAGTAATTAGTTATTTTTCAAAACACTGTATTCGAGCCATTCCAATAGATAGAAAAGGTAAAAATGGAGAGGCTATTCGTCTTTGCATGCGAATGTTAACAGACCTAAAAGAAATATGGATGATTCTATTTCCAGAAGGAACTAGAACACCAGATGGTTATATACATAAGTTTAAACGAGGAGTAAGTGTGTTTTCACAAAAATCACACGCGCCCATTTTATTTTTATATTTAGAAAACGCAAATAAGCTATGGCCTAAAGGTCAAGGTTTCGCAAAACGTGGAAAATTAATGGTTCATATCGGGCCGGTACAAGAGCCCGCTGAAATCAATGTAGTATTTGAAAATTATAAAAGTTGGGTAGACAGTATTGAACCTAATAGATTTAAAGTTTAACTTTGCATTTCTAATAAACAGATAACCTCAATGTGTTTACTTTGAGGAAACTGATCTACAGCCTCTGCTTTAGTTAATCTATATCCTAAAATTTCTAATTTTTGCAGATCCTGAGCTAGAGACTCTGGATAACAAGATATATATATAAAGTTTTTAGGAAGCACCTTCAACTCCATCATAGCATCTAGACTTCGTCCTAGCCCTGATCTGGGAGGATCAACTAAAACAAGGTCTTTATCTACAAATAAGTCTTTTATTTTAGGACTTTTACTGTGGATATTAATTCGGTGAATATCTATTAATTTTTTATTATCAAATTCATTTAAGGACAACTGCATCGCCTCTAATGAAGAGTTATCCACCTCTGCAGCTGTGACATTATGGCCCAATGAAGCTAGATTTATAGAAAAGTTACCCGATCCTGAACAAAGCTCAAGAATATTTAACTTTTTGTCGGGCAACAGAGAGTCTATCACTTCTATCAATTTCTTATTTGCACGAAACCCTGGCTGCGTAAATCCACCGACACAACCATATATTGGAAATGGATCTAATGTTTTACCAATGTAAGTTTCAAACCAAGTCTCAAACTGATTTTCTAAGAGTTGGTGCTTTCCATTTTCGTACACTAACTTCTTTCTCTTTTGCCCAATTTCTACATACGCCCATTTTAATGTGCGCTCAAACCAGCTTTTTTCAATAAGTAGATCCTTAACCGTTAGATTCGGCAAATCTAACCAAATTCCTACTTGCCCATTTGGACTAACCCGAATTCTAACGCTTCCTAAAGTAATCGGCGGTAAATCAGCGCGAAATTTACTGACTGCTCTCCAGAGAGACTCACTCATTTGCGGGCATTCTTCTAAATCTAAAATAATCTTTTTATCAATATCATATAAACCTAATATTTTCTCTCCATCCCGTTCAATAAGGCTTAAATCACAGCGATCCCGTAAATGTCCAATATCCACAGTGTGAATTTTTATATCTATACCGAGATGTGATTTCAAAAATTTTTGCTTATCTATTATTTGCTCACTATAAGGCGTCATTATTTGTGGGCACCCCCCACATCTTCCTGCATATTTACAATGTAACGCTTCAGAAACTGACAAAGGTTGACCCCGATAAGTTTAAAAGTATATTGCTAAGTAATGAACAAACTACTTAAATTTACAGCAAAAGTCATTCGCAATGAAAATATAACACCGACTGTATTCGAACTCGAGTTTCAACCAGATATCGACTTCCCATTCACTGCCGGTCAGTTTTTACAAATTGCCCTTCCAGATCCTAGACAAGAAGGTAAGACAATAAAAAGGTCATATTCAATAGCTTCGAATCCCGAAAAAAAATCTGTAATGTTATGTATAAAGCTTGTGGCTGACGGACTAGGTACGCCTCAATTAAAAAGCTTAAAAGTTGGCGATGTCATTCAATGCTCTGGGCCCTTTGGCAAATTTACATTTAAAACCGAACCAGATAGATACCCTGTATTTATTGCGACAGGCACTGGAATTGCGCCATTTTACTCTATGTTAAATAGTCTTTCGATCTACGAAAAACTACCTATTGAAGCTCTCTGCTTATTAGGCGTAAGAAGTGAAGATGAAGTATTATACGACCAATACTTTAAGGAAATCAAAGGTCTTACTTGGCAACCGTGCGTGTCTCAAGCTGGTCCTAGTTGGAAAGGTTTTAGAGGAAGAGTTAGTGGGTTCCTGCGTGATCACCATGCCACTTGGGACAATGCCGATTTTTATCTTTGTGGAAATGGTGAAATGATAAAAGAAATTAAAGAGCTTTTACAAATTAAAGGTGTTGAAAAAGCCCACATATTTCAAGAGATTTATTTTACTTAACCTTTTTGGCTTTTTTAGCTCTCTCTTTTGCCGCCTTCATTTTTCTTTCAGCAGCCTCTTTTTTTGCTTTTGCAGCGGACTCTCTTTTTCTAGCAGCTTCTGCTCTTTTTTCAGCCGCAGCCGTAGCTTTATTTGCTATAGCCTCTTCTTTATTAGCTAGCTTTTCAGTTTTAATAGCGACAGCCTCAGCATTTTTCGCATTGGCTTCAGCTTTTACCGCAGCAGCCTTTTCGACTTTAACTTCTTCTCTAAGTTTTTTTATTTTCTTTTCTAAATCTGCTTTCTTCTCTTGCGCATCAGCTAAACGACCATTTGCATCTTTTCTCTTAGATATCGTCTGGGACTTCTCTTCTTCTGTTGCGCGCAATTTATCTTCAGCTGTATTTGCTTTCGCTTCTGTATCAGCAACCTTTTTAAGAGTTTTTTCAATCTCAAGTCTTAACTTTTTAGTCTCATCCTTAGCTTTGCCTTCGCGAACAACGGCCTTCATTCTACGAGCTTCGGCTCTTTTAATATCTATCTCGGCTTTCTTTTTAACTTTTTCTTTTTCTGATTTTACACTTTTTAATTCTTGCTCCATTTTTTTCGCTTCATCTTCTTTTTGCTGAGCTTGCTCTTGTGCAACCTTTTGCTCTTCTTCTAAATCCTCTATTTCAATGTGCTCTGCCTCAATTTCAAACTCTCCATCGTCTTGAGCATAAGATGGCATTGGCGACTGTAACATTAGACTTAAAAAAATAGAAAAAATCATATTCACCTCTGTAAGTTTTATTTTCTAATAGTCGTCAGATGATTCCAATAAAAACAAAGAATGCTGGACTTTGGGCTATTTCAAATAGGTCTTTTCATGCGCACATACGTTATTATCACTACATTTTTTACCCTTTACATAAGGATCAAGCGTGGATAGTAACTTTTTAGCATCAAAACTTTTAGGCGCCTTAGGGCGAAACGGTTTCTTATAAAGCTTAATGTCTAGCTCTACTACTGGTTTATAAACATCAGCCATCGGAATATATATCACTTGGGCAACCATGATGAAGTTTAAATTTTCCTTCCAAAGCGGAATACCACCAATCCATGTGTTTTGGATTTCAAAATAATCATATCCCTTTTCTATAGTTAGTTCCGAAGCACGGTATAACCAGTAAGTTTGAGCGGAGTCTTTTGTGGTAAAACCATTTCCGCCAAATGTAACTTTCCATAAATCCTTTTTGATTTCTTTTTCAGAATAGCCACCAGAGAATCCTGTTTTCTGATATGAAGTTGCACAAGAAATAAAAAGTAGACTTAGTAAAACAACAAGTGATCTAAACATTATTTATCCTCCTTAAAATTTTAGTTATTAAAGCGAAATGGCAATTACTTGTCATGCTGTAATGGCAAAAAAAAACCCGATCTTTCGATCGGGTTAAAAAATAAAGCTGGCATCGTGCTACTCTTCCACAGGGGCTCCCCTGCAGTACCATCGCCGCTGACGGGCTTAACTTCTGAGTTCGGA
>JBBKWS010000002.1:0-11278 GCA_037969075.1 Bdellovibrionales bacterium | reverse complement strand
CTACAGGGTCAGTAACTCACGCCTTTATTTTTCTAAATTAAATTTTTTTATTCTTCTAGGCTGTTAGACCACATACCAAGTAAAGACAGATACAGTGGTTCTATATTACAAACTAACTTACTGCCATCATACGCAGTAATTGTTACTGGAAGAGGGTCTCTTGAGGCATTCATGTTTTCTATGTCAAATGGTGGATATTTTAGATTGATTTTGAATCCTTTTTTATCCCATAGAGCTCTTGTTAGATATTTTTTTAACTCTAAACCATTGGGGCTAATTTTTGCTGTAGCAGAAAGAGTTGCTAGCGAGCCATCCTCTGCCAAAACATCTATCTCAGTGTTGATGTACTTAAGAGAATTTTCTGTGCCGTTAGAAAGGTCTTCGCTTTTAACGAAAACTTTTAAAGTTAACTTTTCGCCCTCACAAGTGTATGCATGAAATTTGTATGTTTCTATTTGGCCTGCTGCAGGGGCACTTATAGAAGTAAAAGTTAGTAGTAATATAGAAATAATTGTTTTTTTCATTATATCTCCTGGTTATGTCTTTATAGAGATAGTGATAGAGTAAGTCTACAGTCGGACTACTGTAGGCCATTCTGATATAATCATTTTACTAATAAGTAAAGATGGGAACATGTAAATATTATTCGTTTACTACAACGAATGTGAGCCCTCTAACTATATTTCTATTATAAGTTAGAAGGACATATTGTTAGTTGGTTTCTTTTTTCTCGCGCTTCATACCTTGCTTTTGTTTCATAGCGGCCATTCTTTGTGCCTTGTTGCAGTCTCTTAGTTCTTCTTGTTTGGTGGCTTTTTCTACGCAGGCTTTATGTGCCACTATAGTGGCTTCCCTTTCACCAATAAATGTAAGAGTTCTTGTCTTGTTTTCTTCAAAATTACCTTCGGCAAAGGCAAGTGAGCTAACTAAAGTGATTAAAAGTGTTAATATCTTGATCATACGGATCTCCTTGTAAATTTTATATGCCTATATTCACTGTTTCTTTCAAAAACAGCAACTCAAAGCTTCAACTATCAGTATAAATAACCGAAAAAAAATTAACCGGATAGTAAAATACCTAGTCTAAGGTGGGGGCGCATGAAGTCGTTAGAAGATATCGTGCTTGTGGGAAAAGTTAAAGATGGAGATAGGCTCGCGTTTAGTGAGCTCGTGATCCGTCACCAGAAGCCGCTATATCAGTTTTTAGTGCGATTTATGCGTAGTGAGGATATTGCTGAGGACGTTGTCCAGGATAGTTTTGTGAGAGCTTATATGAAGATACATACTTTCGAAGAACGCTCTAGCTTTAAAAGCTGGCTATATCGTATTGCCATTAACTTGGCGAAGAACAAGCTAAAGCGTACAAAAAAAGCTTCCTATTCTATTGATAATTTAAAGTTAGGTGAAACGGCAAAAGCAGAGTCAGCTCTTATACTTGAAGTGGTTAAGAAGCGAGTGACGGAAGAGATAGACAAATTGCCGCACAGACAAAAAACGGCTTTACACCTTCGTGCATTTGAGGATTTAGCGTTTGCTGAAATTGCCACAATTATGAAGTGCCCCTATGATACGGCAAAAGCAAATTATCGCCATGCCCTTATGAAGTTAAAAGAGACGTTTCAAAATGATGAAAGTATGCGTTCTTGGTTGGCCGCTATTGATCAAGAAGACCAAATACTAGAAGTAAACCCGCAAGAGGCAAATTATGAGTGAGTTTAAAAAACTGCTGCTTACAACTTTAGAGCCTGATAAGGGTATTGACGATCTTCGCCTGCGTAAGATGCATACGCAAATTATGGGTCGCATTGATCAGGTTGAAGAAAAAAGACAAGAGCAATCATGGCTGCGTCTAGCCAAAGTTGCGGCCATATTTTTAATGGTGTTTTTAAGTTACCACTTATTGCAAGAGACAAAAATATTTATTACTGACAATCAATTAGTGGCAAAAATTGATACCTTGGCAACAGAGGCGGCGCTACAAAATGAAGATGTTACTGAGACAATAATTAGTTATCAGACCAAAGAAGATATGTATTTAGGATTAATGAATAGAAGACTAGCTAAATTACAAGACAGCGAAAAAGAACGTTTCCTAAGAGAAATATTCTAGGGAGTTTACATCATGCAACTGCGACGAGGCATAGTTTTTTTTGTATTACTGTTTGCATTTCCATTGCAAGCGGCCGATCGTTTTCAAGAGCTATTTTTATGGAAAATGTCTGAAGCTATGAAGCTAAGCGCAGAAAAAGAAGAGGCATTTAATACAACTGTTCGTCAGTTGAACGAGAAAAAGGCAAAAGCTCTACAAGACATAGACACCAGCTTGGCACAGATGAAAGATGTGAAAACAGAAAGCAGTGCCAAAGCCCAGGTTGCTAAATATAAAGTGGCCCTTGACGCCTATCATAATGTAGCTCAAGAAGAATTAATACAAATGTCCAAAATTTTTAACTATTCCGAGCTTTCGCAGTATCTAACTATTAAGATGGAGATCATAAAACGTCTTCAAGAGAAAATGCTAGACCCTAAAAAAGAGTCTAAAACAGAAGTGGGCCCCAGAAAGCCCAAAATCATCCTTGATGAATAGGGGGAGTTATGAAGAAAGCACTATTTATTCTACTAATTACTTTCACGAGTAATGTTGTTGTTGCATGTTCTCATGTTGAGAAAGATGACAGTGAAAAACGAGAGGTAGCAAGTGACGAGTCAAATGCTACTTGGAAAGCTCATCAAAAGTATTTAGAAAAGATTGATAAAATCAGATAGAATTGCTTTATTTTGCGTCCTAACTTTAATATAGTAGGACGCATGTTAGCAAATAATCTACGTCAATTAGAAGAGCAGATCGATATATCCTTGCAGGCAAGTGGTCGACCTAAGGGTCACCTTAAGGTGCTACTAGCCACCAAATCTATAACAACTACCACATTAGAAGAAGCTATCAAAGCTGGATATTCTTACTTTGGTGAAAATCGAGTGCAAGATTTACTACAAAAGAAAGAAGCTTTGGCTGGCAAAGGGATTAAGTGGGATTACATTGGGCATCTTCAGTCTAACAAAGCTAGAGATATTGTAGGAAAAGTAAACCTAATCCACTCGGTAGATCGTATATCGTTAGCCACTGAAATTCAAAAACAGGCAGAAATGCAAAGTTTAGTTCAAAATATTTTGATCGAAGTGAACACCTCAGGGGAGGCCACAAAAAGTGGTGTTAATCCTGCGGATTGGCAAAATCTTGTCGTTGAGATATTAAATATGCCGAACATAAAGATCTGTGGTCTTATGACAATTGCTACCAATACTAGTGATGTAGCAGTTATTAAAAAGTGCTTTAGTGATCTATATGGCATACGCATAGATCTTGCTAGGCTTTTAAAGGTCGATATGAACTCCTTGGACTTATCTATGGGGATGTCGAGTGACTTTCAGTTAGCAATTGAAGAGGGAGCGACAATCATTCGTGTCGGCTCCCTGGTGTTTGGTCAAAGGCTATAACTGTTTATAAGCAGGCCGCTAACTCAGTCGCTACTAGTTTTTGATAATCAGCATATCCTGAACCTTGAACTTCTCGATCATACTCTGCAGCAGGATTTGTGTCTTTCATACAAATTGAAATCTTATTTGCTACGCCCGCCGGTGTTACATAATTATTCTCTGCTGATCTAACGGCATGGGAGTAGAGTTGCTCTTCTCGCATAAAAAATGTTTGTTCTGGTTTAGGGTTAGGTTCGTTGTAAGCTTCGGCATCTGCTTTAATACTAGAGATCTGATTTGTTCTTCCTGTGGGTAAATGAAATCTAGCGATGGTTCGAAACATAACTAGTTCAGTATTATCAGAAGTCATGTAAGACCCAGGGCTTTGGATGGTTGCCTTACCAAAAGACTTAATACCAACAGTTATTCCAATATTCATGTCTTGCATAATGCCTGCAAAGATTTCTGAAGCACTGGCTGATCCTGCATTAATTAAAACTACGACCTGTTTGCCACCTAAAAGAGAAGAAATGTTTTGTACTTGCGCTGCGCCCATTTGCATCACTGCCGAGCGGCTAAAACTATAGTTTATTTCTTGTACATAACGATTTTGGTTTAAATCCCATACTTTCAACAAAGGTCCATCTTGACGATAAAAAGCGCCTGCCATACATAGGGCTTCATCCATTAGACCGCCACCATTATTTCTTAAATCAATGATTAAGTTAGACGTATTCTCAGATTTTAATTTTTCTTCGATTGTGTTAATAAACTTATTGCAAATACCATTTTCCATAAATGTTCGCAATTGAACATAAACAACTTTCTCTTTCTTTTTAGTTTCTAATACTCGAGTAGAAAGATTTTCAACGGTCACAGCGCCCCTAGTGATATTAAAAATTAACTCTTTGTCTTTTCTTTGAATGGTTAGTTGTACATTGGTATCTTTTGGGCCCTTGATTTTTGCGACAACTTTGTCAAGTTTTTCACCCAAAACAGAAGCACCATTTACGCCAGTGATAACATCGCCAACTTGTATACCCGCCTTAAAAGCAGGGGAGTTTGGAAGAGGTTCGGTGATTTGTATCTGCTCATCATTTTGCATTAAGGTCGCACCGATACCGTAAAAGGTCTCATTAATGATCTCAGGATTCATCATGTCCCGATGTTCTGATGGTGTATGAAGGTGAGCGTGCGCATCTACTCCATAAACAAAGTAGCTTTGTACAGCCATAGCAATTGTTTGCGATCGTTTTTCTACGGTTAACTTTGCTAAGCTATCATCTAATATTTTAATCAACTCTTGCGAATTACTTTTGTCCTTATATAAGGAAGCGACTAATTTTCTAGCGTTCTCCTCTTCTTTTAGGGATTGTTGTCGTTCTTCAAGGCTTCTCTTTTTGGGAAATAACTCGGGGTTAAAGCTACGAACTTCAAATTTGCTGTATGATATCAAGGCACCTGTCTCCCAAGGTTTACTTGGCAACTGTGATAAAATCAAATTAGCATTTTCATTTACCGCTGCAACCAGTGTAGACACGGCACTAAAGCAGCCAAAGTAGACCTGTTGGTCCGAGGAGCAAGTGGCCTCATTAATATATCGTTTAATCTCGCTATCTTGTAAATTAGCTGCTTTCCAGTAACTGGCCACTTTTTGTGTTTGTGTTTCTTCTTGTGTTGGTTGAGCGTAGACATGAGAACTAAAAAAGAACAACGCAGATGCGATTAGATATAACTTCATTTTAACCCCTCCCCAGAGATAGATATGTTTATTCTGAGATGGGAAGAATCGCAATATGGCTGAAAATATGATTATCTTTACAATTTACTAGATATGTAAAAGCTATATTTTTCTCAATTATAAAGGGGTATTATAAGCATTAATTATTGTTCGAATAAGTTTTTTGATTCTTTGATCGTTTTTAAATGGTCTATAAAATCTCGAAAGCTGTTAAAATTAGCATAGACCCTGGTGAATTGCTCACGGTCACCTTGGTAAGTTGAGTATAGCATTAACTTGGCATTGTTTAATTGGAGAGCGTTATTTTTTGTAAATCCTCGCTTGATTATTTTTTGTTCTAGTATGGCCAAGCGCTGTTTTTTTTCAGTTTTCTTTTCATCCATAGAATCAATTTTTGATAACACATCTTCGTACCATTTCTTTAAATCACTAATTTCTTTTATTATAAATGTATTAAATTTTAGTAGTTCTTGCTTTTCGGCATCAATTGTTTTGATCATGTCATCTTGATGCTTAGCTTGGTAAAAAAGTTTAGCACCTTCGGTTCCTAAGAATGTAGCTAATCTTTCGTTAAAATCAGCATCATCTTTATAAAATATCGTCGCGTGAACACTTTCATGTATGATGGTTTCTACTAAGCGTTGATCTGATAGGTTAAGCATACTTGAAAATATAGGGTCATCAAACCAACCTAGTGTACTGTATGCGCTTACACCTCTGACAAATACGTCATACCCTTCTTTTTTCATGAGACTAGCTTCTGCCTCTGCTTCGAGTTTCGTGGGAAAGCCTTTGTAGGGAAGTTTACCAACAATAGGGTAGGACCACGTATATGTTTTTAGTTCAAAAGGTTCAGCGGCATTCACAACAAAGCTGACGGCATCTTCTTTTAACGGAACATAGTCCAAATAGTTAGATCCTACTTTTAAGCCAAGAGTATCTTTTGCAAATTTACGTACCTCTAAAACTAAGCGTAACTTACTTTTCACATCTTCAGTGGTGACGGGGTCGTTTAATACAGAATCGATAGAAACTTTTGCACGAAGTATATAGGTTTGGTGCTGTGCGAGTCTGTTGTAATATCCAAAGGGAATACAGGCTATATTAGAAAATAAAAGAAATCCCGACACGGACAGCAGTGTCAGTGGTTTGCTGTTCTTCACCCAATGGCCCCTTCCACATATCGTAGCCAGCTTTTAGCGCCCAATTCTTACCAATTAGAAACTTAAAGCCTATACCACCTGTTAGGTATTCACCAGTCGTTTTTTGAAGTGTTGGTTCTGAACTACTGATTTCAAATTGAATATCTTTTTCTTGATAGGCAACCCCGGCTTTTATATAAGGCTGCAGAATGTCCTTTTTATCGCCAAAACTTAAGATAAAATCAGCCCCAATCATTTCATAGTTTACAATTTGCGTGTAGGGCATGCTTGTGCCTCCTACGGTTGCAAAGCTTTCAGTCTTTACATAACCTTGGGTATAGCTAAGTTCAATTGCTGAATTTTCAAAAAAGTAATACGCAATGGAGCCGGTTACACTTCGGGTAACAGAAGTATTATCTTTATCAACCGAGCTTTCACGTAGGTTAGCAGATGCACCCACTTCGACAAACCCTGCCATAGCATTGACTGAAAATAAGAGAATAAGGACGACGTACTTCATTTGTAATAGAATACCAAAATGATTGATAAGTCTCAGCAGATTAAAGCTTTTCTAGCGTAACGGATAGGAAAGAATTTCCTAGTGAATTTGATTGATGTATTTCGGGTCCCACATTACTGAAAATCGGTATTGCAAGTGGATGACTCCATCTTTTTCTACAAGCTCTGTAGGGGGGTTTAAAAATGGCGCCCCTGTTTGAAAGGCTAGTACGGCAGCTTCATCCCATGACTTAATGCCAGAGCTTTTTATGATTACACTATTTAAGTAGTTACCGTTCTTATCTAGCCTGATCTCAATCATCGTAGTATTTTCACCTTTTTTGAGGGCGCCAATTACGCCACGACGTTTGAACTCAGCCAGAGTTTCTTCGATTCTGTTTACCCAACGTATGCGTATACGGTCATTGATTCTTTCGTGAAAAGAATAAAAGGTATATTCATCTGTATTAATAGAGTTAAAATCTCCTATATCGATATTTTTAAATAGTTTCTCGCCGCTTGTAGATTCACCGGTGTTTCTAAATAGGCCACCCAACTTAGATAAATCTATAGGTTTTGGTTTTACCATATTATGAAGGTCATTGGGGTCTTCGCTGTCCTCAGCTTTTTGCTTATTTTTGATAGCAACCTCTGTGCGCGGGGAGCGATTTTCGGTTTTACCATTTTTACGAGCGATGGCCTCTTTAGGGACCCTTTGCCACTCCTTAGATAAGAAAGGGGTTTTCTTTTTATCCATTACCTCTAGCTCGGGAGCCTCAGCAAACATAGTCACTTGTTTAGCGTCACCTGGATTGATTGTGAGCTCTATTACATTGTCTTTATTCATCTCAAAATAAAGCGGTTTAGACTGGCCGTAGAACCAGAGGAAGAGGGCTAGATGGATGAATAAACTGACTATAAGTGTCTGATAATACATATGTTTAATAAATCTACCTCATTTTTACGCAATTGGCAATATGAACACCGAAATGGCTAAAGTTGAGACACATTTCGCCGATAAGATAGTTAGTCCTTAGGGGGGATTATGCAGCAAAAAAGTAACGTTATCGATATGACTGCCCGCCGACGTGAGCAATTATCAGGTGAGAACGCGCACGTAAGCCAAGACGGCAAAGCCACTATTGTGGATATGACGGTGAGAAGACAGGAAGTTATCTCCGAAGAAAGACGCCAAGTAAAACGTACAATATTAGCCGAGTTTATCGGCGCCTATGTACTGATTCCGGGCAAAGGTCTTCAGAAGGTAAGTGTATATGACATAGCCGAGGGAGGCTTGTCCTTTGATATGGATTTTGAAGCCGGCCATTTTAATATGGGCGAAGAGTTCGCAATGAGACTCTATCTATCAAAAGACACCTATCTGCCATTTACGGTACGAGTTTCTAATTTTAGAGAGATTCATGATGAAGGTGTAGTTAGACACGGTTCACAGTTTATTAAAAATACTACAAACGCAGAAGCATTAAAACATTTTGTAGCATTTTTAGAGACGGTAACAGCTAGTTTACAAACAGATCATGGAGATGTCACAGTGTCGAAAATTAGATAGGTACCTGCTTCCTTTTTCGGGTCACACTGCATTAGGAAGTTGAATCATTCAGAAATTAAAAAACCGGCTGGATGCCGGTTTTTTAATTATGTCGATACTTAGTTTCTAGAGCAAGACGACTCGTAGTCTTGTTGAAACTCCTGATCACCGTAAATAATAGTAGCTTTTGACTTAGTGACTAAGTCGTTACCTCTTAAGAACGTTTCACTTATGGCTTTCATTGATCCTACGGTTTGTCCGTCTTCTTCTAGTGGGCCACTAGTTACTGAATTCACAATGTTACCTGAACAATTTGCTACATAAACAACATTTGGTTGCTCAGGATCAGCTACATGAGATTTTCCATCAACAATGAACTCATATGTTTCTCCGTTTTCAACTGAAGTGTAGACTGTGCCACCAGAAATATTTCTTTGTGTGATATCCATTTGATAAGATCCTGTCTCTTCATCTTGGCAAGTGTAGGTTCCCGTAAAATTAGGGCAAGCAAAAGCTTGCACAGATAATAGACTAAAAATTAGAACAAGTGCTTTCATAGTTACTCCTTAAAAAAAATGTTTATAAAATTAGGCTCTGAAATAAAATGGGAGTCAACAGCTAAGGGCACAATCACCAGAAACTCACGATTCTTTTCTATTGCCAGGCATAAAAGCCAAAAATTTTATGTACTTAAGAGGTATCTTCGACTCCAATAGTAGTATGACCATAATGTTATGGTCCTCTTTTACGATGAAGGAGTCCGATGACTACTACGGAAGCAAAGTTAAAAGTTGTTCTAGATACCAATGTCATCTTATTTGATGCGCAAGCGATCTTTAAGTTTGATGGTGCAGATATCTATATACCTGTTTCTGTAATCGAAGAGATCGATCGTTTTAAAAGAGATACTGGAGAGAACGGAAGAAATGCTCGTCAATTTTCTAGGTTCATCGATGAGTTAAGAGGCCAAGGTAAACTTTTAGAAGGCGTAAAACCTTCTAATGCTAAATCAAAAATGTTTGTTATGACCGATAGAGATACATCTGTCTTGCCAGTAGATTTTGATCTGCAAAAGGCTGATAACCGTATTCTAGCATCAGCTTTATCATTAAAAAAACAATTTCCAGATTGCCAAGTGGATCTAATTTCAAAAGATATTAACTTAAGAATCAAGGCCGATATTTATAACGTGGTGGCCAGAGATTATGAGCCAGATAATGTTAATATCGATGATATGTATGATGGTTACCGAGAGCTTGAGTTAACACCTGCTGAGATCGATAAATTTTATACTGAAAGATTTTTTCAGGTAGATGAATCATTTAGACTAGTACCAAACGAATACATTGTTATGCGAAATAAAGATAACCCGAGCCACTCTGCACTAGGAAGATTTTCGCAAAGTGAAGGCGGAATGGTACCGTTAAAGATTCATGATAATATCTGGGGTGTTCACCCTAGAAATATGGAGCAAAGCTTTGCTTTAGATGCATTACTAAATACAGACATCCAATTAGTATCACTTGTTGGAAAAGCCGGAACGGGTAAGACGTTATTAGCGCTCGCGGCAGGGCTACTTTTAACTTTAGATGAAAGTAAGTTTCAACGGTTGTTAGTTAGTCGACCAATTTTTCCAATGGGTAAAGATATTGGATATTTGCCAGGTGATATTAATGAGAAGTTAAATCCATGGATGCAGCCAATATTTGATAACGTTGATTTTTTAATGGGAGCAGATACTTCACATAAAAAAGCGGCTGGTAGAACACAAGAGTTAATAAATCAAGGTTTACTAAACATTGAGCCGTTAACTTATATTCGCGGTAGAAGTATCCCGCATCAATATTTGATTGTGGATGAATCACAAAATTTAACTCCTCATGAACTTAAAACAATTATTACTCGTGCAGGACAAGGTACTAAAGTTGTTCTCACAGGGGATTGCCATCAGATTGATAATCCATATTTAGATTCCTCTACTTCGGGTCTTACTTATTGCGTAGAAAGATTTAAGGGTGTATCGATCGCAGCTCACGTAACACTCAGAAAAGGTGAGAGATCACAACTTGCCGAGATGGCGTCTAACGTTTTATAAGAGATGAGAAGGGCCAACTTCGGCCCTTCATATTTTTAATAACTAATGGTTGAGTAAACCGCGTCAGCTTCAACTGTGTATTTGTTAAAAGGACTCGCCTCTTGAAATTGTAATAGATCCATAATTTCATTAGCATCCAAGTTAAGTTCGGCTCCAATTTTTGAAGTAAATGCAGTTTGCATAGCCTCTCGTGATATCCAATTCATATAAGCAACCTCGTAGTTATCGTTAGCTATTACGATATACCCATTAAGGCCCATAGTCTTATATGCCTTGGCTACAGCATCTATATGACGATGTAAGCGTTGTAGGTAGTTAGTAGAATCTAAATTTAATTTCTTTATGCCGATATAAACGGTTGTGATTCCTTTTGACCAATCCACAGGTTGTTCAAGTATATTGTAGGCGGTGTTAGACTCTAATTCGTTTACATTTTCAGAGTAAAACATTTTCATTGCTGCGCTTTTTGAGGTGTTTCTATCAAAAACATCCCAATGTGCATCAGAGTAATTTTGTCCCTCAGGAGTTTGTCTAATTTGACGATAATTGTCTTCGGCGTTGATAGCTACTAAGGCAAATTCATCAGGGATAAAACTTGGCTTATTAATAGGTGGGATTACGACAATATAATTGCTCAAAACATTTTGGTATAAATCAGTGGTTTGATTCATAAAGCTTGGAAGAAGCTGCATGAATTCAGTAGTAGATACATCCTGCTTTTTAAAGCCTTGCCAAACTCGGTAGTAAGCAGCTGTTTCGGCAGCCATTGCGAATTGAGA
>JBBKWS010000001.1:0-2609 GCA_037969075.1 Bdellovibrionales bacterium | reverse complement strand
AACAAAGTGATTAAGACGTGGTCGCGTCGCTCTGTAATTATTCCTGATGCAGTAGGTTTAACATTTGCTGTTCATAATGGAAAAAAGTTTGTTCCTGTTTACGTAACTGAAAATATGATTGGTCATCGTTTGGGTGAGTTTGCTCCTACAAGGACTTTCTCGAGCCATGGTGATAAAAAAGCGGGAGCAGCAGCCCCGGCAGCAAAAAAGTAATAGGTGATGAAAATGGAAGTACAAGCAAAATTACGTTTCGTTAGAGTAGGAGCTCAGAAGGCAAGATTGGTAGTTGATCTTGTTCGCGGTAAAGATGTTGGTGAAGCTTTAAGGATTCTTAAAAACACTAATAAAAAAACAGCGACTCTTTTGTCTAAACTTATTGAATCTGCGGTTGCGAATGCAGAACAAAAAAAAGTTATAGATATTGATAATTTATATGTAAAATCTGTATCTGTGGATCAGGGTCCGGTGTTAAAGCGCTGGAAACCAAGAGCACAGGGTAGAGCGTCTGCATTTAATAGAAAATTAAGCCATATCAACGTAGTATTGGATGAGAGGTAATTAGTGGGACAGAAGGTTAATCCGATTGGACTTAGACTAGGCGTTAATAAAACTTGGGATTCTCGCTGGTATGCTAAAGGCGATTTGTATGCTCAGTATTTACATGAAGATTTCAAGCTTCGTAAATATTTGAAAGCTAAACTAAAACATGCGGGCGTTTCTAAAATCGAAATGGAGCGAGCTGCAAATAAAGTTAAAATAATTATTGCTACAGCTCGTCCCGGTGTTGTTATTGGTAAAAAAGGAACGGGAATTGATTCATTAAAAGCGGATGTACAGGCGTTAACTAAAGCTGAAGTTTTTTTAAATATAGTAGAAGTTAGAAAGCCAGAAGCTGACGCACAATTAGTAGCGGATACAATTACTCAGCAATTAGAAAAGCGTATGTCTTGGAGAAGAGTTTTGAAAAAATCTCTAGCTTCAGGGATTAAAGCAGGAGTGCGTGGGATAAAGATTCAAGTTGGTGGTCGTTTAGATGGTGCAGAGATTGCTAGATCTGAATGGTATACTGAAAAATCTGTGCCTCTACATACATTAAGAGCAGATATTGATTATGCAACATCAGAAGCCTTAACAACCTACGGTTTAATTGGTGTTAAGGTTTGGATTTATAAAGGTGATATTTTACCTTCGGTGAAAAAAGAGGAGGCGGGTCGTGCTAAGTCCTAAACGTGTAAAATACAGAAAGCCGCATAAGGGCCGCATTAAAGGATTTGCCTATCGTGGTAGCTCGGTTGATTTTGGTGACTTTGCATTGCAGGCAGTAGAGATGGGCAGAATTACATCTCGTCAGCTTGAGGCAAGTCGTGTAGCGATCAATCGTTATATTAAAAGAGGTGGAAAAGTCTGGATTCGTATTTTCCCTAATAAAGCTGTTACTAAAAAAGCTGCTGAAACTCGTATGGGTAGTGGTAAGGGTAATCCAGAGTATTGGGTTTGTAATATTAAGCCAGGTAAAGTGTTATTTGAGATAAATGGTGTTAGCCGCGAGCAAGCGATGGAAGCATTTAGATTAGCTGGACATAAGCTACCAGTTAAGACTCGTTTTGTTAGTAGGGAGTCGTAGTATGAAATTTAAAGATATTAGTGGTTTAAAAGAAGATGAATTAAGAAAGAAATCGAAGCAACTTCGCCAGGATCTCTTTCAACTTGAAGTTAAAAACTCGCTTGGTCAGTTGGGTAATCCTCTTGAGATACGTTTCTTAAGAAGAGATGTAGCTCGTATTGAAACAGCAATTCGTCAGAAGTCGAATTAAGGTAAAAGGGTAATATATGGCTGAAACACAAAACGAAACAAAACGTGGTAGAGCAGTTCAAGTAAGTGGGACTGTAACTAGCTCAAAAATGTCTAAGACGATAGCTGTTGAGATATTTCGTACAAAAAAGCATGCGAAATATGAAAAGTACTTTCGTTTGAGCTCTGTATTTAAGGCGCATGACGAAGAGAATACAGCAAAAGTTGGAGATAAAGTTTTGATACAAGAAACTCGTCGTCTAAGTAAAACAAAGCGCTGGAAGCTAGTTAAAATTCTAGAAGCAGCAAAGGTGCAGGAGTAGGCCATGATTCAAATGCAAAGTAGACTGCTAGTTGCCGATAATTCTGGAGCTAAAGAAGTTATGTGTATCAAGGTTCTTGGTGGATCTATGAGACGTACGGCTGCTGTAGGCGACATTATTGTGGTTTCTATTAAAGACGCGCTTCCTAACGCTAAAGTTAAGAAGGGTGAAGTTGCTAAGGCAGTTATAGTTAGAACTAAACAAATGATTCGTAGGCCAGATGGCAGCTCGATTCGTTTTGATGATAATTCAGCTGTTTTAATCAAAGCTGATAAAGAACCAATTGGAACTCGTATATTTGGACCGGTTGCTAGAGAATTGCGTGCTAAAAAGTTCGTAAAAATCATCTCTTTAGCACCAGAGGTCTTGTAATTCTTGTGCTTTGCGTATAATGTGCGGAGCACTTGTTTCGGCATACATGTATAAGAACATGTAGAAGGGAATAGAAGTGAGCTTGTTAAAAGATAAATATATTGGATTTAAAGAAAATCTAA